>CAIZGN010000377.1 GCA_903932505.1 Candidatus Hydrogenedentota bacterium
GCACCGGTATAAAGAGTACCATGGTTTGATTGTGTGGATCGGCAAAGATTTCTGCCGTCCACAGCCTCGCTGCGAGGCTTGCCCCCTCGCAGCGTTCCTGAAATCGTAAGCACGCGAAGTGATGTCGACATTGGGCGCGACATGGGATGGTGTAACCTTGGGTGGCTTTTTCTTCTTTTAAGGGTGGAAGCGAGAAGCGAAGGCGCAACAGAAAGGAAGCAACCATGGAACATAAAGCCCCCATCCCGGAATCCGGAGCATCCTCCGCATCGGCAACAGCACAGGTGCCGATTTGGCTCAAGGTCATTTACACGGCGTTTGTGTGCGTGCTTGTGCCCTACTATTGGAAAGCCTACGGGCCTGTCAACTTCCTGTATTTCTGCGATGTCGCGCTGCTGGTGACCCTGCCTGCCCTTTGGCTGGAAAACCGGATGCTCGTGAGCGTGCAAGCAGTCGCCATTCTTTTGCCGCAAATGATCTGGGTTTTCGACTTTGTCTGCACGCTGGTGTTCGGGCAGGGTCCGGTCGGTATGACGGCGTACATGTTCGACGAAAAGCTTCCCCTTTTCGTGCGGGGTCTGTCCTCGTTTCACGGATGGATGCCGTTTTTGCTGGTTTATCTGGTGTGGAAACTCGGCTACGACCGGCGTGCTTTTGTCATCCAGAGCGCCTGCGGAGTGGCGTTGTTGCTGGGTTGCTACTTCTTCACCCCGATGCCCCCGGCACCGGTCTCCGACCCGAACGCCGCTGTTAACATCAACTATGTCTTCGGCCTGAGCTACACTGAGCCGCAGCACTGGATGGCACCGGGATTGTGGTTGACGATGCTGATCGTTGTTTTCCCCACCGTCTTCTATCTGCCGGCCCATCTGGCCCTCTCGAAACTCTTTGCAAGTGCGCGCCGGGCACAGTCCGCCCAAAGTGCCGTCCCCGCCTCTTCCGTGGAAACGCAACACCCCGCACCTGCGGTGGGAGAAGAAGCATGACCTCCGAGACCACTCCAGCCGTCCATCCGCCCCAAGCGGGATACAAAAAAGGCTTCTGGTTCCTGATCGTGACCCAGTTCCAGGGGGCCTTCAACGATAACATGTTCAAGCTCCTTATCGTGTACACCCTTTGGGACATGTTGGCCGCGAGGAACGGCGGGGTCTTGAGTCAGCAAGCCAGCGAACGGGTGCTTTCAATCGCCGGATTGCTTTTTTCCATCCCCTTCATCCTATTTCCGGGCTATGCTGGGGCGTTTTCCGACCGGAACAGCAAGAAGGATGTGGCGGTCTGGGTGAAGTGTTTGGAAGTCGTCATCATGATGCTGGGCACGGCGGCTTTCTATTTCCGGATCGAAAGCCTGTTCTGGGTGCTGTTGTTTCTCATGGCGACCCATAGCACCATTTTCAGCCCGTCCAAATATGGGCTGCTGCCTGAAATCCTGCCCGAGGATCGCCTTTCCTGGGGCAACGGGGTCATCCAGATGATGACCATGATTGCCATCATTGCGGGTCTGGGCCTCGCGGGGCCGGTGTACAGCCTGCTCCATGAGCGGGTGTATTGGGCGGGCATACTGCTGACGGGTTTGTCCTGCGTGGGATTGTTGACGGCACTCGGCATCACCCGCCCGCAACCCGCGAACCCGCAACAGCGCATCCCGTTGAATCCCTGGTCGGGCATGGGCCGCGACTTCGGCATCATGTGGAACGATCGCTGGCTGCTGTTGACGGTAATCGGTTACATGTACTTCTGGTTTCTGGCTCAGTTCTTGACCCTCAACATGACCGATTTCGGGAAGACGACTTTACTTCTAGATGAAAGCCGGATATCGTACATGAACGCCCTGCTGGCGGTGGGTATTGGCGCGGGCAGCGTGGCGGCGGGCCTGTTTTCGCGCGGCAAGGTTGAGGTGGGGCTTATCCCTCTGGGCGCGGCGGGATTGTCGTTCTTTGCCGCCCTGTGGGCTGTTCCTGGCACCACCTATGTCGGTTCACTGTTTCTGCTGTTTTGCCTTGGGGCTTCGGCCGGTTTCTTTGACATTCCCCTGGCAGCGACCTTGCAGCAGCGCAGCCCGGAGAAGACCCGGGGCAGCATGCTGGCTACCTCCAATATGCTCACCTTTGTGGGTATGGCACTCGCTTCGCTGCTCTTTTTGGGTTTCAGCCAGTTTCACGCCCTCACCGCACACCACAAATTCCTCGTCGCCGCCCTGCTGTCTGCGGCGGTGGGCATATACATCTGCGCGCTCCTGCCCATATTTCTGCTGCGATTCATTCTGTGGTGTTTCGCCAGCACCTTCTACCGGGTTCGGGTGTTGGGTCGCGAAAACATCCCCGCAGGTGGCGGGGTTTTGCTGGTGGCCAACCACACGTCCTATCTGGACGCGCTTGCGATTTTGGCCTCTACGGATCGCCCCATTCGCTTCCTCATGTACAAGGGCATCTACGACTTTCCGCTTGTGCGGCCCATCGCCAAGCTCATGGGTGTGATTCCCATTGCGGCGCATCAGGGGCCGCGCGAGATGGCGAAATCATTGAAGACCGCCTCCGCCGCCTTGGCGGCTGGCGAGGCGATCTGCATCTTCGCGGAGGGACAAATCACACGAACCGGACAACTGCTGCCTTTCCGTAAAGGCTTTGAGTTGATCGTCAAAGGCGTAAACGTCCCCATAATTCCTGTTCATCTGGGGAATCTTTGGGGCAGCATTTTCGGGTTTTCCAAAGGCCGTTTCCTGTGGAAGATCCCGGAACAGATTCCCTATCCCGTGACCATCAGTTATGGTGCGCCGATGCCTTCCGACAGTCCTGCGGGCGTGGTGCGGCAGGCCATACAGGAATTGGGTACACAGGGCTTCACCGAACTGCCTCGACGCATGCTGCATCGATCCTTTGCGCGCCGGGCACGGCGGCGGCCCTTCATGCAGGCCATTGCGGACGGCATGGTGCCGAAAATGTCCCGCATTGAGGCACTGGCGGGGAGTCTCGCGTTTTCGCGGGTTCTCAAGCGCACCCTCGGTTCGGAGAAAATGACCGGGGTGCTGTTGCCGCCGTCGGTGGCGGGTACTATTGTCAATGTGGCCCTGCAATGGCTGGGCAAAATCCCCGTCAACCTGAATTACACCGCATCGGCCAATGCGCTCGAATCCGCCTGCGCCCAATGCGGAATTACGCAGGTGATCACTTCCGAAATGTTCCTGGAGAAGGCGAAGGTGGAGTCACCTCGCCCCGTCCTGTCCATGGAATCGCTACGGAAAACAATTACCAACCGGGATCGTTTCACAGGTTTGTTTTGGGCCTTGGTTTGTCCTTGTGCGCTTATCGAGCGAATGCTCGGTGCGCCTGCGGGACGCAAGGAAACGGACCTGGCTACGGTGATCTTTTCGAGTGGGAGTGAAGGGGAGCCGAAAGGCGTGATGCTGACCCATCGCAACGTGGCGAGTAACATTGAGGCCACCTTGCAGGTCTTTCCGCACGACCGGAATGACGGCATTATGGGCATGCTGCCCTTCTTTCATTCGATGGGTTTCATGGGAACGCTTTGGCTGCCCCTGTGTGGCGGCGTCCGCGCGGTGTATCACCCCAACCCGCTCGATGCGCGGATTATCAGTGGACTCATCCACCAGCACCAAGCGACGTTCCTCATGGCGACCTCAACCCTTCTTCAGGGGTTTATCCGTCGATGCGAACCTGAATCCATGAGCAGTCTGCGCTACATTGTGTGCGGCGCGGAGAAGCTCGCCGACCGGGTGCGCGAAGCCTGCAAGGAGAAGTTTGGGATCGAACCCATCGAGGGCTATGGTGCTACCGAATGTTCACCCCTGATTTCCCTCAATGTGCCCAACTTTCGCATGCCGGGCTTCTTCCAGCGTGGCACAAAGAACGGGACGGTGGGGCATCCGGTGCCGGGCGTTAGCGTGCGCATCGTCCATCCCGAGACGGGTGCGCCTGTGGCAACCGGTGAATCCGGCATGCTCTGGGTGGCCGGACCAAATGTCATGCAGGGCTATCTGGGCAAACCGGAAAAAACGGCGGAAGTACTGCGCGATGGTTGGTATGAAACCGGGGACATCGCCTCGGCCGATGAGGACGGATTCATCACCATCACCGGGCGTCTGTCCCGTTTCAGCAAGATTGCCGGTGAAATGGTGCCGCACGGCAAGGTGGAGGAGTCCATGCATGAACTCCTGGGGCTTACGGAGCAGGCGCTTGTGGTCGTGGGACTGCCGGACGAGCACAAGGGGGAGAAGCTCGTGGTGCTCCACACCCTTGAGGAAGAGCAACTGGCCGCACTGCATGAAAAGCTCAAGCAGAGCGGTTTGCCTAATCTCTGGATTCCCGCATCGAGCGCATTTCTGCGTATTGAGGGCATTCCCGTGCTCGGTTCCGGGAAAATGGACCTGCGTGGTGTGAAGGCATTGGCGAAACAATTCGAGGAGGGCGCGGGGCATGCTGGTTAAGCGGCCCAAGAACGTCCTTGTAACTTTTTGCCCACAATGCTTCTTATTGCAGTGAGAACAGTTCAAAGACTGACGGGATAAAGACCCGAGGAGGATATTCCGATGCAAGACGGACAATTTCGATCGCTCCTGTTGTTGATTGTGCCGCTGGGCATTCTGGCGGTCTTGTTCCTCTTTCCCGGACAGCCGCAGGAGGTAAAGAAAACGGACGAACCCATGAAAACGGCGACCGTCCCCGTGCCGCCTCCCTCCGCGCATCCCGCGATGGTTCCCCCGACGCCCCAGATGATCCGGTCGCATTCCGGGGTCAATGGGGACTATCGAGGGAGCTGCGCGGGCCACCTCCTCCGGAATCAGCAGCCTGTATCGGGCACGGTTCTTGAACTCACAATCATCGCGGATGCGCCGCTGGATGGTAAGGAACTCCGGGACATGATGCCTCTGCGACCGGGGAATAGACTTAGTGTGGTCACCGATTCCCAAGGCGCATTTCACTTTGACAACCTGCCCGCCGGGCACTATGGTTTCAGGGCGGAAACGGACACAGAATTGGCCACTGATGACGTGCCGGTGCGCGTGGTGCCTGCGACGGACGGCCCTGACAGCTTTGCGTCAACGAGTGCCAGACGGCGCATGAACACGGTCCTGGAATTGACGGCGGCTGAACCCCTCGGCGGACGGGTGCTCACCGCGGACGGACAACCCGCCCGTGGGGCCGAAATTTATCCCTTCTGTCTGTTGGGCGAAAGCCCCTTGGCAGCGGCCGAATCCTACATCCTCGGACGAGTCTGTACTGCGGACGGTTCCTTCTTCTTTCCGAAACTCAAGAAGGGTGACTGGCAATTTGTGGTGTCGTTCAACGGCAATGAGCCGACTCCCACGGACTGGTACAGCACCGGAACCCGTGATGCGGAGGTACGCCCCGGACAAAATCAAAAAGGCCGGACTCCTGATATAGTGGGGAAGACGTTTAATGGGGAGATTTTCAAGCTGTCCGCGTTGCGGGGCAAGTATGTGCTGGTTGATTTCTGGGCCACCTGGTGCGGCCCCTGCCGGGGCGAAACGCCCTCGATGCGGGCGGCCTACGATGCCTTCAAGAACGACCCCCGACTCGTCATGGTGGGACTTAGTCTCGACCGCGAAATAGCGGCTCCCAAGCAGTATGTGGCGGACAACGGGATGGCCTGGACCCAGGTATTCCTCGGTGACTGGAGCAAAACCTCCATCCCCTCGGATTACGGGGTGGAAGGAATTCCCGCAATCATGCTTTTTGATCCCGAGGGCAAATGTGTTGCCCGGGATCTGCGAGGCCCCGCCATTCGCGAGACCATTGCCAAGTTTCTTGCAAACACGGGACAACCGGCGGCGGGTATTCCGTCTTCCTGAAAAATGCAATTGGGTTTATAATGAAGCGAGAGGAGGAATCGCCATGAATGATGAAAATCTTTCCCCAGAACCCGGGACGCCTTCTTCCAACCAGCGAAAGGCCCGATATCTCGGGGTGGCCGGTTTTGTGTGCTTCCTCGTGCTGCTCACACAGCTTTGGATTCCGCAATGGTTTCCCAAGAACAGTGAGTTAGACATGAAGTCCGCCGTGGAGCTTAAACATTATCCCGTGGATGCGCTGGATGGGGTAGTGGATGCAACGGGACTTACGCTTGACAAGGCGATAAGCAGCGATGGCAACGGGGCTTTCCGCATCACGAGTTCCGGCGCAACCACCATCCGGCTGTATGAAACGGGCGACCTCGACATCGAGAACACCATGTTGGTCTATCAGGCGAAAATGCGAACCGAGAATTTTGAGGGGCAGGCCTATCTGGAAATGTGGTGCCAATTTTCCAAAGGCGAATACTTTTCCAAAGGCTTGAATGCGCCCCTGTCTGGAACCACCGAATGGCAGACCGAGGCCACACCGTTTTTTCTCAAAGAAGGGGAGAATCCGACGAACGTGAAGCTCAGCGTCACGCTTAATGGCAAGGGGACGGTGTGGATTGATGACATTCGCGTGTTCCGGAAGCCCTAGCGTAGAGGAGGGGGCTTTGGGCCCCTTTGGCGCGGAGGGCGGCAGGCAAGATGCCTGCGTTACGGGGCGGGTGGTTTCGGGGGGTGAAATGGGGTGTTTGCCTGCCCCGTGTTGTCGTCGCACCTTGACCCGCGAATCTTCCCTCGGGTACCGTATCGAAGAGCAGGAGGTAACCTTTGGGTCATCATATGATTTTTCGGGCGGAGCAAGGTCGCTTTCGCCGTCTGTATGCCGTTGTCTTTGTGGGCCTGGTGGGTCTGGCCGCTTTTCTGCGTCTTCATGATCTTGAAGCGCGGCCCATGCATGGTGACGAGGCCAATCAGGCGGTCAAGGCTGGAATCCTTCACGATTCCGGGAAATATCACTACGATCCCTTTGAGCATCATGGCCCGACCTTGTATTACTTGACGCTGCCCGTGCTCTGGGTAAGCGGTGTGAAGGATTTCGCAGAATCGCGGGAGTGCCAGTATCGGCTGGTGCCTGCCCTCTTTGGTATCGGTCTGGTGGGGTTGTTGTGGTGGTGGCGCAATGCCTTGGGGCGGGGTGCGATATTGTGGGCGGCCTTGTTTGTTGCCATATCGCATGGCATGGTTTTCTACAGCCGCTATTATATTCAGGAAACCCTGTTTGTGTTCTTCGTGTATGCCGCCATTGCGGCGGGGGCGCATGCCTTGCGCACGAAACGCATGCACGCCTTTGTTTTGCTGGGTGTCCTCGTGGGCCTCGCGCAAGCGACCAAGGAGACTTTTCTTGTGGCGGCTGCGGCGGCGGTCTGCGCCCTGCTTTGGACGGGAATCCATGCCCGATGGCATCGGGTTCCCCTTACGGCTGCCCGGGGTATTGGTGCGGGGACTGTGTTGGCTGGGCTTGTGGCGATGGTCGCTGTGTCCGTGCTGTTTTACTCCTCCTTTTTCTCCCACGCGCGGGGCCCGCTGGATTCATTGCTGACCTATACGCGGTATCTGGGGCGTGCGGAAGGTGCGGGCAGCTCGGCGATGCATGACAAGCCGTGGTATTACTATTTTCAGGTCATTCTCTACACCTATCAAAGTGCCGGACCTCGATGGAGCGAGGCTTTGGTCTTCGCGCTTGCCATGCTGGGGCTCATTCCTTCACTTTGGCCGAAAATGCCAAAGGCAGGGAATGGCTCTACTCTTGCGGACTTGCATCTGCGCGTTTTTTTGGCGATGTTCACCCTGATTCTCATGGTGGTTTTCTCCTGTATTCCTTACAAAACCCCGTGGAATATTCTCATCTTCTTTTATGGCTTGATCCTATTTGCGGGTCTGGGTGCGGCTTGGCTGGTGCGTGTGTTTAGCTACATGCCGGTGCGGGTTGTAGTGTGTGCGCTGTTGTTGGGGGGCACGATTCATGCCGCCCATCAGACCTGGCTCGGGACGACCGTTTATGCCGCTGACACCAGGAATCCGTATGTCTACGCGCATACCAGCACGGCGGTGAAACGGTTGGCCCTGCGCATGGAGGAACTTGCGGCCGTCCATCCTGCCGGACGCGATCTCCGCATCTATGTGATCGAGCCAAACGGCGACTATTGGCCCCTGCCGTGGTATTTGCGCCGGTTTGGACAGGTGGGCTATTTCCCGGCCTGCCCGAATCCTGCGGACGCTCCTGTGATCATCGCCTCCCCGAAATTGCGCGAAACCCTGAATCCTTTGCTTGGCGAGAAATATCATATGGAATGTCATGCGTTGCGTCCCAGCGCGTTGCTGGATGTCTACATTGAAAAGGGGCTGTGGGACGCTTTCATCGCCACGCGCAGCACCCCGGCCGCCGCCGACGAAAAGAAGAGCCACTGCACGGAAATTGCGCGCGGACAATCGTGGGTGAGTCCCTACTGGGGCTACAGTTCGCCGAAACTGGTCTTTGATGGAGCCTCCTACTTCACTGCCGGGCTGTGGGGTGGGGTGGATGCGGCCGAGGGCGTGGTGTACCGTCTGGATGGTGCGACTTGGCGCTCCGGCGCCAAGCTTTCGGGGATTTACCAGCCTGCTTCGCTGTTGCTCGATCCCCAAAAGCGATTGCTCGTGACCTATGCCCGAATGAAGGCACCACCACGAATACTGCGTGCCCATGTGTCGGGCGAAATTGATGCCTTTGACGAGCTGCCCACGCCACCCGATGTGACGACCGCTTATTATCTGGGGGTGGGTGTGTGGCAGTCCACGTTCTATCTCGCCTATATCGATGCCACCTATGGTATGCGATTGTCGCGACTCAATCTCGACACCTTGGAATGGGAACCGTCCATCCTGCTTGAGCCGGGTCAGACAGCGGTAAAGCCGAAGACCGCCTGGACCTACCCCATTCTGGTGCCGACGGCGGAGGGCTTGTATCTCGCCGCCTCGAATTCTCCGGATGGGGGGGAGGGCAACAGCTACAACGAGGTGTGGTGTCTCTTTCTGCCCTCGGGGGCCGCAACGCCGGTGTGGCGGGAGCGGGTTGCAGAATCCATAATCGGTTATAACTCCTACGCGATGGATATGGCACGAACCACCGATGGGGCACTGCATCTGCTCTACCTGTGGAATACCCACAGCTATGGGGATCCCCTGCCCGAGGGCAGTGGCATGCCCGGCACATACCACGCTGTTCGGCAGGGCGGCGCGTCGGGATGGCAGGCGCAGTGGCTCACGACCGAGTGTTACGGTGGCTTCTTTCAGCGTGCGGATCGCCTTTGGGCGGTGATGTCCGAAGGCGGGGCCATCATCGCGCATCCCTGGCAGGATGCCGGGCGCACTTGGGGGGCGGGGGAAACCCTCTTCACGGCGGCGGAACTCCCCGTTTTTCCTGGGTTTATCGACTTGATGAGCGCCTCCAGCGGGAGTATGTCGACCTCAGCTCCGGCTTTCGTGGCTGACGGGATGCTCCCCGCGCCCGTAGGGGAGCCACAATCCCGCCTTCTTTGGGGAGCGTTTCCGAAACCGTGAGCAGGTGGGGGGGGCGGTTTAATCTCCGCTTCTTTAACGATTGTGCTGGTATTATTTTGTCATCAAGGTCATGCAAGGGAAAGGAAATCCTCATGAAAAAGAAATCCGGATTCACTTTGATTGAATTGCTGGTGGTCATTGCCATCATCGGCATATTGGCGGCCATACTGCTTCCGGCCTTGGCGCGGGCGCGAGAATCGGCGCGACGCTCCTCGTGTCAGAATAATCTCAAGCAGTGGGGACTGGTCATGAAGATGTACTCGAACGAAAGCGGGGGCAATCTCTATCCGTCCCAGCGCTGGTGCTATGACTGCGGCACGCCCGAGTATCAGCAGATGATACAGATGCCGTCCATCTATCCCGAATACTGCACCGATTTGAAGATTCTGTTTTGCCCGTCGGACGGGGACTCGGGATCCGGCGGCAGCCCGGATTACTGGATCACGTGCCCGGGTGGCGGTTGGTGCGGCGATGGCACGCCCAACTCGCAGGGGATCATCACGTCCCCCTCGCAACTCGAGCCGGAACACATTGACAGTCGGGGATACCGCTATTTGGGCTATGTGGCGGATCTGGCCGGTGCATTCTGGGTGGGGGCGGCCGCGACCGGAGAACCCGGTCTTCAACAGCCCTTCCCCGGGAACGGTGAACCCGGCGACATCGATGTGACGCAGGTTCCCTACATCGCGCTTAATCCCTTGATCACCAGCAAGGCGGGGCTGGTGAGTCTGCTGACCAATTACGGTACCCCGCAGGAGGCTGAATCGGTCGCCACCGCGACCTGGGGAATCGTCCCGCCCGCGCAGGTGCAGTTCATGGGCAGTGGGGGAGGGGACACCCTTTATCGCCTGAAGGAAGGTGTTGAGCGTTTCCTTATCACCGACATCAACAATCCGGGTGCCTCCGCCAAGGCCCAGAGTGCCGTGCCGCTGATGTGGGATCGCCTCGGCACCACGCCGGCCAAGTTTTTCCACATTCCGGGCGGATCGAACATCGTTTATCTCGACGGGCACGTGGAGTACAAGAAATACCCGAGCGGGGACAATCCGCTCATGAATGGATTATCGGCGGTCTTCTCGAACTAAGGCTCGCCGGGCTGTGTAATGCCGACCAAGGGCCGGGAAATGAGGGGGCAGGCCCTTGGCGGTTGAGGGGGGGGGCTCTATTCCGCAAGTCCTGAAGGCCATCAACGACCACGCGCATCGAGTCTGTGATGTTTTTTCTGACAATATTACGAAATAAAATCACTCTAGTATTTTTTTATCACCAGTGGATCTTTATTGTTCTGTAGCGGATAATATTTTCCACCCTAAGACTTCCAGGCATGTCAGTACTGAGTAATTCTTTCCCTGTTTCCGGATTTCTAATACATTGTGGCGCAAGTATTTATGGAGAAATTCGGTGGAGATGTGCGGGAAAAGGATATTTTGGCACGAAAAATGCTCCAAAGAGCCAGTATTTGGATGTCAACCCGATATCCTTGTCTTCAGAAGTCATTTAGCAAGCGTGTATAGGGTGCCTTCACCGTTCCGTCTGGGCCCGGAAAAAGCTGCAATATCGCGCACGAACAGGAGCATTATATGAATCAGAGAATTTTGTGGTTGTTGGTCGCCGTGCTGGCGGTCGTTGCAGTGCCCGCTTGGGCGCAAAACCCGACGGTGACAGGCGTGACTATGACCCAAAGCGCTGTGCCCGGGAGTCCGGTCACTATTGGCTACACTCTGGCAAGCCCGGACGGACCTTGCACCGTCACGGCGATGCTTTCCAAGGATAGTGGCGTCAGCTACGCCTATCCCATCACCACGGCTACGGGCGATGTTGGCGGTGGGGTCATCCCCGGCGCCAAGACGATATCGTGGGATATCAACGCCGATTATCCTAATGAGACTATCACCACGGCGCGCGTGAAAATCGTGGCGGTTACCAGCAACAACCTGTTGAACGGGACCTTTACCGATACCAGCGCCTGGACGACCACGGCCAGCTGGGCGATTGCGGGTGGCGTGGCGACGAAGACCGGGAATAATGTCCAGGTGCTCACGCAAACGGGAGCCAATCAATCCATCCCCGTGATCGTCGGGGAAACCTATACGGTCACCTATACGAGCACGGTAACCGTAGGAACGGGCTTCACCCCCTCGCTGGGTACACAGGCGGGAACGATCCACGTGGGCGGTACTTGGTCTGAAACCATCAAGTGCGCGGGGAATAACACCCTCACCTTTACACCCGGTAACAACGCCACGCGTGGCACCATCGACAATGTCAGCGTGATACCGACCAGCACCAATCGACTCAGCAATGGCACATTTACCGGAAATGCGACCGGCTGGACTTTGCCGGCTGGTTGGGCGTATGGCACCAATAACGTCGTTCGTTCGGCTGCGGCGGTCAGCAGCTTGTCACAGCCCTTGGCCAATCAGGCCGTTTCCATTGTAATCGGGCAAACCTACCTGGTTTCCTACACGGTGAGCGGAACCACGGCAGGAACCGGATTCCAGGTTTCGCTGGGTACGGCGACTGGAAAAGCGCGTGCGGGCGCAGGGACGTTTACGGAAAGCATCACTTGCGCGGGGAACACAACTTTCGGTATTGCTGCGCTGAACAATCTCACCACGGGCACCATCGATAATGTCAGTGTGG
The DNA here is from genome assembly GCA_903932505.1 of Candidatus Hydrogenedentota bacterium. Lineage (GTDB taxonomy): Bacteria > Hydrogenedentota > Hydrogenedentia > Hydrogenedentales > CAIZGN01 > CAIZGN01. The sequence continues at coordinate 12,059 of CAIZGN010000377.1, forward strand.
TGCCGGATCCGCAGGCCGAGCGTATTGTCAACGGAACCTTTACAGGCAGCACCGCCCCTTGGACGACCACTTGGAATTACTCGACTGCCAGCGACCCCACCGGCGAGGTTATCCGTACAGCGGCGGGCCAGGTTCTGCAGCAAACCAACGTTAACATGGCGTGTGGAGGCGTGGCCACGGGTCGGCGCTATACGGTCAGCTACAATCTGGTCACCTGCACCCAGGGTGTCTTGCAGCTTAACCTTGGTGGTACCCTTTCGGCCAATACCAACACTTTGCCGGGCACCTATACGGAAAGCATCGTTTGTGGTGCCACCCCGGCCAACGGTCTCAGCCTCGATTCCGCCGTCATGTACCGTGGTATCGTGGACAACATCAGTGTTCGCCCCGGTTTGGAATTCGGTGTTGGTTATTCCGCACCGGACGTCTCGCTCAACACGAGCTTGCCGTCGGTGACCGATGTGACCAGCTCCTTGGCCGATGGAACCTACGGCGTCGGACAGGTGGTCCCGATAACGGTCACCTTTAGTCGCGGCGTCACCTATACGCCGGGTACCGGCGCGGTTCAGCTGCTGCTGGAAACCGGTACGACTGACCGGCTTGCAACGTACGTCAGCGGATCGGGCACCTCGGCCCTGACCTTCAGCTACACCGTGCAATCCGGGGATGCTTCCCCGGATCTTGACTATGTTGGCGCGGGTTCGCTTACGCTGACCGGCACGGCGACTATTAAAGACAGCACCAGTGGCACCATGACAGCCAGTCTTACCCTTCCGGCGGTTGGCGCCGCAGGTTCGATCGGCGCGAACAAAGCCATCGTGATTGACGCGATCGAACCTACTGGCACGGTCTCGATCAATGCGGGAGCCACCTACACGACCTCGACGGCGGTGACCTTGGACCTTAGCGGCACCGATACCGAAACCTCGGTGTCCGACATGCAGTTCAGTAACAACAACATCACATGGAGCGGCTGGGAAGCCTACGCCGTGACCAAGAGCTGGACGCTGTCGTCTGGCGATGGTGCCAAGACGGTTTATGTGCAATATCGCGACTTGGGCGGAAACGTCTCGGCCGGTACCATCAGCGATGGCATCACGCTGGACGCCACGGCGCCAACCGGTACGGTGTCGGTGAATGCGGGTGCGGCGTATACCGCCTCCGCGTCGGTCACCCTGACCCTGACGTCCTCGGACGCGGGTTCCGGCGTGGCGGACATGCAGTTCAGCGACGACAACACCTCGTGGAGCGGCTGGGAACTGGTGGGCGTCAGCAAGAGCTGGACGCTGCCCGCTGGCGATGGTGCCAAGACGGTCTATGTGCAATATCGTGACGTGGCCGGTAACGTTTCAACCGGCACCATCAGCGATGGCATCACCCTGGACACCACGGCCCCGACGGGCACGGTCTCGGTGGATTCCGGCGCGACCTATACGGGTTCGACCTCGGTGACGCTTACGCTGACCTCCGCTGACGCGGGTTCGGGCGTGGCGGACATGCAGTTTAGCAATGACGGCAGCTCGTGGAGCGGCTGGGAAGCGGCCGGGCTGACCAAGACCTGGAGTATTACGGCGGGCGACGGTGCCAAGACGGTGTACGTGCAATATCGCGACACGGGCGGCAATGTTTCGACCGGCACCATCAGTGATGGAATAACGCTCGATACCACCGCCCCGACGGGCTCGCTGCTCATCGACAGCGGTTCTTCCTACGCCAATACCACCGCAGTAACGCTGACCTTGGGCGCGACAGACACGGGTTCCGGTGTGGCCGACATGCGGCTCAGCAATGACAATTCGACGTGGGATCCTTGGGAAGCCTTGAGCACACCCAAGAGCTGGGCGCTTGCGACCGGCGATGGGGCCAAAACAGTCTACGTCCAGTACCGTGACACGGTCGGCAACGTCTCCGCAGGCACCATCAGTGCGAGCATCACGCTGGACACCACGCACCCGACCCCGACGGTTACGGCCCCGGCCTCCCCGTCGAGTGCGAGTCCGCTGACCTTCACCATCAGCTTCACCGAGTCTGTGACGGGTCTGAGCAACGCGGAATTCACCATCACCAATGGTACGGCGGGTACGCTGTCCGGAAGTGGCACGAGCTATACGCTGCCTGTCACCCCGACGACCGACGGTCCGGTGACGGTTCAAGTCAATGCCTCAGCGGCACAGGACGTCGCAGGGAACGATAACGTGGCATCGAACGAGGCTTCGGTGGTTTCGGATACCATTGCCCCGACCGTTGTGGTCAGCAGTGCCGCCTCGGCGACCAACGCCTCCCCGATCGATTTCACCATCACGTTCAGCGAATCCGTGACTGGCTTCACCGCCGGAGACATCACGGTGACGAACGGCACCAAGGGCGCGTTGTCCGGCAGCGGATCGTCGTACTCGATTTCCGTGACCCCCTTGGCGGAAGGCGCGGTGACCCTCGAGGTTCCTGCGGCTGCGGCACAGGATGCGGCGGGTCATGATAGTGAAGTCTCGAACACCTTGAGTGTGGACTACGACACCACGGCTCCGGACTGCACGATTACGGGTCCGGCGTCCCCGACGAACGATGTGCCGATTATCTTCACCTTGACCTTCACGGAATCGGTGTCGGGCCTTGGGGTGGGTGATATCGTGGTGAACGGTGCTACAGCGAACTCGCTCACGGGTAGCGGCAGCTCCTACACGTTGTCGGTCAATGCCACGGGTGACGGCACGGTGGACTGCAGTCTGGCCGCCGGCCTGGTGGCAGACGCCGCTGGAAACACGAACAACGTGGCGACTCCGGCCAGCATCACCTATGACGGCACGCAACCGACCATCACGCTGAGTTCCTCGGCGGCGGCGACGGTGAACGGTGCC
>CAIZGN010000378.1 GCA_903932505.1 Candidatus Hydrogenedentota bacterium
AGCCTTCCCTACATCGTTAGCGCGTGGGCATCGGACAATGGCTTGGTCCTGGGCCAAGTCAAGGTGAAAGAGAAGTCCAACGAGATCACCGCCGTCCCTGAACTGCTGGACGCCCTCAGGCTAAAAGGCGCTATCGTCACCCCGGACGCCATGGGATGCCAGAAAGACATTGCCGCCAATATCATCGACAAGCACGCCGAGTACGTTCTCGCGCTCAAAGCAAACCACGCCACCGTCCACGAGGAAGTTAAGGCGTTCTTTGACGATGCCGTTCCCGCTAACGCCATCGAATGTGCCGGGCACGCACAAAAGCAATTCATGGACTTCCACCAGACCCTGGACAAAGGGCACGGACGCATCGAGACCCGCCGCTATTGGCACACCACGGACATCGACTGGTTCGCCGACAAGCATCTTTGGAAAGGGTTGAAGAGTTTCGGCATGCTCGAATCCATCCGGAAAGAAAAAGGAAAGACCACCATCGAGCGGCGCTATTATCTCTCCAGCCTGCCATTGGACGCCCAGTGCTTCGGACAGGCCGTGCGGCAACATTAGGGCATCGAAAACAATCTGCACTGGAGTCTCGACGTAATCTTCCGGGAAGACGAAAGTCGGGCACGCACTAGAAACGCAGCGCAAAACATGGCCACACTCAGAAGGATAGCCATGAACATCATCAAGAAAGACCGCGTCAAGAACGCCTCAATCCGAGGAAAACGGTTCCTAGCGGCCATCGACCCGGACTTCCTCAGGCATCTACTGGAAATTTAGATGCGTAAGCCCTGCCGCCAATCTTCACTTAGCCACTGTCCAAAAAATGGGGGTAACTTCACCGGCAACCTCCTCAACAAATACCGCCCGGAAATCCAATGACTTCCGGGCGGATTGTTTTGCTTCGGTCAGGTCGAAATTGTGGATGCTAGAGAGCCCAACCTTCCCGGTAGGCGCTTCGGACGTATTCATCGGCGTTTTTGTTGTTGGTGACTTGCATGAGTTCTCCGTCCCAGCGCAGGTGCTGGTTGGGGAAGCGAACGGCTAGGTTGCCCATGAGCACCATTTCGGACAGTGGGCCGGCGTAGTCGAAGTTGGAGCAGGAGGGGGTACCGTCTTTGCAGGCGCGGATCCAGTCGCGCTCGTGTCCGTCGAGCCCATCCGGGATGCGGGGAAGCGATGGGGCGGGTTTCTTGAAGTCTTTCATCAATGCGTCGGGAAGCAGGCGCGGTCGTTTACCGTAGCAACCGCACATCAATTTGCCTTTTTCTCCGATGAACAAGACGCCACCGTCGGAATCGCCCATTTCCTTGCCATCCTCGAGTTCGTCGGGGCGGGGCGGGGTCAGTCCGCCGTCGTACCAGCTCAGTTTTACAGGTGGCAGTCCTTCGCGTTCTGGGAACTGGTAGCGGACAATGGAGGAGCGCGGGTAGGTCTCGTTCTTAGGGCGGGTTTCCTTCCAGAAGCCCTCCCAGTAGGTGGATATGCAACCTTCAACTGCGGTGGGGTATTTCAGTTTGAGGCCCCAGAACACGCAGTCCAGAAGATGACAACCGAGGTCACCGAGGGAACCGGTTCCAAAATCCCACCAAGCGCGCCAGCTTTCGGGCAGATAGGTGGGATGGTAGGGACGGGATGGCGCGGGGCCAAGCCAGAGGTCCCAGTTGAGCGTGTCGGGCACGGGCGGGGTATCCTTGGGGCGTTCCACCTCGATGCCCTGCGGCCAGACGGGCCGGTTGGTCCAGGCGTGTACTTCGGTGACGTTGCCGATGACACCGCTCCAAAGCCATTCACAGATTTCGCGGGTGCCGTCGCCGGAACGCCCCTGATTGCCCATCTGTGTCATGACTTTGTGTTCGCGGGCTGCCTCGGTCAGTGCGCGGGCCTCGTTCACATAGTGGGTCAGCGGCTTTTGGACGTACACGTGTTTACCGGCTTTGATGGCGGCCATCGCGATCACGGCGTGGGTGTGATCGGGGGTGGCGACGATGACGGCGTCGATATCCTTCTGCTTATCGAACAGCTCGCGGTAATCCACATAGGTCTTGGCGTTGGGGTATTTGGCGTAGACGGGTGCAGCGTGCGCCTGATCGACATCGCACAGGGCCACGATATTCTCCGCCTCGCACTTTTGCAGGTTGCTCTTGCCCATGCCGCCGACACCGACACCGGCAATATTCAGCTTCTCGTTGGGTGATTTTCCGGTTGCGCCAATGAAGAACGTGCGCGGCAGCATGGAAACGACCGCCATACCGGTCGCGCCCTTCAGCAAGTCGCGCCTACCAATCTCCGGATTCGAACCCAGTATCAATTTTTCTTCTTTCATGATGACCGTCCTCTCCTTTCGGGGTTAAACCTGTCGGCAGTATACGTCAAGGCTGGAGAGGATTTCATCGGCAGATTTGTGCCCTTTCATGGATTCTCTTTCTCCACGAACTGAGGCGAAGCCCCGTGCTACAATGAGGCCGCCGCACGCTTGGTTCCGGTGCGTTTTTCGGCAATACAAGATGGATGGGTTTCCGCGCACACTATGCTTTTCAATTCGTTTCATTTTGCGTTCTTCTTCCCGGCTGTGGTGGCGGTGTATTTCCTTTCCCCGCAGGCACTGCGCGCGGCCGTGCTGGCTTTTGCGGGCTATTATTGCTGCATGGCGGCGCATCCGGTCTTTGGGGTTGTGCTGTTCTTGGTCACGGTGGTGGGTTATGCGGGTGCTTGGGCCTTGTCGTTCCTGACCAATCACACGGGACGGCGTTTGGTGCTGGGCTTGGCGGTCTTGCTGGCCCTTGCCCCTCTCTTTTTTCTCAAGTATTTCGGCCTCTTTCATGGCGTCCTAGCCGCTGTATTTCTTCCGATTGGGGTATCCTTTCCTGAACCTGCCGCGCATCCGTGGGTTCCCATCGGGCTCTCGTTCTATTCGCTGGTCATCGTGGGCTATCTATTGGACGTCCATGCGGGCCGCCAGCTTGCCGAATCCCGTCTGGATCGTTTCGCAGCGTTTGCTTCGTTCTTTCCCCTGCTGGCGGCCGGTCCTATAGAGCGCGGTCCCCGTTTATTGCCACAATTGGGTGAAAGGCATGTTTTCGATTACGACCGGGTCACCCGGGGCCTGACACTCATGACGTGGGGTCTTTTCAAGAAAGTGGTGGTGGCGGATCGCTTGGCGGTCATGGTGGACAGCGCGTATGGGGCCCCTTCAACGCGACCGGGCCCGGCCATGGCGCTCGCCGTGCTGTTTTATACGTACCAGATCTACTGTGATTTTTCGGGCTACACAGACATGGCCATCGGGGCGGCGCAGATACTTGGATTTCGGGTGATGTCCAATTTCGATCGACCCTATAGTGCCTCCTCGGTCTCTGAATTCTGGCGACGATGGCACATATCACTATCCTCGTGGTTTCGCGATTATGTCTATATCCCCCTTGGCGGCAACCGGGTATCCACCCTGTCGTGGGTGGGAGTCATCGTATTGGTGTTTGCGGCGAGCGGTCTCTGGCATGGGGCGCGGTGGACCTTTGTGGTATGGGGACTCCTGCATGCGGCCTTCTTGATTATCCAACGGCTCAGCGGCCCCTCGCGCTCGCGTTGGGGCACAAGTGCTTTTCCCAGGCTATGGCATGGGGCGAGCGTGCTGCTCACATTTCTGTGTGTCGCCTTGGCGTGGGTGGTGTTTCGCTCTGAATCACTGGGGCAAGCGGGGGCGGTCTACGGGGCGCTGTGCCGTGGTTGGGCCAACGCGGAGAATTGGGACATCCTGCACCGGTCATACACGCTCTTCGGGGTTTCCCCGGCCGTGTGCGCGCTGGGCCTCGGGCTGATTGTGTTTCTCGAGGGAGCACAAGCGTTTGGGGCACGTTGCGGGTGGTCAGAGCGCTTGTCCAGACAACCCCGACTCGTTCGCTGGGCTGTGTATTCGGCGGGGCTTTGGGCGATATTTGTTTTGGGTTCCTTTACGCAAAAGGAGTTCATTTACGTTGTCTTCTGAAACCCAGAAAACGCAGTGGGCCGCCGTACGCCGCTTGTTCATCAATGCGGTGTGTCTTCTGCTTGTGAACGCGATCCTGGGGCTGGGTCTACTCAAGCTGCACGAATCCCGATTGCAATACGAGCCGTGGGAAACCGATTCCATCCTATTGCGGATGCCGAGCAATGCTTCCTATGGGGTGGCTATTCTGGGCACCTCACATGCCTACCTGTTCTCCCGCTTCAAAGCGAATCATCGCATTGTCGAGAAGGCACTGGATACCCCCGTCTTCAATCTCGCGATGCCCTTCGGGGGCGGGGTGCTCCCGGAACGGCTGTATCTGGAAAGTTTCTTTGAAGCGGGTAATCACGCGAAAACCTTGGTTTACTTTCTGGATCCCTTTGCGCTTTACACACCGGAAGCCAACACGGGGCACAAATTCGTCTACTACGAACCACTGCATCTGGATTTTCTGTGGAAGATGGCCCGCAGCGGATTCCCCGTGCGGCGCATGTTCACCTATGTGCGGTCCAAGTTTTCGGTCGACTGGATCTTTCAACAGCCGGAGGCAATGACTGCCCATGTCGCCTCGCTGGAGGGAAGAACGATTTCGGAGAAACGCATTCAGGAGCGCCTGACCTCGCTTTATCCGGATGGAATGAAGGAACGCAATCTCCTCATCTACCAAAAGGAATTTCTTCGAATCGCCGAGTTATGCCGACAGGAAGGGTGCACGTTGGAGGTGGTTATCCCCCCAACTTTGCTTGGCCCGGAACCGGGTGCCGAGCGTGTGCTTCAATGGCTATCGGCGATAAAGGGCACTTGGGGTTTTGGGCTGCACGACTGTTGCAATGTCATGCGCGAGCCACAGTTTTTCTATAACCTCGACCACCTGAACACCGAGGGTGTACGCCACTTCATGGGCCAGTTCCTCCAGCCGATTCTGGCTGGCAGGGATGGCGCGTAGCAGCGGGATTAGGCGGCTGCTTTCAATCGCGCACTTCTGCGGCGGAGGATTTCAAACATGATCACGCCTGTCAGCATCATGCCCAGACAGAAAACCTGCTGATTGGACAGAAGACCAAAGCCCAGATTGGTGGGATTGCCATCGCCACGGAAAAATTCAACAATGAGCCGGTAGAATCCTGCCAGGAAAAGATAACACGGCATGACGAATCCCTGAAAGGGATTCCATTTGCGGCGAAGCCAGAATATGAGACAGAAAATGAGTATCAAGCTGAAGGCACTGTAGAGCTGGGTGGGATGCACGGGACACGACCACTCGGCCGTGGACGGAAAGTCGGGATACTGCTCGGCGTGCGTGGCATAGGCATAACTGCCCTTGGGGAAACTGATGGCCCAGGGCAAGGTGTCGCTTCGTTTGCCGTAACAACATCCGTTGAAGAAACAGCCAAAGCGCCCTAT
>CAIZGN010000379.1 GCA_903932505.1 Candidatus Hydrogenedentota bacterium
ATGGACACCAGCGGGATGCCCTGCGCCTCCAGCGCGTCGATACAGTCCCGGTTCCGTTCGTAGTAGGTCCAGGGCACGTATTCAAACGCGCCCAAGGCCGTCTTCTCCAGCTTCGGATGTGGAGGATGGGCGCACATGCCGCACAGGTGAATGTGTCCCACCGCACCGGCATCGGCGGTCCGGAAAATGGATCCAACATTAAAAGCGCTCCGGAGATTGTCCAGCACCACATGCACGGGCTGGCGAACCAACGGTATTCGCTCGTTTACAGGGGTCTTGGCGTAATGGGGTTCTGGCATGGCAAGCTCTCGACGTCCTTATTAAGGTGATGAAAAGGCCCCGTGGTTGCCCACGGGGCCTTCAATCGATCCATACGAATTCAGCAACTAGAAGGTGATCTTGCAGCCGCCGTAGACATAGTCGGCGTCGTTATTATCCGAGCCGCCATTGAAAATCGTGCCGTTCCAGGCCGAATAGTTGCCTTCCTTCAGGCCGTCGCCCACAAACATGTGGCTCCAACCGGCTTCGAAGGTCAGATCCTTGGAGTAGCAGTATTCCATGAACAGAACCGCTTCCACGCCAAGATCCGTGCTGCTCTCATGCGTCCACCACGAGAAGACGCCGGCCGCCGGGCGGTCGAACGCTTCAAGCGATTCGATGTAGGTCAGCGCCAAGATGCCGTGAATCTTTTCGGTCGGGGCTGCCGCAACGCCCAAACGTGCCCACCAAGCGTTCGACAGATCATTGAAATAATCCGTCCAGCCATTGGCGATTTCGTTCGAGAACAGACGGTTGAAGCTCACGCTCGCCGTGGGGCGGTCGAACGGGCAAAGCCATTCGCCGAAGCTGATGTCGCGCTTGTCTTCGCCGCCATAATAGCGACCGCCGACAAACACCCGAGGCTGCCAAGCGCAGTCAAACGTGTAGCCCATATCCAATTTCGCGCCAAGGTTGCCCCAGTCCGCGCTGTGGTCGCCCACAATCACGCCAAGGGAATCGGCCTGGCCGAATTGATACGCCACTTCCGCGTCATAATCGAAAGCGCCGAATTTACCCGCAGCGCGCGCGCCGACGGTGTGCAGCATCGTGTCGCCATAGCCCTGCGGCATCGACTGATCGTCACGAAGAAGCAGGTAATACAGGTCGAAAGTCTGGTCTTCGACCGCTTTGCAAGAGGCATAGATACCATAGAAATCAACATCGCCCTTACCGAAATCGGTGAAGGATTCGGACAACTTCGCCGCCCACGCGTCCACAGACAGGGTGTCAGTGGCGTAGGTCAGGCGCACGGCGTCAAAGGACAGACCCGTGAAACCGAAAGCAAAATCCCGCGGGCCAATCAGCCACTGGCTGCCGAACGAAAGTTCCTGGCGGCCAATCTTAACACTCAGGGGCGTGCCCCAAAGTTCCTTCGCTTCCACATAGCTCTGGTACATCTCGACGTCATTCGAGCTGTTCGCGCGACTGTCGACGCCCGTCAAATAAGCGGCCGAACGGAAGTCTTCGCCCCAGATGTCATACGAGTCGAGTTCGATGAACGCCGACACATTGTCCGTGAAATCCGCTTTGACATTCAGACGGGTGCGTTGTTCAACCGCCGAATAATCCTTCGCGTCATTGTCCCAGCTGTTAAGACTGAGCACGGCCGGATGGAAAGGGCCGCCAATCGGACGGCCAAGCGTCTGAAGCGGGTTGTAACGCAGTCCCGGGGTCAGCAGGATCTGATTCGTGATATAGTTTCCGCGGATGTGGATCTGGCCGCCCACCTCCACGTTCTGCAGTTCTGCCATCGCAGGCAGTGTCGCCAACAGGGCGACCAGACAAAGTACAATTTTCCTCATGATGCAACATTCTCCTTCTTGAAGATTAGAAAAACTCGCGCCCGGCATTTCCCTAACGCCGGGATCGGCCAACAAAAAAACATGTCAGACCCGTGCAGCCTTGGACAAACACCGTCCCATCCCTCCCTTCCGGCCACAGTCTAAAACCTGAACATGCGATTTTGCTCCCGCATTTTGCGCAGTTAGACTACCACAGGAACAACCAGAGGTCAAGCACAATTTTTGCCGCAAAAAAAATCCCGCCCCCGTCCCTAATCCTTGCGCCCCCACCTCAAATCCCCCTTCCCCACTCCAAGCCTCTGCGGTGAAAAAAACCGCCCTACGTAACGCAGGCATCTTGCCTGCCTCCCTGCCTCCCTGCCTCCCTGCCTCCCTGCCTCCCCTCCCCTCCCCCTCCGTGCCCTCTGTGCCTCTGTGGTGAAAAACTCCCGACACCCGAATCCCCAACCGGAAAGTTGCACCCGACCACAATCCTGCTGTATAAATATCCCCTCAAGATGTTATTGTGAGGTACCGGTTACGTCCCGGCACCATTAACCACCAAGGAGTATACGCGATGCCAGCGCCGACTTTTCAGTCCCGTCGATGGCGTTGCCGTATGCATGCCTAATCCCCCTCAGGCGTATTCTTCTTTGTTATTTCTTTGTCTAATGGTGTTTTCCGCACCCGAAACCCGACATTCCCGAGGAGTATCGAACCATGAATTTGAGTGACATTATCAAGTATGACGACAAAGGCCTCATTTGCGCGGTGATTCAGGACGCCAACACCGGCCAGGTCCTGATGGTGGGTTACATGAACGAAGAGTCGCTGGGTATCACCCTGCGCGAGAAAAAAGCGTGTTTCTGGTCACGCTCGAGAAAGAAACTCTGGTTGAAGGGCGAAAGTTCCGGCAATGTACTCCAAGTGCTCGAAATCCGCACGGATTGTGATGCCGACGCCTTGGTTCTCAAGTGCATACCGGCCGGCCCCACGTGTCACACCAACGAAACCAGTTGCTTCTACCGCCTTATCGACGCTGACGGCACCATCACGCTGTCCGGCGACGGGGTGGCCAAAGACTAAGGACCCATCGCCATGATACATCCCGATTTGGATCAATTCCGGGCACTGGCTCAGCAGGGTACGGTCGTCCCCGTGTATCGCGAGATTCTCGCGGATCTCGAGACGCCCGTCACCGCATACCTCAAAATTGCCCGTGGTCAAACCTATTCCTTCCTCCTCGAAAGCGTCGAGCATGCCGACTCCATCGGCCAGTTTTCCTTCCTCGGTGCCAACCCCACCGTGATCTTCTGCTCCAAAGGAACCAAGGTCACCCTGCTGCGCGACGGCAAGGAAACCCGCACCGAATCCCCGGATCCCCTCCGCATGCTCCGCGATTTGATGGCGGATTACCGCCCTGTACCCGTCCCCGGTGTCCCGAGGTTTCACGGCGGTGCCGTGGGCTACATGTCCTACGATCAGGTGCGTTTCTTCGAAAAGCTCCCCGACGACAACCCCGATACCCTCAACCTCCCTGACCTCTACTTCATGATCACCGACACCATGGTCATTTTCGACCATGTGAACAACAAGATGAAAATCGTCTCCAACGCGCTGGTGGGAGACAATCCCGACGCCGCCTACAACGAGGCCGTCCGCAAGATTGACGAACTCGAACGCAAACTGCGCGGCCCCCTCATGGTCACCACCGAGCGCATGCACTCCAACACCGGCGAAGTCGAGATCGAGTCCAACTTCACCCGCGAAGATTTCTGCGCCGCCGTCACCAAGGCCAAGGAATACATCGCGGCAGGCGACATATTCCAAGTGGTCTTGTCCCAGCGCTTCCACCGGCCCGTCTGCGCCAGCCCCTCAAATCTCTATCGCGCCCTGCGCTGCATCAACCCATCCCCCTACATGGTGCTCATGTCCTTCCCCGATTTCGCCCTCGTCGGCTCAAGCCCAGAGGTGATGACAACCGTGAAAAACGGGCGGGTCCTCGTGCGCCCCATCGCCGGCACCCGCAAACGCGGTGCAAGCCCCGAAGAAGACGCCGCCCTCGAGACCGATCTCATGGCGGACGAAAAAGAACGCGCCGAACACATCATGCTGGTCGACCTCGGCCGCAACGATGTCGGCCGGGTCAGCAAACCCGGCACGGTCGCACCCGTCCCCAACCGCCTCATGATTGTCGAGCGCTATTCGCATGTCATGCACATCGTCAGCGAGGTGGCGGGGGACATCAAGGACGACTGCGACGCATTTGACGCGCTCGCCGCCACCTTCCCCATGGGTACCGTCTCAGGCGCACCCAAAATCCGCGCCATGCAGATCATCGACGAACTGGAACCCGAGCGGCGCGGACCCTATTCCGGTGGCGCGGGCTACATCGCCTTCGACGGCAGCATGGATACCTGCATTCTCATCCGCACCATGGTCGTGAAGGATGGCCGGGCCTATCTCCAAGCCGGGGCCGGCATCGTCTACGACAGCGATCCACAAGGCGAATACGAAGAAACCGTCAACAAGGCCAAGGCCCTCTTCCGCGCGGTGGAATGGGCTGAGCGAGGATTGGAATCATGATCGTACTCATCGACAACTACGATTCCTTCACCTATAATCTGGTGCAGTATTTCGGCGAGCATGACACGGACATCCGCGTCTTCCGCAATGATGCCATCGACATCGCAAGCATCGACGCGCTCAAGCCGGACTACATCGTCATTTCGCCCGGCCCATGCTCCCCCACCGAAGCGGGAATCTCCATGGAAACTATCCGGGTGCTGGGACCGAAATACCCCCTGCTCGGGGTTTGCCTCGGACACCAGAGCATCGGTGCGGTCTTCGGAGGGAACGTCATCCGCGCAAGCCGAATCATGCACGGAAAAGTCTGCGCCATGTATCACAAGGGCAGCCCCTTTTTCGAGGGCGTGCCCTCCCCGTTCAACGCCACGCGCTATCACTCGCTCATCATCGAGCGGGAGACCTGTCCCGATTGCCTCGAGATTATCGCCGAAACCGATCAGGGCGAAATCATGGCCGTCGCCCACAAGGAACACCGCATCTGGGGTGTCCAGTTTCACCCCGAGAGCATCCTGACCCAGTGTGGCAAGCAGATGATCACCAATTTCCTGAATTTGGGCCGCAAATAGCCCTGCGACCCCGAAAAATAGACCGGTGTTTTCCCCTGAAAGCGTTATAAACGCTTCTTAGCCCGTCACTTAAACCATGACCGGCGTTTGACAACGCCTCGGGCGTATGGTAGAGTACGGTGATGTGTCTGGGTGGTTTTTTTTACATAGGAGTGGTGAAACCATGGCTCCCAACAAGAAGCAGCAAGCAGTAATTGACCAAATGACGCGTCGCGCCGAATTGTGTCATGAATTCATGCAGGATTGGCTCATTTTCAATCAGGTTCTGAGCGCCTACCCCAGCCCCGGCGTCAACAAGGCGTTGCTGGAGAACCAGTTCCTCAAGATCAAGAGCAAACTCGCCCGGGCACACAAGGTCTTGCGCGACACCTTGCAAGAAGACTACCAGATTGACCAGAACGCGATGAACATCGTCTCCGGTGCGACCAATCTTGAGTCCATCTACTCCCAATCTGATGTCGCCGTAAAGAAGCTGCAGGCCGAATGGCACCGCGCCTTTATTTCCATCAACGAAACCCTGGGAACCCTCGAGGACAAAAAAGCCCGCGCTGAAGCCGGCGAGAAAATCTTCGTCATGGCTGCGGGTGGCGTTGGTGGCGGCGGTGGTGGTGGCGACCCCAAGAAAATGACCACGCTGTTCATCGTGCTCGGGGTGGCAGCCCTCATCGGCGCGCTGCTCTTCTTCAACGTAGGTGGCATTGGTGACATGTACCGGTCGGCTTTGGGCTCACCGCCCAAAACTCTGCAATAGAACGGCTCGGGGGCGGATTGAGAAAGGAAAGGGACCCGCGGTGACGAAACGGGAACTGGTCATAGAAGTCGCGGAACGTCTGGGCTACACGCAGAACGAGGTGGCCTCGGTCGTGCAAGCCACGCTCGATAGCATCGCGGACACGCTCGCGGAAGGCAATCGCCTCGAAATTCGAAACTTCGGCGTTTTCGAAATCAAGGTGCGCGATGCCCGCGTCGGGCGTAATCCACGCACCGGTGACGCCGTCCCCATATCGGAAAAACGCGTGGCGGTTTTCAAGCCCGGCAAGGCCTTGAAGGAACTCGTTGAGTCCGCCACCCTTACGCCTGAGAAAGCCTCGAAGATCGTGCCGTTCCCGGCACCCCAGGCACCAAAATTCTAAGGAGCGCAACACCCGCGCAGGCTTCCCATCGACAGAAAAGACCCCGCCGACAATTTACCAACAGGAGCTGGAACCCCTTGTCCGATGACGAAAAAAGAATGACGTTCACGGAGCACCTGTCCGAGTTGCGCATCCGCATCATTCACAGCATGATTGCCGTGGTCGTGGGCGCGCTGATCTGTTACGCATTCTCAAACACCATATTGAACTGGCTCACCGCCCCCATAACTACGCAATCCGAGTGGGTCAAGAAATTGCTGGCCACCAGCGGCAGCGTCGACACCGCCGCCCTGCCACAAAACACGACCATGCACGTCTTCAGCCCCATGGAACCCGTCATGCTCAAGCTCCAGGTGGCCGGATATGGCGGTCTGCTGCTGGTATTCCCCTACATTGTCTACCAAATCGGGGCCTTTATCTTTCCCGGGCTCAAACCCGACGAAAAACGTATAGGCAAATTCATCCTTTTCGGCGGGGGATTCCTCGCGGTGGCAGGCGTCATGGTCGCCTACTTCATGGTGCTGCCTTTCATCCTTCCCTTCCTTGCCAGTTGGTTGCCGCCCGGCTGGCAACAGCAATTCCGCGCCACGGAAACCCTCAGCACCATTGTCATCCTTCTGGCGGGATTCGCCATCGCCTTCCAATATCCCATGGCCGTCCTAGCAATGGTCTACCTCAATCTGCTGTCCACCGAAACCTTGCGGCTCTACCGGCGACCAGCCATTGTGGGGCTGACCATAGCCGCCGCCGTTCTTACCCCACCTGACCCCTTCTCTATTCTGTTCTTGCTAACTCCCTTAGTAATACTCTACGAAGGGACCATCTGGCTCTCCTATCTCATGTTGCGCAAACGGCAAACCGCGCCAAGCGCGTAGGACGGCGGCTCTATGTTTGGAAATATCGGTTTCACCGAAATGATTATTGTGGCCGGGATTGCTCTCGTCGTCATCGGCCCTGAAAAGTTCCCCGACTTCGCAAAAATGGCCATCAAAACCTTCCGCGATCTCCGGGGCTACTTCGATGACCTCAAGACCGAGGCCATCCGCGAAATCAATCCCGTGCGCGATGAACTCGACAAGCTCGCCCGGGTGGATCCCGAAAAATACATCGACGCGCTCACCCGCGACGATGAAAAAGAAGTGCCCAGTGGCGGCTCTCCGGGCTTCACCGACCAATGCGCCGCCACTCCCGGCCCCCCGCCCGCCGACCCCGACGCCACGACCAGCGAGTCCACAGAGTATCGCGAAGCCATACCCGGCGAGGAACACGCCAGCGGCTACCCCGACTCCGCTGTGCAAAGCACCCCCGAAGTCGAAAAGACCCCCGGCCCGCTCGATCCGCCTGTGCCCGACCGTCTGGACGGATAACCATGCCGCTCCACCCCCGGACAACCGCTCAGAGCACGACCGGAAAGACCCCGCTGTCCGCCGCCGCCTGAATCTTCAACGCGATGCGGGTGCTCTCAAAAATCCGTTCCATGTGAAGGCCATCCAAGCGAGGTTCCCCGCGCAATTCGGCCTGGAAATCCTCAAAATATCCGCCCGATCGCGCCTCACCCACAGGCACCTCGCTCGGAGCTTCCCCTTGACGGAACAACCGAACCACCGGGTCGTTCAACGCCGTCTCCACATACCCGTCCGTGCCGTGCAGCCCCATCCGCCAATACAGCGGAAGCACATAGCCATGGCTGTCCGGATTCAAGTAGGACACATCACCCAGCACCCCGCCGCCATTGTCCAGACGCAACATGAGCTGCGCGGCATCCTGAAAAAACGGGGCATGCCCCGCCTTGGCGTTCCAAGCCCGCGCCGCCGTGATTTCAGCAACCCTCCGGCCCGTCAACCACGGAATGATGTCCACCGCGTGCACCGCTATGTCATTCAGCGTGCCCAGATGCTTGCCTTCCTCGAAATACCAGTTGGGACGCGTGCCGTAAAACAACGGATGCTGTCCCGCGAAACTCACCGTATGCACCTCGCCAATCGCACCCTCACGCAGCACATCGCGCAGGCGCTGAAAAGGGGCCGTGTCCGGGAGATCCAGCATGCAGCCCACGCACAGTCCGCGTGCCCGGGCCGCCACCTCGATCCGTTCCAATTCCTCCAAACGCGCACACAGGGGCTTGTCCCCAATGACATGCTTGCCCGCTTCCAACGCATCCAGCAGCCGCCGTCCGCGCACAGCGTAATAATCACCGCAAGCCACAACGTCGCAGTCCGTTTCCCGCAGCATGGTTCGATAGCAGTCGTGCGTGATACTCACCGCCCCGCCCGCAAGCGAAGCACGGGTCTCCGCATCCTCCTCGCACGCCCCCACAACCTCCACATCCCCGAGATACTGCGCCAGACGGTACAACGCCGTAATATGCGCATGACGAAATCCCACAAAAGCCAAACGTAGTGCCATAAGAAAGGCGTCTCCTTCGCCGCCGCAATGCCATTGCGGCTATCATGGTGAGAACAGTGCCGAAAAATCAAGCAAGGCCGTTTTTTCGTCCCTCTTGAATTCCGGTGTCCCAGACCCTACTATAACGGTGCAAATGCGGGACCTTACCATCGAGGGTGCTTCAACATGCTGGCTCGGGTGCAATCATGCGCTGTCTTGGGGATCGACGGATTCGCCGTCTTGGTCGAGGCCAATGTCTCGCCCGGAACCAACAAAATCGAAGTGGTCGGACTACCGGATGCCGCCATCAAAGAAAGCAAGGAGCGCATACGCGCTGCGCTGCACAATTCCGGATTCCGCTTTCCACGCGGCAATTCCTTGGTCAATCTGGCACCCGCTGGCATGCGCAAGGAGGGAAGTGCCCTCGATTTGCCCATCGCCGTGGGCCTGCTCGCCGCCAGCGACCAAGTGGACGGCGCACTGCTCTCCGAATACGCCATCGTGGGGGAATTGGCCCTCGACGGTTCCATTCGTCCCGTCGCCGGTGCGCTGGCCATGGCGCTCGACGCACGCGCCCGGGGGCTGCGCGGCATCGTCCTGCCCCAAGCCAACGCAAGTGAAGCCGGCGTCGTTCGCGACATCGAAACCATCCCCGTGAACACGCTGGACGAAGCCGTCTCTTTCCTCGGCGGCAAGCTCCCCATCACACCGCATGTCACAGACGTTCGCGCCATGTTCGCGAGCGCACGCCACCATACCCCGGACCTCAACGAGGTCAAGGGACAAGCGCACGTAAAGCGCGCGCTCACCGTCGCGGCAGCCGGAGGACACAATATCCTGATGGTCGGCCCGCCCGGCACGGGAAAGACGATGCTCGCCGCCCGATTGCCCGGCATCCTTCCCAGTATGACCTTTGAAGAAGCCATCGAGACCACCCGCGTCTACAGCGTCGCCGCCAACACAGGTCGGCGAGGTTCACTCGTCGTGCAGCGCCCGTTTCGAAGCCCGCACCACACCTCCACCACCGTCTCCATCGCGGGCGGTGGTCAGGGGCAAGCCCCCTATCCCGGCGAGGTCAGCCTCGCCCACCACGGCGTCCTTTTCCTCGATGAACTGCCCGAATTCAACCGCGCCGCCCTCGAGGTGCTGCGCCAACCCCTCGAGGACGGGCAGGTACACATCCGCCGCGCCAACTATGCCCTCACCTATCCCAGCCGCTTCATGCTGGTCGTCGCCATGAATCCCTGCCCCTGCGGCTGCCGCACCGATCCCCGGCGCGAGTGCCGCTGCTCTCCCGCCGAAGTGCAGCGCTACATGGGCCGACTCTCCGGCCCCCTCCTCGATCGTATCGACATCCATGTCGATGTCCCCGGCCTGCGCTTCGAGGAACTCGCCGACAACCAGCCCAGCGGGCCGTCCAGCGAGGAAGTGCGCGCCCAAGTTCAGGCCGCCCGAGACCGCCAGCATGCCCGCTACCAGGATCGGGCCACCTGCAACGCCCACCTCGAAAGCCGGAAACTCCGACAGCACTGTGTCCTCAACGATTCTGCCCAGTCCATCCTGCAGATCGCCCTTGAACGCCTCGGGCTGAGCGCCCGCGCCTACGACAAAATCCTCCGCGTCGCACGAACCCTCGCCGACCTCGAAAGCGAGGAGCACATCGCCGAACATCATATCGCCGAGGCCGTACAATACCGTTCCCTCGACCTCAAGGGTGAGTGACAGCCTAAACCCCTCCACCTCGATGCCCATTCGACAAAACACTTGATTCAAACAAATGTTTGATCTATAATCGGGCTGTTATCGACTCGTGGATGTCGCTCATGAATCAGATCCCATGCCCATGGACTGGAACCAAGCTCGCGCTCATCAGCGCGGCCGGTGCGCTGTTCGCCGAAAAAGGCACCAAAGGCACCTCGATTCGGGCCATCGCCGAAATGGGCGGCACGAACGTTGCCGCCGTGAATTACCACTTCGGAAGCAAGGAAAAGCTCCATCTCGAGGTCATGCGCTACGTACTCGCGCAAATCAACCTCACCTCGCCCGCCACCTACCTTGCCGACCCGACCTGGTTCACAAACGACACCAGCAAGGCCCGGTTGATAGAACAATTGGTGCGCGACCGTTTTGCCGCCTACCTCTCACCCAACCAACCGGCCTGGTTCGGACGATTCATGGTGCAAAGCATGTCCAACCAGACGAAATCGCTGGAAACCGTGCTGCGCGAAAACATGTTTCCCGAACACGAAGCCGTGTCCGAAATTTTCTGCCGCTGCAAGGCCGACATGACCAAGGAAGAGGGGCGCCTCTGGGCCTTCTCGTTTGTCAGCCTCGTATCCTTCTATGTATTTGCCGAGGTTCCGATTTTGCTCATCATGGACAGGGAAGCCTACGGATCAACATTTCTAGCCGAATTGGAAGCGCACGTCGCACAAATTCTTATCCGTGCGCTGGGCCTTAGACCGCGCACGAAGTCGCAGGAGAAACAATAATGAATCCCGAAATCAGCCGCTCCTCACAGGCTTTGTCGCTCGTGTGCGTCGCACTTCTTTTCGCCGGGGGTTGCCACACCCCGAACTTCACCGCCTCCCGCAAGGAACAGGCGGAGTCCTTCACACAGAAACTCAAGACGGACACGGAAACCACCCTCAAGGATCGCGGCCCACTGGATCTGGACGCCTGCATCGATATCGCCCTCCAGAACAATGTGGCCCTCAAATCGGCCGAGGTGCAGACCCGACTCGCGAAACTTGAACGGCGCACCGCGTTCTCCAATTTCCTGCCCTCGCTTGACATGAAATACAACATCACCGCCCTGGATCGCCAGCCCGCCTCAAAGATGTTTGGCGGCTTCGAAATCCCCGTGCAGGATCAAACCGTGCGCGAAACCACATTCCAGCTCCAAATGCCTGTCTTCGTTCCTGCCACATGGTACATGTACGCCATGCGTGAACACGGCGAGGATATATCCAATCTGGTGACCGGATATGTTCGCCAGCAAATCGCCGTGCGCGTCACCGCGCTCTATTTCCACTGCCTGGCCCTGCGCGAATCCAGTGCCGCAATCAAGAGTCAGGTGACGGCCGCCGAAACCTTGGCCAAGCAAGCCCAGTCCTACCTCACCGAGGGCGTCGCGACCGCCTCCCAGACCCGTCAGGCAGAACTCCTGCTTGAAATGCGCAAGACCACACTCGCAGAAACCGACCGGGCGCAGGACACCGCCGTCGCCGACCTGCTCTCGACCATGGGCCTCTCGCCCCTCTCCGGTTTGTCGCTCGTGGCCACCCTCCCGCTGACTCCCCCGGAAAAACCGCTCGAAGACCTCGTCATGGAAGCCCTGCTTGCCAATCCCGAATTGCAGATCGCCGATCGCAATGTCGAGATACAAAAAGACGCCGCCCGTATCGCCATCACGAAATTCCTGCCCCAGCTCTTCGGCTTCGCAAATCGCACCAGCACCTCCAACTCCTTCCAGGCCTTCCCCGATCTCGGGGCCACCGGCCTGGTCGGGGTAATGAGCCTGTTCCGGGGCTTTGCCACGATCAATGAATACAAAGCCGCCCGGGTAAAAGAAACCCAAGCCTTCCTCAAGCGTGAAGAAACCTGCTTCACCGTGATGACCGGCGTCATCCGCGCCTACCTCAACTGGCAGGACGCCCAAGGCACCTTGGCCTTGACCCGCAAGGCCCTGGAAGCAGCCGATACCCGCGCCACCGAAATGGATCATCAATGGAAAGAAGGGGTGTTGAACACCTCCGATCGATTGGAAGCCGCCGCCGAGCGGGATCGGGCCCAAGGCAACGTGAACTGCGCCCAATTCCAGGAGCAGGTCGCCCTGGCCTCGCTGCGACTGGTGCTAGGCGGAGCCTATCTCGGCACGGCCCAACCGGCCGCGACGGAAGAACCGAAACATGAGAAAAAGTAATCATCCAATGAAACCGACCCCACGATTCCAATTGCATGAAAGAACCTCTCGGATCCTACCCGTCGCTGTGGCGTTCGCCCTGTGCCTGGGTATCCTTTCCACCCCGCCGCTGGCCGCGCAGGACACCAAGGAACCCGCAGCAAAAAAAGCCGCCGTACCCATCGTCGTGGGAACCGCCGAAAAGCGAACCTTCGTCGCGCTCATCCATCTTCAGGGTGTGGTCATATCCAAGGAGACCATTACGGTGGCACCCAATATACCGGGGACTCTCACCGAGGTCTTTGTCGATGCCGGAGATCCCGTCGTGGCCGGAGAAACCAAGCTCATGGTAACCGACCCCGTGAAAATGGAAAAGGCCCTCGAAATCGCCAAGCAGGACCTCGCACTGGCCGAATGCGGAAAACGCGAAGCCGCCGCGAATCTCACCAGCCAGCAAGTGCAGTTCAACAAGGCCGAAATCGATTTTCAACGCTTCAAGCGCCTCCGCGAAAAGGAGGCCGTGACGCAGGACATGCTGGAACAGCAGACCGCCCGCCGTGATGTCCTCAAGGCAGCCTTGGATCATGCAACTACCCTTGTGGATCTCGCCGCCGAGCAGTTCCATAAAGCGCAATCCGCAGAAGGCATTGCAGAGAAGACAATGAAGGACACCGTTGTCCTATCCCCCATTACCGGCGTCGTTTCCCACCGCATCACCAAGCGTGGCGAAATGGGCGACCCCGGAAAACCAGTGCTCATGCTCGAGGACATTTCGGCACTGGATGTCTCCCTCTTCGCCCCCGCAGACACCTATGCCCGGGTTCATCCCAATGAAACCCGCGTAAAACTTTCCATTGCCGGGCAGGACATCGGCGAATATCCCGTCACCTTCCGCTCTCCCGTGATCGAACCCAAGTTGCGCACCTACGAAATCAAGTGCCGCATACCAAAACCGCCCCAAGACATTGTCCCCGGAGCCTTGGCCGATGCCGAAATTTTGTTCGATACCCGCCAAGCCTTGGGCGTACCCCGGGAATCCGTGCAGGAACGCGGCGGAAACAGCGTCGTCTTTGTCGAGGAAAATCAAACCGTACACATGGTTCCCGTGACGACCGGCCTTGAATCGGATGGCTGGCGGGAAATCAAAACCGGGGATATCACCGAAGGGGCGCGCATCGTGTGTATGGGGCAGTTCCTGCTCGAAGACGGAACCGACGTCTCCGTCCAGCAAGCCCGTGAAGGGGAGCAAAACTGATGTCGCTTGCTTCATTTTCAGTGCGGCGTCCAGTCGCGATGATGTGCCTCATCATCGCTCTGAGCCTCTTGGGTGTGCGCTCCTATCGAAGCATGGGACTCGAGGCCATGCCCGAGGTAGACATGCCGTTCGCCACCGTCGTCGCCGTCTATCCCGGAGCCACCCCCGTCGAGATTGAAACCGATATCGCCAAGCGCATCGAAGACGCCGCAGCCGCCGTCGATGGCATCAAGCACATCACCACCTCCTGCATGGACAACGTCGCTCTGCTCCTGCTCGAATTCAATCTCGGCACCGACATTGATGTCGCCGCCAATGAAACCCGCGAAAAAATCGATGCCATTATCAACGAATTCCCCAGCGGGGCCGAGAAACCCAAAGTCCTCAAGTACGACATCAACGCCCAGCCCGTCGTCAATCTAGCCCTCACAGGAAACGCACCGCTGGACGCGCTCTACGACTACGCCGACAACCAGCTGCGGGACCGCCTCTCCATCATCCCCGGCGTTGCTTCTGTGGACATTGTCGGTGGAGCCAAGCGCGAAGTCGAGGTGCTGCTCGACCGCAACGCACTCGCCGCCCGGGGCCTGACCAGCCTCGACGTCGCCAAGGCAATTCAGGACGGTGTGCGCACCATTCCAGCAGGCCGGGTGCATGATGCAATCACCGAAGAATCCGTAAAATTCGACGCCGATTACGCCACCCCCGAAGAAATCGCAGGCCTCGAAGTTGCAGGTTCAGGCGGGGCGCGCTGCCGAATCTCCGACCTGGGACGAACCGTCATGGGCACCGAGGAACTCCGCCGTGCCGCCTTCATCGACAGCAGACCCGCCATCAGCATCAAGCTAATCAAACGCCCCGGCGCAAACATCGTGCAGGTCGTTGATCGAGTCCGGGAAGCGCTCGGCAAACTCCAGGCGACCATGCCCGGCGGCATGGAGCTCGTCTGGGCAAGCGACAACGCCGCATTCATCCGAGCCTCCGTGCGAGACACCCAGAACAACATCTATCAAGGCATCATGCTCACCGGCATGATCCTCTTCTTCTTCCTCTACAATATCCGTACCACCCTCATTGCCGCCGTCACCATGCCGCTCACCATCCTCATTTCGCTTTTCTTTATGCAGCAGATGGGATACACCCTCAATGTGGTGACGCTCATGTCCACAGGCCTCTCCGTCGGAATTCTCATCACCAACTCCATCGTCGTGCTGGAAAGCATCATCAAGCGATTCAATGAAAGCGGAAACGCCCGCGAGGCCGCCATCGTGGGCTCCAACGAGGTCTTCATCGCCGTCCTCGCCAGTGCCGGCACCAACCTCATCGTGCTCTTCCCCATCGCCTTCATGGGCAGTCTCATTGGTCTGTTCTTCTCCAAGTTCGCCTGGACGATGATCATCATGACCGCCGTGTCCCTGTTCATTTCCTTCACTTTGACGCCCCTGCTCGCCTCAATTTTCCTCAAACAGCCCAAACCCGGAAAACGCTCCCTGCTGGCCTGGGTCGGTGCGGGTTGGGATCGTGGTTTTGATGCCTTCACCGTTGTCTACGGAGCAACCCTCCGCTTCTTTGAAAAACGCCGGTGGGCCGCTGTCATCTTTCTCGCAGCCAACATCGCCATATTCATAGCCTCACTCGGCATCGCAAGCAAAGTCGGCTTCGACTTCTTTCCAAAGCCGGACAACGCCGAGTTGATGGTCAAAATGGAATTCCCAACCGGCTACAGCCTTCCCCATACCCTTGAACGGGTAAAGGAGGCCGAGCAGCGCATCAAAGATCTGCCCGAGCTCAAGCACTACGTGACTAACGCCGGAAAAATCTCCAGTGTCTCCCCGGCCCACGCTTCCGAAGGCGTCTATCTCGCCCAATTCATGCTGCTCTTCTCCGAAAAAGACCAGCGAACCATTTCCATGCGCGAGCTGTCCGAAAAAACTCGAAAGGCCATGGAAGGCTTTGCCGACTGCATGGTCACCGTCCGCGAAGTCTCCGGAGTCGGCGGCGAATTGCCGATCGAACTCTCCGTCGCAGGGGATGATCTCAAGACACTGGACGAAATCGCGGTGCGCGTAGAAAAACTCGCGCGCGACATCCCCGGCATCGTAGAACCTGAATCCACCGTGCGCACCGGCAAGCCCGAAGTGCGTGTGCGCCCCCGACGGGCCGTATTGTCCGATCTGGGCATCCCCCCCACCGTTCTCGGCATGGGGCTCCGCGCCAATTTCGAGGGGCTGACCGTCGGCACATTCAAAACCGCCGGACGAAACTATGACATCGTCGTGAAGCTCGACGCCGAATCCGGCAAGGACCAGGTGGGCCAACTCCAAATGCCCGGCGCACCCGGTCGCCCGCTCGCACTCTCAGGTCTCGCAGACATCGAGGACAGCCGCGCCCCCGTGCAGATCAACCGCAGCGACAAACAGCGCGTCGCCAAGGTCTTCGCCGGAGCCAATGGCCCCCTCGATCGAGTTGTCGGCGACCTCCGCAAGAAAATCGACGTACAGAAGGTACTCCCCCCCGGCTACCGCTACTTCTTCTCCGGCGACATTGAAATCATGGCTGAGGCCAACGCCGCCATGGCCGATGCAGGCATCATCGCCATCCTGCTCACCTTTCTCGTGCTCGCCGCCATCCTCGAATCCTTCCGCCAGCCCGTCATTATCATGATCACCCTGCCCCTCGGTCTGATCGGTGTGCTTTGGGCGCTCGCCGTCACAGGACTGCCCATCAACATGTTCGTCATGCTCGGTGCCGTCATGCTCATCGGTATCGTCGTCAACAACGCCATTCTCATCATCGACCAACTCAACCAACTCGTCGAAAGTGGTGTTCCCCGCCACGAGGCCATGGTCCGCGCCGCCACCGACCGATTCCGACCCATCGTCATGATTACCGCCGCCGCCATTCTAGGCATGTGGCCCCTCGCCACCGCCACAGGCATCGGCAGCGAATTCCAGGACTCCATCGGTGTCTCCTCCATCGGCGGTATAGCCGTCTCCGCCCTACTCACCCTCTTCGTCATCCCCATACTCTACGACCTCTTCACCCGAAGAAAACCAAAAGAAACCGTCCCACCAAAGTGAGGTAGACATTCCTGTCTGCCTGATATGAAGATTTGATAACGTGAGGCAGACAAACCAGTCGACCCATTCCCCCAACGTGGGGCAGACATTCCTGTCTGCCCGTCCCCC
>CAIZGN010000380.1 GCA_903932505.1 Candidatus Hydrogenedentota bacterium
CCCTACAGCGAAATGGTGTTCGGGGTGGAACGACTGAGCTTCTTGAGCATCCCCGGTGCGAAAGATGTCGGCGTCGAGCTGAATTCGCTGTCAAAGCCGTTCAACATGACGGGATGGCGTATTGGCATGGCGTGTGGTAATCCCGAAGTGGTGAAGGCCATGGCAACCTCCAAGGCAAACACCGATTCCGGCGTCTTCAACGCGATTCAGTATGCAGGCATTGAGGCGCTAGACAACGGCGATGATTTCACCGCCCACATGCTGGAAGTGTATGGAAAGCGTCGCGAGAGCGTTCTGGCCACCCTGCGCGACTTGGGTTGGACCTATTCCCCGCCGGAAGGCACGTTCTATCTATGGGTTCCAACGCCCAAGGGCTACTCTTCGGCCCAGTTCTGCGATTTCATGTTCGAGAAATGCGCGGTGGTGATCGCCCCCGGTGCGGCCTACGGCGCGAATGGCGAGGGCTTTGTCCGATTCTCGCTGACCGTGGCGGAAGATCGTCTGGCCGAGGCTCTTCAGCGGATGCGGGCGAACCTTACGAAGCTTGAGTTCGATTGATCCATTAAATCCCGGCCTTTCAACGGCTGGAAACACAGGAAGGCAAGGCAGCCATGGCGGTCTTTGGTATTGATGTTCATGAAGGGCATATCCGGCTTCTTCCCCAAGGGATCAACAAGGAGCAGGCGCTGAGCGAACTGGTCGACGCGATGGCCGCGAATCCGGTTATTAGTGACCCTGCGACCTTCCGTGAAAAGCTACTCGCCCGCGAGGCTCAGGGTAGCACGGGTATCGGCGGGGGGATCGCCATTCCGCATTTGAGACACGAAAGCGTGGTGCAACCGGCACTCGGGGTGGCCGTGGTGCCCGACGGACTGGATTTCGGTGCTTCGGACGGACAGCCAGTACACATTATTGTGCTGTTCGCCATTCCCGCCGGACAGGACAAGCTTTATCTCAACCTTCTGGCGCAGGTAATGCTCGCGTTGCGCAACAAGACCCTCTACGACCAGTTCCTGACATGCACGACCGTTTCCCAGATTGCCGAATTGCTAAACCGGTAGACAGGCCCCTCAGAAAAAACCACGGGAGCCGCGCAGATCGTTTAACGCGCGGCTCCCGTGTTTCGTTGTTCGTTTGAAGCCGGGACTAGCGACCGTCGGCCAGCTTTGAGACATCGGCGGGAAGTTCGTCGTAGGGCCCGCCCTCAGCGCCCAGACAGACCTTCATCATTTCGTCGAGGTCTTTTTTCACGTAACCGGCCGCCTTCGCTTCGGTCAGCACGCAATACAACCGACCGATAATCTGACGGCGACAGTCACGTTTGCAGCGTTCCGTGGCATTCTTGTCAACGAAAATGCCACGTCCGCGATAGGTGTTCAGGTATCCGCGCAGTTCAAGGTCGCGAAAAGACTTCGCCACCGTATTCGGATTGGTCTTCAGGCGCTCAGCCAGTTCACGCACGGTCGGCAGGCGATCACCAGGCTTTAGCTTGCCCGAGGCAATCGCAAAACTCACTTCATTCTCAATCTGTGTGTAGACGGGCACGGCACTACGAATGTTCACTCGTTCCAGCATGTCAAATTCCCTTCTCTTTGGCCTACGATAGGCCTGACGGACACACACACCCAGACTCACATTGAGTCACAACATTTACCATCACACAAAAATTGTAACACATGTAGTGAATAAAAAACAAGAGATTTCCATTTTTCGCTTGAGCCTTGTTTCTAGGGGAGTGAATTTTCCCTTAATCTCATTTTGCAAGAGAGACTATACCCGAGCAATCAGCCGAAATCAAGATTTTGTAGGAAGTCTGAGTGTCAGGCGTGGGGATGAGCCCGGCGGTAGACCTCTTTGAGATGGTCGATGCTCATGTGCGTATAGATTTGTGTGCTGGACAGGCTTTCATGCCCCAATAGTTCCTGAACAGCGCGTAGATCCGCTCCGCCATCGAGGAGATGGGTGGCAAAGGTGTGGCGAAGAGTGTGCGGGGTGATCTCATAGCGCCCGGGCAGCACCGCCCGAACATGCTTCTCGATGATTCGCTGGACGCTCCTAGTGGTGAGTGGGCCACCCCGAAAATTAACAAAAAGGCGGTCATGATCTTTCTGCAGGAGGGCGACCCTAACCGGCAGATAGTCCTCAATGGCTTTCACGGCGCAGGAACCGAGTTGGGCGAGGCGTTCCTTGCTGCGTTTTCCAAATACACGCACCCAGCCCCGCGCCAAATCAAGGTCATCCACCCGCATGGATACGGCCTCGCTGGCACGCACCCCACTGGAGTAGAGGGTTTCAAGGAGGGCGCGGTCGCGCAGCCCGAGGGGTTCCCCTAGGTCGGGGGCCTCCATCAGTTTCGCGGCATCAGGAATGGAGAGCACCTCGGGCAGGTGATGACGAAGTTTGGGCGACTTGACGAGCTGAGCGGGATTATCGTCCATCCATTCCATGCGGACGAAAAAACGATAGGCAGACCGGAGTGATGCCAGTTTCCGGGCAGAAGTGCGGGCACTGCCTCCGGCAGTCTGCACATGGGCGAGAAAGGCACGAACTTGATCCTTGCTGGCGGCCTGCAATACTTCGAAGGAGGCCTTGGTCTTGGGCTCCTCAGCAGACAGCCGCAGGGCACGCACTCCATGCGCCAAATAACCCGCAAACTGGTCGAGGTCATTGAGGTAGGCGCGCAGCGTATGCGGGGAATATCCCCGCTCCACCTTCAAGTGGTTCAAAAATTGCAGTATTTGGAGGCCAGACATGCGCGTACTGCTCCTTCAGACCCATTGTGGCGGAGGAGAAACGAACCGGGCAACTGGCAAAGAACTGTTATTGCCCCGGGGTCCAGAGAATACGCCAGTCATTGTCATGTCGAATCGCGCCTGTCCCGTCCGGATAAACGCCCATGCCAATCTTGCCGCGTCCGTCCTGTCCGTACATGGCGATGGCCGAGCCGATAGCGTCGGCATTAAGGAAGAATCGGCAAACTTTACCATCCTGGCCGTACAGTTTCATGACGGTGGTCATATTCTCTACGCCGAGGAAGACCCGCAGGGC
>CAIZGN010000381.1 GCA_903932505.1 Candidatus Hydrogenedentota bacterium
GTGAAATAAAGGCTGTCGGCATTGGGCACGTCGCGCAGCTGGCCGCGCGTGGCATCGCCCTGCGGATTTTCGAACTTGATCACGTCCGCGCCCATCCACGCGAGCAGCTGCGAGCAGGTCGGCCCCGCCTGCACGTGGGTCATGTCGAGAATGCGAACTCCCTTGAGTGCTTCCATGCTGGATACCCCTCCTGTGTTCATTTCCGCTCGCGCGGGACTGCCCGCGCCCTAGGCGCGGATCACTTGCATATCACTTGTGCATCGTCTGGTTCGAAGTGCCCGCACGCGTGTCCCGCCGGACCGATCAACTTTAATCCACTCGCTTCGAGGCCACAGTTCATTGCGAAGGTCTATACTAAGAAACTGGACCGCTTGCGCACCTTGACTGAGGTCAATGATTTGCTTTTTAATTCGCTTCTGCAAGCGGCACAACCCCAACATGCCCCCCATCCAATCGCACCCCCAGTACAACACCATCCGCCTGCAACTCAGGCAGACGCTCGTCCTCAAGGACATGCCGTCGTCTGCGTGGATTGAACTGGAGCCGCAATTGGAAATCGCAGACTTCGGCAAAGGCGATCTGCTGGTGCATCAGGGCCATAGCGCCATGGAGCAGATTTTCATCCTCGACGGCATACTCAAGCGCGTGGTCAGCGACCCCAAAGGCAAGGAGATGATCCTGCGCTTCGCTGCCGAGACCGACATGGACACGTCCTACGCAGCCTGGCGCCTGGGCACGCCCATGCCCTACAGCATCGTCGCCGTGACCAAAGTCCGCGTCGCCAAGCTGTCGATGCAACACTGGGTCGAGTTTCTCGGATGCCACTCCGAACTCAAGGCGCGCTTCGAGTTCGAGGTCATGAGTCTGATGTCGGAAGTGATGGCACATACAATTACATTGCATCTGCTCGACGCACCCGGGCGGCTGTCGCGCTTTAAACGCAAGCACCCGGAGTTGCTCGACCGCATCCCCAAAAAAGAACTCGCGTCCTATCTCAACCTGACCCCGGAAACCCTGTCCCGCCTGAAAAAGCGCAGACAGCCGGAGTCGCCCTGACAAACCCCGGGCCGCCCCGATCACTCAGCCTCGCCGCTGTGTTTGCAATCGAAGCACAAGGCCTAACACCATAGCCGCGCCATCACCCGGCCCTCCCCGCAACTGCGGGGAGGACCGAACTCCTTTTAGCCTTCCCCCGCGATTCTCTTTCGAATGATGGGTCTCAACACGAATAAAGCCAAGGCGGCGGCAATGATGTCGAAAGCCGCGGAGATGTAGTAGGGCACCTCGAACGATCCCGCATAAATCGCGGCCACCGCCGCCGCCCCCCAACCGGCCAGAATGGAGGCCAGCCCCTTGGCCGTATAAAGTATGCCGTAGTTGCCCGAGGCGTTTTTCGTACCAAAGACGTCGCCCGTAATCGCCGAGAACAGCGCATATATTTCGCCCCAGGCGAGAAACACGAAAGGCATCAGGATCATGAACGCTATGGGATTGCCCATGATTTGCGTCATCATGAATATGAGCACGCCTTCAAGCGCAAAGGCGAAAGCCATCGTGTACTCGCGGCCGAATCTGTCGGAAACCGCACCCCACATGATTCTGGCGAACGCGTTGGTAACCCCCGCTATGGTAGCGGTGAGTGGAACAATGGCGATACCCATGAACTTCGCGTCGAATACGTTGAGGGATTTTGCGATCTGCGACATGTTGCCGGTGGTCATCAGCCCCCCGGTGCAAACCATCAGCTACATGAACTACCTGATGTAGAACTCTTTCTGCGACATCATCTGCGCA
>CAIZGN010000382.1 GCA_903932505.1 Candidatus Hydrogenedentota bacterium
CTCGCGCACGGCACCCAGCTTTTGCAGGTAATCCAGCTGCGCATCCGTGGGCGGCAAGCCCGGATGGCTGGGGGCTTCCGGGGGGCCTTCGGCGACCGTGGTGGCCATTTGAGGGCCATCGACATCCGCCCGGCCGATGAGGGCAATGTATCCGCCGCAGCCCCGGCACCGACCGCGCCGCCCCACATGGTCACGGCGCACCTGCAGCGTCTTTTCGCACAAGGGACACACAAACACCAGAACAGACTCTGCGTTCACCTATAACTCCCATTGGCGCGGTTGTCGCGCGTATTCATGCCGCATGCCGGGATGCGGCATCTCGTCTTGGCGTACATTACCGGGAAGAGCAACGAAAAACAACTTACCGCCAACAAAGCCGGGATATGGGGCGGCTCAGGTGTCCAATCCCAGCGCGGATGCAAGCCATTCCGCCATGTGGAGGGGACGCACGTCGGTGAGGTGCTCTATCTGATGTCGACAACTGGTGCCGGAGGCGATCAGCGCGGTGTCGATGGGCAGCGCGTCCACCTTGGCCTTGATATCCGCGCCCACTTGTACCGACAGGGCATACTTGGATTCCATCGCCCCGAAGGCTCCCGCCATGCCGCAGCAACCCGTGGCCAACTGCTGAATCGTGCTGCCGGGCACACGCTGCGCCAGCGCGGTCAATCGTTTGGGGTCGCTCAGCGCCTTGGTGTGGCAGTGCGCGTGAATGGCGGCGGTTCGACTTTCCTCGCGGAAAGACAAGGCATCCGGGTTCGTCTTCAACAGGTCGTCCACGAAGTGTTCGAACAGCACCGCGCGCTCCGCCAGGTCTGCTGCGCCTGCGAGCTGGAGTTCGCGATAGTCCTGCTTGAACATCGAGTAGCACGACGGCTCCAGAAAGACGATCGGTTCCGTCGAAGCCTTCAGCAGGGCAATATTGCGGGTGCCGAAGCGTCTGGCCAGATCGAGGCGGCCCATGCTGAAGGCGGGGCGACCGCAACACGCGCGGCCTTGCACGAGTGCAACTTCGTGCCCCGCTGCTTCGAGCACAGCGGTGGCCGCCCGGCCAATGTGGGGCTCGTTGTGGCGGACAAAACAGTCATCCCAGAGCCAGATCCGTCCGCGCGTGCCCGGTTTGACGGGGTGTCGCCGAAACCAGACGTCAAAGCGTTCCTGCGCATAAGCGGGCAGGGGGCGCAGTGCAGAAATGCCGAAAAACCGCTGCAAGAGGTTGCGCAGCTTTGGATCCCGCAGGAAGGTGTTCACGAGCGTGGGCATTCTTCCTGCGAAAGTCCCGAGCAGGTCTACCCGGCTTAACAAGCGGGCACTAATCGGCAGTCCGTGGATTCGATTTCGCGCGTGCAGGAGTTCGGCCTTGAGCAGCGCCATATTCAAGTTCGACGGGCATTCACTGGTGCATGCCTTGCAGGACAGGCAGGTGCTCAGCACCGCATCGAGTTCCTCCGATGCCAGAGCCTGCCGCACCTCGCCCAGTCGCCCGTCCAGAAGTGCGCGGATGATGTTCGCCCGTCCGCGCGTGAGCATGCTTTCGTCGTTGTCCACCATGAAGGTGGGGCACATGGTGGGCGGCGTTTTTCGGCAGCCGCCGCACCCGTTGCACTGTTCGAGATTACCCGTGAAGGATTCGTCCTTGTCCGCAAAGGCGAGCACCGGCTGGAAGGGCAAGTCGAGGCGGTATCCCGGGCCCATCCGCAGGTTGGTGTCCAGTTTGAATCGGCCGTCATCGAAAATCTTGCCGGGATTCATGGCATTGTGCGGATCGAATTCGTGTTTGATGACGCGCATGACGTCGAGCAGGGTTTGGCCCGTGTGCTCGGCCACAAACTCCGTGTGCCCGATGCCCACGCCGTGTTCTGCGGCAAAAGAGCCCTTGAACTGCGTGGTGAGTGCTGAGGCACCCTCCATGAGCTTGCGGTATTTTACGAGGTCTTCCGCGCTGTGCAAGTCGATAATGGGGCGCACATGCAGCAGGCCGGAAGCGGCGTGTCCGTAAAAGGAGGCTTCGAGGCCCAAGGGTCGCATCAGTTTGCGGAGTGCTGTCACGTACTCGGGTAGGGTATGGGCCGGTACGGCGATATCCTCGATTCCCGCCGCCGGTTTGGCTGGGCCCTTGCAACCGGTCAGCAAGGAAAGTCCGGCTTTGCGCAATTCCCACACCAGGGCCATTTCCGCCGCATTCTGGCAGACATGGGCGCGCTGTCCGAGTTTGAGGTTGGCCACGGCCTCGAGCTTGTCCAGCGCATCTTCATAGAATTCGACCAGCAATACGGACGCGCAGGGTTGATCATCCAGTCGCATCAGGTCGCGCGCGGCCTGAAAGGGCTGCTGCCCACGGGTCTGGTCGAGCAGCACATCGTCAATGAACTCAATGGCTGCGGGGGCCAAGTCGAGCAGTTGCACGGTGGCCTGCATCGCCTCGTCTGCAGAGGCGAAGAAGAGCAGGGCGAGCCCCTTGTTCTGGGGTAGAGGGACGAGGCGAAGGGTTGCGGAAAACATCGTGCCCAGCGTGCCTTCGCTCCCGCCGAACAGGGTGGAAAAGTTGGGTACTTCTGAGTGGAGGTATCGGTCGATGGCATAGCCCGGCCAGCGTTTACAGATTCCTGTGTGGAAACGCTCGCGTATTTCGGCCTCGTGCGGGCGAATGGCCGCATCCAATCGTGCGGCCGCGCCAGGGTATCCGCCGTCCGTGCCGACTTCCACGATGCGCCCGTCGGCTGTGACGACCTCCAAAGCCGCCACATGGTCGATGGTGACCCCGTAGATCGGTGCGCGAGCGCCGGATGAGTTGTTGGCGATCATGCCGCCAAGCGTTGCCCGCGAGCTTGTGGCCACATCGGGGCCAAAGGCGAGACCATGAGGCGCAAGGAAGGCGTTCAATTGATCCAGAACCACCCCCGCCTGCACCCGGACGGTTCGCGCGTCCACGTTGAGGTCAAAAATTCGCCGGTTATAACGGGCGACGTCCAACACCAGCCCGTCCCCCAGCGCTCCGCCGTATAGGCCGCTGCCTGCTCCGCGCGGCGTAATGGCCCAACCTTTTTCGGCGGCGAAACTTACGGCCTCGACGATTTCGTTGATGGACTTCGGGAAGGCGACCGCCTGCGGAATCAATTGGTAAATGGAGGCGTCGGTGGCGTAGAGCTGCCGTGCAAGGCGGCTGGTTTGTATTTCGCAATGGCCCGGGCTGGTTTCATTCGGCGTGGGGACAGAGGACATGCAGATGAGTTCCTTCATCGGTAATCAGTATTGAAACAGGGAGAGCAACACGAATATGGGAGGGCTGGCGTCCCCGAGCGCCAAAGGCTACCCCATCGTCCCTCAAGACCATACGACGAAATAGGCCAGAATCCCTTCGTTAAAATGGGATTCCTCTATATCCATATAGTTTGAGTGACGCAGCGAATACATGCGCCCGATCAGGCGATCCTGATGATAAATACCCTGTCGACGGATTTCATACTTGCGGGGATTGGGGTGAAGAATCTGGATTTCCGTCGTGGGTGCCTGAAAGGAGAAGCGGCTCACGATTCGCGCAATCTCCACCCCGTCTTTGGTGACGGACACCTTGCCCGGCAGAGCGGGATCGAGTGTGAAACTGGGAAGCCCACGCAACACCGAAATCTGGCAACATTCGACATCGTGCTTCGTGCGCACCTTCCAGAGATCCTTGGCGTGGTTGCCGAAATTGACGAAGTGCTCTTGGGGGCTGTCCACAAAATACTGCAGCGAGGCGTCGTTTTGTGTGCAGGAGAACAGACGCCCCCGCGCTGCCGCCGGATGCCGCAAGAGCACATGTCCGGCAAAGGGATCGGGGATTTCGGAACTTGCAGGCACTGCGTCATGCAGCCCGTGTGCCTCATTCAGGGCGCGCCGCTCACGCATTTCGTTGATGAATGCCCGGATAAGGAACAAAACGCTTCCCAAGGCAATGAGCCACAAAAAGGCGACAATACCGCCGACCATCCAATCGCGGTTGCCCGTGTACCATCCGTAAAACGTCGCAGCCAGCGTTTGCGCCACGATAACGCAATACACGCAAATGGTGCCGAAGGTCACAGGGCTGATCACGCGGGGCAAGGTGTAATAACACACGGCCCGCTCATAGTCGCTGAGGTGTTCCCGGCTGTCTTCGCTCTCGAGCATGGTCAACCTTCCTAATCAGGGCTTTGGGAGCGTCCGCGTGTCCGCAGCCATTGCCTTGGCAAGCTCCTCAACGCAACGCGACAAAGATTCCACGACCGATGCGGCGTTCCCCGCACCGGCAGGAGT
This sequence comes from Candidatus Hydrogenedentota bacterium, assembly GCA_903932505.1. Taxonomy (GTDB): domain Bacteria; phylum Hydrogenedentota; class Hydrogenedentia; order Hydrogenedentales; family CAIZGN01; genus CAIZGN01. The sequence continues at coordinate 4,276 of CAIZGN010000382.1, forward strand.
CCGAATTTCATAGGTTTTTCGCAACAACGGTTCCTCGTAATGGCCCATTTCGCGAGTTCGGTATTCAAAGACAGCCCGCAGGCAGGCCTGGGGCCCTTGCGCCGAGTCTTCCTGTCCGAAATCCAATAGATCCCCGCTGGCCACCCATTTTCCCGGGGTGGAACCCGTGTGGAATTCCGCTTCCAGTTTTTCGCGCAGCAAATCATCGAGACCAGCCGCCCACTGATCCACCGCGTAGTACTCGACTTTCGTCGGGCTTGTGTGAATCAGAATGTTGCGGCCCGACAGCGCGTCTGCCACCCGGAGCCGGTCGAGCACAATGCCCTCCTCGGGGCCTTGGGTTGCCGCCGGTCGCATGTCCAGCGTGTAGTAATTCATCTTCGGTGCTGACGCGCAACCCGCCAGCCCCAGCATGAGAATGAAGGTCCAGTTTTTCAGCCGCATGCGCGCGTTACTCCCCGGGCCGACGCCCTTCCTGTTGTTTCCCTTTGATCAGCGCATCGGGATGTTCTCGCAAGGTTTTCGTAAAGTCGCTCAGATGACGCGTCATCTCCGACAACTCGGAAACGATGCGGTCGATTTCCGCCCGGTTCGTCTGCAGCATATCCGCTGCTTCCCCGGTGAGGTTTTCGGTATTCTTCAAGGTGTTCTTGAGGTGATCCGCCATCCCCTCCAGTTCCGCGTTCAGCAGGTTGGTGAGGGACGACAGGTCGTTGATCACCTCTGTGATCGCGCCCCGGTTTTCGCCCAGCGTGCCGTTCAGTTGCTGGAGCAGACGCGCCACTTCATCCTCGATCGAGGCCAGCCGACTGGAGATGGTGTCGATTTTCGGCCGCATCTCCTTCAGCACCGCAGTTCCGTTTTCGATAAGTGCGGCGGCCGACGGGAAGGGCTCGTTTTTGTCCTTGGCCTTCTTCGCCGTCTCTGTCACGCCCAAGAGAACGCGCACATCTTCGGCAAGTCGCGCTGCGGTGGCCATGGTCTCGCCGCGTGCCTGCGCGGCGGTCTTGGCTTCTTTTGCCCCCAGGAGATCCCGCACATCCTGCGCGATGGCCATCATCCCCGGAAATTCCTCTCCGTTGGACTCTGCCGCCTTCTTGGCTTTTTCCACGCCGAGCATCTCGCGCACATCAGCGATGAGGTCTTTCCCGTCGCCCAAGATACCGCCCAGATCGGGCATTTCCACCAGCGCACCGCTCTTGGTGATTGTTTTCATCTCGGCACCGTTGGCGAGCAGCGCCGCGTCCGCCTTGCCGGTGGAAATATCCAGATGTTTCGGTGAGGTCAAGGAGATCTGTTCCACGGTGGCCACGCTCTCAGCATTCACGGGGGCGGTCGGCAACACTTCCATGGCGACGCGAATCGCCGCGCGATCTTTTTCGTCCGGCGTTATCCCCGTCACCCGGCCCACCTTCACCCCGCCAAAACGCACATCGGCACCCACGTCGAGTCCAATGGTGTTGGCAAACTTCGCGGTGTAGGTTCGCGCCTCCGTTTTGGGCCGCCAGCCACCGATGAGTGCCACGAAACCGAGCAACACGGCAAGGCTGGCCAGCACCAGAAGGCCGGCCTGAATCTCTTTCTTCGTAAAATCATGTTTGCGGTCGGGCATGAATCCGTTCTACTCCAATCCGGGCGAATTCCATTCCATTCCTCACGGTGCGCCGGTCAACGATTTTAGATAAGCCGACTCGTCGCCCGATTCCTCATCCGGACGGCGGTCAAAAAACTGTTGCACAAAGGGGTGATCACTGGCGTGTAAATCGTCCAGTGAGCCCAGACCCACCACGCGACCGGCCTTTAACATGCAAACCCGGTCGGCTATTAACTTTACACTTTCCATCTCGTGCGTTACCACCACGCTGGTGAGATTGAAGGTGGATTGCATCTTCCGGATGAGCTGATCCAGCCCGGCGGCCACAATGGGATCGAGGCCCGCGCTGGGTTCGTCGTAGAGGATAATCTCGGGATCCATGGCCATAGCCCGCGCCAGACCCGCCCGCTTTTTCATGCCTCCGCTCAACGCCGATGGGAGGTAATCCTGAAAACCGCCTAGTCCGACCAATTCGAGCTTGATTTTTGTCATGATCTCGATGGTGGATTCTTCGAGCCGGGTGTGCTCGCGCAGGGGCAAAGCGACATTGTCGCCAATAGACAGCGAATTGAACAAGGCCGAGCCTTGGAAGCACATGCCCAAGCGCTTGCTCACCTCGATGCGCCGCGAGTCTGACATCGCGGTGAAATCTTCGCCATTGATGCGAATGGTGCCGGAGTGCGGCCGCATGAGTCCCGCGAGGTTGCGTAGGAGGGTACTTTTTCCGCAGCCGCTCCCGCCGAGGATGACGAAGACCTCGCCGCGCCGCACATCGAAGCTCACGCCATCCAAGACGGCGCGGTTTCCATACCGCACCACCAGGTCGCGCACTTCGATTATATTTTCGGTCGTCTCGTTCATGCAGGATCACCCGAAATAGAATAAGGCGGTCCACATCAGGTCCACCAGAATAATGATGAAGATCGAGGTGACGACCGAGGAGGTGGTTTGTCGCCCCACGCCCTCTGCGCCGCCTTCCACCTGAAAACCCCGGTACACGCCCACCCAGCAAATCACAATCGCGAAGAAAAAGCTTTTCACCACGCCCGTGAGCAGGTCCTTGCCCACCAGCGCTCGGGCGGTCTGGTCGAAATAGGCCTTGGGGTCGATGCCCACGAAAAGTACCGCTGCCGTGAAACCGCCGAGAATCATGATGATCATGGCCAGAAGCGTGACGCACGGCACTGCCAGCAGCATGGCCAGGAATTTGGGCACCACGAGATACTTGATTGGATTCAAGCCCATGACGCGCAGGGCGTCAATCTCCTCGGAGACTTTCATGGTCCCGATTTCGGCCGTGATGGCTGAGCCGTTTCGTCCGGTGATGAGAATGGCGGTCATCAGTGGGGCCAGTTCCCGCAAAGCAGCCACGCCCACCAGATTTGCGATGAAAATGGTCGCGCCCCAGGCTTTCAGGGTGTAGGCGGATTGCATGGCCATGATCACCCCGATGAGAAAGCAAATCATGCCCACTATCGGCAGCGAACCCACGCCGAATTCCACAAAATGCTCGACTGCGCTCCGCAGGCGCAGACCCTTACCCCGCAAAGGCTGCACGAGCATCCAGTTCGCGGTTTCCACCATCAGCACGCAGACCGTGCTTAGCGCGTATAGCGAATTGAGCGTTACCCGCCCGGTATAGCCAAGCACTGCGGACACGCGATTCACGCCTCCCGAATTTCAAACACGGAATCGAGCCGCGCCAGTTGCAGCACCTTCATGACGGCGGGCGACGGTTGCAGGAGGGAAAACGTCTTCTGGTTTTTTCCGCAGCCCTGCAGTCCTTCGACCAGGGTGGCCACGCCGGAGGAATCCATATACCCCACCCGACTCAAATCCACACGAACCTCGCTGCGCGCGGACTGCACGGCGACCAGAATGGCCTTTCGCAGATTTGGCGAGGAATAGAGGTCGATCTCGCCGTCCGGCTGAATGACGATGAGCCCGTCCACCTCGGTTTGGGATAATTGTAACGCCATAGTTCCTCCAGGCACTCAGGTTTTCTCTCGATCCAGACGCATGATAACACGGTTGCCGCGCGGCGACTCCGCCAGGAACTCAACCTCGTCAAACACTTGGCGGATCAGGGGGATTCCCAGCCCGCCCGGTCGCAGGTTCGCCTCGCCGGTTCGTGCTGCCATGGTGACGGCCGTTTTGTCCGCCGGGGCCGTTTCGCCGGTATCGCGCAGCTCGATTTCCAGTCCATGCGCGTGGGAACGGAATTCCAGGGAAAAACATTCATCGGCCCGACCGCCGTAGGAATGGCGGATGGTATTGGCGCAGGCTTCGTCTACCGCGAGCACCACCTCGTCGATCCGCTCCGGGGCGGTCTCATACGATTCGAGATAGCTCCGCACCAAGCGTCGCACACAGCCCAGCATTCGCGCATCCGCACGCAAATCCATTCGTATGTCTGTTTGTTTATCCAAGAATGTGCCGATTTTTTTCAGTATACCGTTCGGGGCAAGACGATTTTCCAGGGGCGGTGACCAGCGCCGCACGCCGGATAATTATGACGACCCGGTTTCACGATGTCCATTTTTTCAGAGGCCCCAATCACCCCAGATACCGGATCGCAATCAGGGTGCAATCATCATGCGGGGCGTTGGGGCTGCAGAACTCCAGCACGGCGTCATTCACCCGCCCGGCCAGTTCCTTGGGGTGTGCGCCACGGGATAGGCTTGCTGCCGCCTGCAAACGTTCGATGCCGTATTCTTCCGGGCTGCCCACATTCTTGGGGGCGGCCCGGCGTGCTTCGAGCATTCCGTCGGTGTACATCATCAACGTGTCGCCGGTTGCTAATTGTCGCTGCGAATCCCGCCACACTGCGCCGGGTAAAATCCCGATGGGGGGGCCGGAGGCGTCACCAAAGGCCTCGGTGCGGGAAGGACCCAAGTGAAGAATGGGGGAATGCCCGGCATTGGCGCAACAAACCGCACCGGATGCCAGATCCAGCAGCAGATAGCAGAGCGTGCAGAACATGCCCCGCTCTGAACGCGCGGCCAAATCCAGATTGAGTTCCCGGACGACCTCGGCGGGGGAACCTCCGTCTCGTGCAAGCAGGCGGAAGCGGGCGAGCAATTGCGCCATGGTAAGCGCGGCTGGAACCCCTTTCCCGCTGACATCGCCGATGAGTACACCCACCTGATGTTCTGAGGGGCGGACATAATCGAAGAAATCCCCCCCCACGGTTTTTGCCGGGCGCATCTCGCCAAAAACCTGAAAGCGCGGGTCGTCGTCCGGCCAATCCTTTACGAGGAAGCCCTGTTGAATGACCCAGGCGGTTTCGATTTCCTGGTCGGTCTTCTGTTTCTCCAGCATTTCCTTGTGCATGCGCGCGTTTTCGATGGCGATGCCCGCACTGTTGCCCACCGAGGCCGCGAGCAACAGATCTTCCTCGCCATAGGAGCGGTCCTGCCGGTCTGAATCGATGTAGAGGATGCCGAGAATGCCATGCTTCGCGCGCAGGGGCACACAGACGATCGACCGCAATTGCAGGGCCATAATACTGGCCGAAACGCTCAATTCGTCGTCTTGGGCGGTGTCCTGATACAGCACCGATTCGCCGTCCTCAAAGACCCGACGAACCACGGTCTGGCTGATGCGCAGGTTATCCGGAGCGACTGGCATGAGGTGTCCGTCGCGGAGGCCGTGGACCTTGCCGCATTGTGGACAGCCGCCCAGGGTTCCCTCGGTCTGAAGCAAAATCGCGCCGCGTTGGGCCTGAATGGCGGGAAGGGCCGTCAAGAGGATTCGGTCGAGCAGACGGCACGGATCATCATTTGTCACGATTTCATTCATGACGGCGTGCACGGTTTCAAGCAGGTTTCGCTCGCGGGCCAAGGGGCCATCCTGTCGCTTGGCCTGCGCGGGGGCGAACAAAGTTTGCCCCATCATCGTAAGGTCGGATTTCTCCGGGCGGGACAAGGGCGATTCCAATTCGATGCAGAGTATGGTGCCCCCCACCCGGAGTTCATCGCCCGGGCGCAACCAGCCCTCGGCTTTGGCGACGCCATTCAGAAAAGTGCCGTTGCTGCTACCTAAATCCCGCCAGAAGAAGCCATCCTCGCGCGGCGATATTTCCACATGCCGCCGCGAGGTCGCCCCGTCATTCAGCGGGATGTCGCAATCCTGCGACCGGCCCGCCACCACGGGACGATCCACCAAACAGCGCAAGCTGCCGGATTTTGACACCACAAAGCCGCGAACCACGATAATTATCTCCATTAAGAACAATGCGCGCATTCTGACACTCCTGCCCCTCGGATAACAAGGATTTAGTGGAGCAGACATTCCTGTCTGCCCGATCCCACCCCGCTGTCGACAACAACCAGATTTAGTGGGGCAGACATTCCTGTCTGCCCGATCCCACCCCGCTGTCGACAACAACCAGATTTAGTGGGGCAGACATTCCTGTCTGCCCGATCCCACCCCGCTGCCAACAACACCCAGATTAAGTGGGGCAGACATTCCTGTCTGCCTCCTCCCGCCACCCCAAGCGTAGCCCAGAGCCTTGGCAACAAGGGTGGCGTCGACGGAAAATGAGCGGATAATGGAATTGTCTCTGCCTGGCGCGCGATGGGGGAAAGGGCTAGTATTTGGAAAAACCCTAAAAAAAAGGCCATTTTTTGCTCAAAAAAAAGATCTTTACAAAGGGCGAAAGATATGGTATATTTGTGCATAGACATTTCGCGGGTTGACCGCGATAGAAAGGAGTTGCCTGGAAGAAGTGGTTTCGTGAAGGGAGTATCGATTCTAATTTGTAAATCTAGTCTGAGTGCTGAACAAGAAACAACATGAAGGGAATTATCAATGAGTAAGAAAGGCTTTACGCTGATCGAGCTGCTGGTCGTTATCGCGATCATCGGTATCCTGGCGGCGATCCTGCTGCCGGCGTTGGCGCGCGCTCGTGAGTCTGCGCGTCGTGCTTCCTGCCAGAACAATCTCAAGCAGATGGGTCTGGTTTTCAAGATGTATTCGAATGAAAGCAGCGGCAACAAGTTCCCGCCGCGTTTTACTAAATTTGACGGTGGCAACACCCCGGCCAGCAATCCCGGCTGCTGGAGCTCCTTTGACGGTACGGTTGTGTATCCCGAATACCTGACCGACCTCAAAGTCATCTTCTGCCCGTCGGACGGTGAAGGCACCGATGCCAGCAAGGCGACCGTGAAGAGCCTTAGTCGCGACCTTAACCCGGCTTGGACCGGCATGATCACGACCTGCGGCGACCCGGATGGCAATGGCGTCCCGAACTGGCTGCGTCTCCCGGACCTGTGCTACATCTATTGGGGCATGTCCATCAATCCCGAATGGTTCAGCGCTGCGCATGGTGATGTGCTCGTGAACTTCGAAAACGTCGGCATTGCGCTTGACGACACCGGCGCTTGCTGGAATCAACGCGAAAACGACCAGACCATCGCGCTTGCCGATGGTACCGAAGTCGTTTCCTATCGCCTCAAAGAAGGTATCGAACGTTTCATGATCACCGACATCAACAACCCGGCCGCCTCCAACCAAGCGCAGTCGACGATGCCGTTGTACTATGACACGACCCCCCGCGTTGCTCCCGACGGTGCTGGCAATGTTGCCATGAACCCGGGCGAATTCAACCATGCTCCGGGCGGCGGCAATGTCGTCTTCATGGATGGCCATGCTGAATTCTTCAAGTACGGTGCGGATCCTGCGGGCCCCGGTTTCATGTGGTCCAAGCAGGGCGAAATGGATCCCTACGACTACTTCCCATGAGCCGATTTGGCTTAATTGCTTAGACATCGTGGGATGTGGCGCAAGCCACATCCCACTTTTTTATTTTTTCAGGGATGGCAGGTTTTTCCGTTTTTGAGTGTGCTTGGGATGGGCTGGCGTCCTAATTAGACGCGACATCCCCCCGGTGC
>CAIZGN010000383.1 GCA_903932505.1 Candidatus Hydrogenedentota bacterium
GCGGGGTCACCTGGTTCATGCTCGATTCAAAAACCAAGTACATCGGCAGTCGCGTAGCCTCGCTCAGCACACCGTTGACCGGCCTTGGTTTGTCCGGCGCGGTGCTGCTGTCGCTGGGGCTTGTGTTTGTCGGGCACATCCTGTTAACGCGCACGGCCTTTGGTCGTCACGCCCTGGCATCGGGCGCCAACGAGGAAACCGCGCGATTGTCCGGGATTCGCCCAGGATGGGTGAAGGTGTGGGTCTATGTTTTTTTGGGTGGACTTACCGGTTTGGCCGGGGCCATCAATTGTTCCCGTCTTGAGACCGCCGATCCGAACGCAGGAACCGGTCTCGAACTGTCCGCCATTGCGGCCGTCGTTATCGGTGGCACAAGCCTTATGGGCGGACGCGGTTCGGTCGTGAACACCTTTCTGGGTGTTCTCATCATTTCGGTATTGCAGGTGGGTTTGGCCCATGCCGGCGCTTCGGACCCCGGCAAGCGGGTGGTTACTGGATTGGTGATCGCGGTGGCCGTACTTTATGACGCCTACCGCCAGCGGCGGACTTTGCAGAGGTGACATGGTAAGCGTGGGTGACACTAGGATTGCCCTGACCTACTGGATTTGCAAAAGAATTTCAGATTCGTTCAGAATGATGAGGTAGGTGAGCGTATCCGAATATCTTGGATTTCGAAAGAAAGGGGCTAACATGATTGAAATGACCTGTCCACATTGCGGGCAACAACTCAGGATTGAGGAAAAGTTTCGAGGGCAAACGGGGGTGTGCAACCAATGCCGGGGAGCAATCCAGGTGCCGCCGGATTTGGCGGTTTCACGAGATAGTGCATCGGATTGGCTCACGCGAACGGTCTGGGCATTATTCGCAGCGGAGTGCTTTGCGATTTGTATGGTGAAGCACCCGGCCCCGCTTGCGCTGATTTTCTTATCGCTCACTGTGTGCATCGCGGTCCTCAGCTATAGACGCGGTTCGAATATTTTCGAGACACTACTATTGTCTTTTGCCGTGTTCTTCTTCTCCCCTGTGGTTGTTCCTGTTTATCTTTTGCGGGCCCAAGCACTCGAGAAGGGCCAGCCTTTTTCAAAGGGGCGAACGGCAGCGACAGGCTGCGGTGCTTTTTTTCTTTTCTTTTTTCTGTCTTCCATGGGCCTTGGCGTAGCCATGAGGAATCCGGGGCTTACAGGGCAGAAAACGAACACTGCGCCGATCATGGATAACCCGTCAGGTGATACCAGTCCGGAAATCCCAAAAGATCCAGAAAGAGGAAAGCCTCTGTCAGCAGACGTTGCTAAAGGGGCCACGCCTGCGACAATCAGGCAAGAAGGCGATATTGTTCATGTTGGCTACACCTCATATGTCGTCTCAGGATCATGGTGGTCAAACACACTTAGCGCTAACCAGTATCTCGACCAGCCCCCCAATGCGGCGTATCTGTTTGTTCAATTAACGGTCAGAAACAATGATAAAAAAGCACGCATGGTACCACCTCTAGTGTTGAACGATGAAAATGGCGCAGAGTATGAGGCTAGCAGCAAGAGCTGGGCCGTGGAAGGTGCTATCGGCATTTTGGAAAGCCTGAATCCAGATGTTAGCAAAGAGGGATTTGTCATTTTTGATGTGCCGATGGGGCGGAAATACAAATTGAAGTTATCAGGAGGATATTGGTCAGCCGAGGATGCATTCGTCCAGCTTGCACCAAAAAGCAATGAATAGAATCGTTAGCGTTGCATTATTGCTCGTCATCACGATACTGAGTGGCGGGTGTATTAGTCGCTATGTGGATTGGGCTGAATCTCTGGAAATCAAAGGGAACTTTGTGGACGCGAGTAATGGCCAATTGCTGAGCGGGGTTCAGGTCACTTTGTTTCGCAACACTCCGCGCAACAAGGTGCCGAACCCATTGGGTGAGAGCAAGGATGGAATTCTCAACGCTCATCTGGAGCGTAAATGGGGAAACCTGGAGGTGGCAATTCTTCCGGGAATGTACATGCACCGGAAGGACCGTTTTGTGATTGTGTGTAAGAAAGACGGTTACAAGACGGTGGAAAAGGTGTTTCCCCGCCCTAAGTACGTGAGCGGTGAACCGACCCGTCTTGACTTGGGTCTGGTTGAGATGAACCCCTCAAGTCAACCGTGATTATCCGGTGAGACGCCTTCCGCTAGGGCGCGGTCAGGGTGTATCTGCTTATGCTCATTGTTCGGTGGGGCGCAGGGGACGGATTTCGGCGATGCGACCTTTGAAAACCTCCACAACTTTGGCGATTACGGGGTCTTCGAGGGCTTGGTGGGCCTTTTCCGGGTCGACAGCGGCGTAGGCTGCGGAACCACTCGCAGGCTCGCTGTCGGGAAGGGAACGCTCTTCGACGGGGGTGGGAGCGGGTGCTTCCAGGCGGGTTCGGTATCCCGTGACGTTGTCAAAGCGACCGGCCAGGATTTCATTGATGATGTCGACGTTTTCCGGGCGCTGAACATATGCTTGCGCGGGTTGGCAATCGGAGGGGAAACTTACGACTATGATGCCATCTTCGAGTGCGACCGGGATGCCCTGAGCCATCCACACGCCCAGGTTCAGACTGATTTCCCGCGCGGACTCAATTACGGCGCGCCACCCGTTCGCGACATGCGCGGGGTTTAGTGTGAGGCGCTTGATTGCGGGGGCCGGAGCCGGAGGCGCCCATTCGCCCGGCCCAGCCTCAGGAGGGTTTGGAGGTGCACTTCCGGGGGCGGCGGGGGGGGCGACGATCTCCGTCGTGCCCGCAGGCAGGGCCACGCCACCAGCACCCAAAAGGAGCAGTTTCTCCAGCACGGTGTCGAGGGAAACCTCGGCCGTGGCTTTAGAAATCCGGATGAGCATGGATTCCAGCGCAATGCGCTGGGCCAGCTGCGAATCGAAGCCTTTGGTGAGTTCGGCGAACTGCTCGACCAGACGAATCAGGTTGGTGAGGGTAAAGCCAGCGGCCTGTTGCCGGACTTCGCGCAGTTCATCCTCGGGCAGATGCAAGAGTTCGGCGGCATCGGCGGTTTTGCAGACCAGCAGGTCGCGGAAGTAGCGCAGGATCTCCTGCACGAACTGGGAGAGGTCTTTGCCTGCGGACACCACTTCATCCACCAGGGTCAGCAAACGAACCACGTCCTGCCGCAGCACGGCATCGCACAGGTCGTGCAAGGCCCGCCAATCCACGAGTCCCAGCGCGTCAAACACATCCTGAAACCTGATCTCGCCCTGACAGTAGGTAATCAATTCATCGAGAATGCTCTCGGCATCCCGCACGCCACCTTCAGCGGCCCGCGCGATGGCGTAGAGCGCATCGTCGTTGGCCTGAATGCCTTCGGCCTGCGTGATCTTGCGCAACAATTCGACGAGACAGGCACTTCCCACGCGGCGGAAATCGTAGCGCTGGCAACGCGAGATGATGGTGGCGGGGATTTTGTGGGCCTCGGTGGTGGCTAGCACGAACAGGGCATGGGCGGGCGGTTCTTCCAGGGTCTTGAGGAGCGCATTAAAGGCCCCGCTGGAAAGCTGGTGAACTTCGTCGATGATGTAGACTTTGTAGCGACCATGCGACGGCACCATGCGCACGTTGTCACGAATTTCGCGGACATCGTCGACGCCGTTGTTCGATGCGCCGTCGATTTCGATGACGTCGATATTGGTGCCTCGCCCGATGGAGGTGCAGTTCTCGCATGTGCCACACGGGGTCGTGGTGGGGCTTTCCGAGGAGAGGCAATTGAGCGCCTTGGCGAGAATACGGGCGGTGGTGGTCTTGCCGATGCCCCGGGAACCCACGAAGAGAAAGGCGTGGTGGATTCGCCCGGAGCCAATGGCGTTTTTCAGGGTACGCGTGATGTGCTCCTGCCCCACGACGTCCTCAAAAAATTGAGGCCGCCATTTGCGGGCCAGAACCAGATAACGCGCATCGGCCATGTGTTCACCATCCCTCAGAAAAAAGAAAAGACCCGCGCACCCACCATCGAACGCTCGTCCAGAACGGAATCGGAGCAGTTAGCTCAGGCCAGGCGCTCCTACAGCACACGAGAAATTGCGATTTCGGCTGCTTCCTTCCGGATCTGACCGGGTTCACCGCCATCTCGTTGAGTAGGACCCAACCGTCAACACCACTTACTCCGAACCTAATAAAGGACGGGACGCCCTCGGATGGGAATTCAACCTCGCTAAAGCGGACTGCGAGTTACAGGACACCGCTACTATCCCGTCTAGCGCGGGCAAAAAAATAAAGCCCAGAACGCTTCCCAAACCTGATCATGCTATCATACAGGCGCAAAAAGTGTCAAACTTCGGATGAGCGCAGCGACGGGTTTTGCGCGACGTCCGGTGTGCGACTGACCACTTTCACAAAAGGAGTGTCTTCTTATGCGCAGGTTCAACATTGGTCTTCTCATGCTTCTCATGACCGCAGCCGGGGTATTCGCTCAAGGAGCCGAGCCCTACCCGCGTATCAGCGAGGAAGGGTTCAAGGCCCGGTTGCCCTTTTTCGATTACGACAAGCAGATCCCGTTGGAGGGGCGCATTGTCCAAGAGCGGGATACGGGGAGTGACGTTCGCCAGAAGATCGTGTTCCGTGGCGTGCAGGGATTCCTGGTGCCCGGCTGGCTTCAATGCCCCAAGGGCGCGTCCAAGCCCATGCCGCTGGTCTTGCTACTGCACGGTTGGTCCGGCTCGAAGGACAATTGGTTCGAGGACGACAATATCATCAGCGGCGGGATCATGCGCAAGGCGCTGTTGTCGGCGGGGTATGCGATTCTCGCGCTGGACGCCTCGACCCACGGGGAACGCAGCAGTGAAATCGATTACCTGCATGTGAACACGTTTGATGATCCGGTGGCCCCAAAACGGGTCAACTATTTCTCCTTCGCGGAAATCACGATACAGACCGTCAAGGATTATCGCCGTGCGCTCGACTACGTTGAACAACTCGGCATGTTCGACATGAAACGCATCGGTCTGGTCGGGTACAGCATGGGTGGCATGGATTCATTCTTTCTGTTGGCCACTGAACCGCGCATCAAAGCGGCGGTTGCGTGCGTGCCCCCGCTCTACAAGGAGGGATACGGTCCTGCTTCACCGATCGATTATTCGTGGGGCGTGAAGGGAAAACCTTTGCTCATGTTGATGGGGAAAAAGGACGACCTATACGATCCCGCGAAGGTGGAAGCCTCGTATAAACAGTACATTGAGAGTCCGGAAACGCAGCTCAAATGGTTTGAGCGCGACCACAAACTGACGGAGATTTATGTGCCCGATGCGCTGGACTGGATCAAGAAGCATCTCTAGTCCGGGCTCCAGAAAATCGTGTTTTGACATTCCTCCTTCGGAAAACCTATAATTCGCCGCCTTGGAGAGGTGTCCGAGTGGCTTAAGGAGCACGCTTGGAAAGCGTGTGTGCGCGGAAGCGTACCGCGGGTTCGAATCCCGCCCTCTCCGCCATTCAATTCCTTTTCCGCCGGTATCAGGGTTCCACCGGTCGGATGGAGGCTCACTAATCCCATGCTGAACGGCTTGCCACGCATTTTGATCGTCCGTCTGAGCGCGATCGGTGATGTGGTGCGCGTTTTGCCCGCCCTTCATGCCCTTCGCGGCCGTTTTCCCCAAGCGCAGATCGATTGGGTCGTCGAGGAAAAGTCCGCCGACGTGGTCTCCGGCCATCCTGACCTGGATCAGGTACTCATTTTTGAACGAACCAAGGGTTCGCTGTTTCAGCGCATTTCCGCCTTCCGCCAACTCTGCCGCGTGGTTCGAGACATGCGCTATGACATCGTGATCGACTTCCACGGACTGCTCAAGAGTGGCGGGATTGTTCGCGCGAGCCGCGCGAAAGAACGCTACGGTTTCTCGCGTCCGCGCGCGCAGGAAGGCAGTTGGCTGTTCACCAATCGGCGTGTGCCCCTGCATTCCCTGCTGATGAACCGCATCGAAGAGAACTTGGAATTATGCAAGGCGTTGGGTGCGAAGACGCACGACCTTGATGTTTCGATCGCCATCCCGGACGAAGTGCTTGATGAAGTCGATCAGCACATGGAATCGGTGTTCATGAGCGGAAAGCGCCTCGCGCTGATTCACGCCCCCGTGGAGCGTCCGGAAAAGCAGTGGCCCTTGGAATCCTTCGCGAGTTTGGCCGACATGTTGCTGGCCGATGGTCGCTTTGAAGTGATGCTGACGTGGGGCCCCGGGCAATTGGCCATTGCGGAGGCTGTGCAGGCGAAATCGCGCCGGAAGCCTACCTTGGCCCCGGAGACCCCTGACCTCAAGCATTTCGCCGCGTTGGCCCAGCGAGCGAGTGTGTTCTGCAGTGGGGATACCGGCCCGATGCACATCGCCTCGGCGGCAGGGGTTCCCGTGGTGGCCGTCTTTGGCGGCACTGACCCTGATCGCCACGCGCCCATGCGGCTTCCTTCCGAGGTCTTGTACGCGGGCCCGAAAAATCCGACCACCCCGATTCCCCTGCGGCGCGCGAAAACGTATCTGCAGCAAATCACCCCAGATATGGCCTACGACGCCTGCATACGCATCGCAGCGAAATAAGGTGTACACTGTGGCGGTGTTTCTTTCGCGCCGCCCACGGCAAAGGGCCGCCCGGCGGAATCGCGGAAGGCTGATACCAAGGAGAATGCCTCCATGCATACCGCCATCCTCATCGCCGCACTACTGACGGCCGCCCCGGCCCTGCCCAAGGACCAAATCGAAACCTCCTCTGGCCCGTTGGGGATCACCTTCATCGCCCACGCCACGGTCATGCTGGAGTGGAACGGAAAAATCATTCAGGTGGATCCCTGCGGGAAGCTCACGGACTATACGCTGCTTCCGAAGGCGGATCTGGTGCTCGTCACACACGAACACCCTGACCATCTGGATCCTAAGGCGATTGAGACCGTGTCCAAAGAGGGAACAGTGCTCGTCTGCACGGCTGCTTGCGCCAAGGCGGGACTCAAGGGCACCGTCATGAAAAACGGGGACCGCCAAACGGTCGCGGGGATCGCCATTGAGGCGGTGCCCGCCTACAACCTCAGCCGCAAGCGTCCGGATGGGGAATTGTATCACCCCAAGGGCGCGGGGAACGGGTATGTGCTGAGTTTTGGCGACACGCGCGTGTACATCGCCGGAGACACCGAGGGCGTACCGGAAATGGAAGCGCTCAAGGACATCGGCGTTGCTTTTCTGCCGATGAACCTGCCGTATACGATGACCCCGGAAGAAGTGGCGGGTGCTGCACGGAGTTTCCTTCCAAAAATCTTGTATCCGTACCATACCGGAGAAACTGAGGTATCCAAGGTCGTCGCGCTGCTCAAGGATACGCCCGCCATTGACGTGCGGGTGCGTGCGATGAAATAATCAGGGCCATTGGATTTGTTGGAACCTAGAGCTGAGTACGCCATGTTGAGCGCCTCTTTTGAAACCTTCACCCCGTTGGAAGGCGGTCAAGCCGCTTATGACGCCTGCCGTGCGTTGGCGGAGGGTTGCGCTTCGTTCTCGATGCCACTCGTTCTCATCGGACCGCCCAAGAGCGGAAAAACCCATTTACTGCGGGCGGTTGAAGCCGGTTGGCGGAGTCGGGTGAGCGAAGGAATGGTTTGCTATGTGTCGGATGTTTCCGAGT
This sequence comes from Candidatus Hydrogenedentota bacterium, assembly GCA_903932505.1. Taxonomy (GTDB): domain Bacteria; phylum Hydrogenedentota; class Hydrogenedentia; order Hydrogenedentales; family CAIZGN01; genus CAIZGN01. Next base: position 7,614 of record CAIZGN010000383.1, read on the forward strand.
TGCCGCTTCTTCAGGCCATCGAGGCGGGCCCAAGGTTCCTGTTATTGATTGATGGCCCGGAGACCTTCAAGGATAGTGCCCCCTTGGAAACCCTCGTGGTGGGGTTGCTTCGAGGCGGAGGCAGCGTGGCGGTGGCCGTGGAAAGTTTGCCCGCACTGCCGCCGGGATTTGAGGCGCTGCTGATGGCGGGTACGTGTGTGGAAACAGGGCCTTCCCTGCTTCCTGATGATCTCGATCAATTAAACGGACGCTTGCAGGACCTTAGCGGCGAGTTTGAGTCGCTTCGTATTGAGCGTGACCGTCTTTCGGAAGAACTCCAAAGACGTCGACAACAGACTACAGCGGTGCGTTCACTTCAACAGGAATTGGATGAAACTTTGGCCGAACATGCCCGATTGCAGGGACAACTCACCGCCTCCCGGGAGCTGGAAGACACCGTGCTGCGTCTGACCGAAGAACGGGATAGTGCCCGGGAAGAGGCGCGGCAATTTCGGGCGCAGGTGGAATCCCTTTGTGAGCGGATCGAGCAATCGGTGCATACGCGGGCGGAGGAAGTGCGACGCATACGCGAGCTGTGGTCTGAGCGCAGCCGTCGTTCGATATCGGGCGAGCCGCCGCAGGAAAGTGAAGGGAATGAGTGTTCCGAGGCGGAGCAGGTTCGTCTTGAATTGGAGGGGGCCCGTGGTCAAATCAGCGTTCTGGAGGGCGAATTGCGCAAGGCCAACCGGCAACTCGCCCTGCGAGCGGCTGAGGCCGATGTCCTGCAGCACACTGCGGTGAATCAGGTTGCGGCGGCGAATGTGCATGCGGGGGAACTGGATCAGCGGGTGGCCCAACTGGAGGCCGCGCTTGAAATTACCCGGGTCACGGGACGGGCTATTGAAACGGATGCCGAGCGTATTGGCGGCGAATTGGCCCGGGCGGCGGCCGCGTTGCGACTTCTGGCCGAGCGGCAGGACGGGATGGAAGAGGGGTTGCTTCCATCCCCGCAGGATCAGCATCAGCCCATTCTATTCGACCTTGGGGACTATGCGGTTTCCGACGGTGGTCTGGATTCCATCCCGATGCCCTCCAGACCCACCTACGATCCCAACCTGCTCGATGTGATTGAAGAGGCCTTCAGGCCTAGGCCAACGGACGGGCAGGCTTAAGGGGCTACCATCTTTCACACCGCCATCGGCCCCATCGACCAGATTCCATAGGAGCCTCGCATGGACAGTTTTATTGAGAAGACGATTCGCTTGTTCGAGACCATTCATCCGCTGGATCGGGTGCCGCGTGCGGGCTATTTGTTGCGCGGTGTGGCGGATCCTGAGTCCGTTGCTGCTCATTCGCACTTCATGGCCCTGCTGGCGCTCCTCTATTGCGAGGCCTACCCCGAACAATTTGATCGGGGCCGCACGCTGGCGATGGCTCTGGTACATGACCTGCCCGAGGCGCGGCTCATGGATATTCCCATGCCCTGTGCCGACGCCTATCTTGACACGGCCAAACAAACCGCTGAGCAGGCGATTCTCGATGAGATGATGGAGGGACTGCCGGGGGATTTGTCCCGGCTGCACGCGGAATTCACGGAGGCGGTCACGTCGGAAGCACGGCTGTTGCGGGGTCTGGACAAGGCGCAAATGATGTTGAAGATCATTTGCTATGAGCGCGAGCATCGGGGATATCTCGAGGAGTTCTGGGGCAATCCAAAAAACTTCAATGACTTCGGTATCGCTCCGGTGTCTGACCTTTTCGACGCCATATGTGAACGGGCGGGGCGAACACGCCCGCGCTAACTCATCCTACGCTGATTTCTTCCTTCTCCGGGTCGAAGAAGGCGGTTCGGTTTCCCCGGAATGCGGCCATGCCCATGAGCAAAGCAGTCTGGGTGTAGTAGGCGAGTTCTGAACCGCTGTCCAAGGCCTTGGTTCCATTGCGCGCGCAATCCACCCAGTTACGCATCAGGAGCAGCATGTTGTAGCCGTGCTCGATTGGAAAACGCTGCGGGGTCTTGCCAGTCTTTGCCGCCTCATCGTCGGGAATGAAGACGATTTCCTCCTTCTCGATCGTCAACGCACCGTCCCATCCCCGGATGACGGGCACGCGGATGTCGTCCCGGTTGCCAGTGGCCTGATAGCTGTTGCCCTGCGAGCCCAATAGTGCCACGGATATTTTTTCGGGATAATCGATCAGCATGTTGAAGGTGTCCGGCACTTCGCGCTCTGGGTAGCGGTAGATGCCGCCGCTGGCCACGACTTTCGAGGGCATTTTCACGCCCAGCATGTGGATCATTTGGGTGAGTACGTGGGGATAGAGATCGGTGACCGGGCCACCTGCGTAGTCCTCGTACATGCGCCAGCGAAAGAAGCGGCTGGCCTCGAAGGGACGCTTGGGCGCATCGCCGAGAAAGGCGTCCCAAAGGAGATCCGGGCCCGGCTGCACGTTGGGATCCTCAATGGGCATTCCGCGCTCGCCCCAATCGCCTGTGCGGAAAATGCCGCACTCGGCGTGGATTGGTTGGCCAATGAGGCCGTCCTGCACCAGTTTCCGCATCTGATGAAACGCCGAATCCGACATGCGCTGCGCGCCCAGTTGAAAGGCGCAGGGCGAGGCGGCCGCAGCTTTGGCCACTTCCTTTGCCAAGGCAAACTGCCGCCAATGCGTCATCGGTTTCTCACAGTAGACATGCTTGCCTGCCTTGAGCGCGTCGAGCGCTTGGTAACCGTGATGGTGGTCGGGTGTGGCGATGCACACCATGTCCACCTTCGGGTTGGCGAGCAATTCGCGATGATCCATGTAGGTGTCGAGCGGATGCCCCAGTTTTTCAATAGTTTTCTGAAGGCGGGGTCGGTACACGTCGCACAGGGCCACGATCTCGACTGACTTGTCGCGCTCGGCCAGTTCCTGCAAGGCACCGATGTGCGCGGCAGAACGGCCCCCGCAACCGATGATACCGACCCCCAGTCGGTCATTCGGGCCTTTCGCTGGTTGGGCGGTGGCACTTGCATTTGCCGCCCAAGCTGCCGCCGCCGAGGTCGCTATAAACCGTCGGCGATTCATGTCTTGAGGATTCATGGAATACACCTTTCAAAGCGGTGTTGCCGAAGTCGCGTCTTGCGGGGTCTACCCGCGCTTGAGGTCAGCGCGAGCCTTGCGCAGGGCCGCCTTCACCCGGCGCGGCGCGGTGGCCCCCGGATTGTCGCGCCGTTTCACAATCGATACGGCCTGCAGCACGTTGAACACATCGGGGCCGAAGATGGGGGAAAACTCCTGATAGGCGGTGAGACTGAGTTCGGGGAGGGTCTTCTTTTCCTGCACACACCGCCGCACGATTTTACCGGAAATGCCGTGGGCCTCCCGGAAGGAAACGCCCTTGGTTACCAGATAGTCGGCGAGGTCGGTGGCTTCCATGAATCCCTCGGTCAATGCGGAAGCCATGGCTTCCGTCTTTACCTCGATGGCGGGCAACATGCGCGCAAACACCTCAAGGCACAGCTGCAGCGTGTCGGAGGCATCAAAGACCGCCTCCTTGTCTTCCTGCAGGTCGCGGTTGTAGGTGAGCGGGAGTCCCTTCACCATCATGAGCAGGGCGGTGAGATCGCCGCAGACGCGGCCGGTCTTTCCTCGCACCAATTCAGCCACGTCCGGGTTCTTCTTTTGGGGCATGATGCTCGACCCTGTGGTGAAGGCGTCGCCAATTTCGACAAAGGCGTAGCGAGGGCTGGACCACAGCACCAGTTCCTCGCACAGGCGCGACAGATGCACCATGCACAGCGATGCGTTCGCACAAAACTCGATGAGATAATCCCGGTCAGACACCGCGTCCATGCTGTTTGCTGAAATCGCGTCAAAGCCCAGTTCGCGGGCCACCTGCCAGCGGTCGATGGGGAAGGGGGTGCCGGCCAGCGCCGCTGAACCCAGGGGCAGCACATTGATGCGCTCGCGCAGTTGGGTGAACCGTTCGCGGTCGCGCCTGAACATTTCGAAATA
>CAIZGN010000384.1 GCA_903932505.1 Candidatus Hydrogenedentota bacterium
ACCACGTCCGCGGCTTCCTCGTCGCGCTTCAGGAATCGGGGTCGAGGCCAGCGACCGTTGCGAGCCGCTTCCGGTCGGTCCAGCAGTTCGGCCGCTGGTGCGCCGAGGAGGGCGAGATCCCGGCCAGCTTCGCCGCTGGATTCAGCGGGCTGGACGGATTCTTTTCAGGCGCGTGGCAGACTTACATCAAGAATGGCGCGGCTGAAAAACCGGAGATCAAACTATGAAAACTGTAACTGTTGCTTGGAAGCTTGAAATTGATCACGAGCAGGTGATTGCCGGGACCTCATCGGGTCGCAACCCCGAATCCGCAAAACTCCAGGCGTTGGTTGACGTGGTGGCCTTGGCAGAGCGGTTGATACGGCATTTTGCCGACCTGCGCGGTCTCGCTCGCGCCTCCCTCGAAGAGATTCAGCAGGTGAAGGGCGTGGGCGAAGTGAAGGCCGTGGAGATCAAGGCCGCGCTTGAATTGGGCAAGCGACTTACGCTGCATCGCGCGGCGGATCGGTATAGAATCCGCTCCTCGGTCGATGTGTCGAACTTGCTGATGGCGGACTTTAAGGAATACGAAATAGAGCGCTTCAAGGCGCTCCTGCTGAACACCAAGAACGAGGTGTTGAAGGTGATTGACGTGTCCCAAGGCGGTCTGGCGGGGACAGCCGCCCTGCCCCGCGATGTGTTTCGTCAGGCAGTTCGTGACGGGGCCGCAGCAATGATCGTGGCGCATAACCACCCCAGTGGTGACCCGGAACCAAGTCAGGCCGACCTCCAACTGACGGAAGACCTGAAATATACCGGCAGTATTCTGGGGGTAACCCTGCTGGATCATGTGGTTTTTGGTGATGGGCGTTACATAAGCATGAAAGAAAGGTCGTTAATGTGAACCAGCCGTTCAATGGATGGATTCAAGGCGTTTGGTTTTATACCCCGGTGATCCTGATTGGCATTGTGCTGACGGCGCTTTTGTGGCGAACCGGATATGGTTGGGCGGGGATGCTTGTGGTCCTCCTTGGCGTGGGGATGCTCCTCTTCTTCCGGGATTTCCCGCGCACGATACAAGCGGCGGAAAACGAACTGGTGAGTCCGGCGGACGGCACGGTGGTCGCCATTGAAGACCTCGAGGAGACCCCGCACTATACGGGCAAGTGTACGCGCGTCTCGATTTTCATGTCGGTATTCAGCGCCCATGTTAACCGTGCGCCGTTTGAAGGGACGGTGACAGCGGTGAAATACGCGCCGGGCCGCTACAAGAATGCCATGAGCCCAGAATCGAGCAAGGTGAATGAATCCAACGCGCTTTGGATGGACACCGCGCGTGGCCCGATTACGGTGCGACAGATTTCGGGGGCGGTGGCACGGCGGATTGTGTGCCCGGCCAGCCCCGGCATGCACCTGCAAAAAGGCGAGAAGTACGGCATGATCCGTTTCGGTTCCCGTGTGGAGGTTTATTTGCCCGTTGGGACGCGGATATATGTTACAATGAACCAGAAGGTGTATGCGGGGACAACCTTGCTGGGAGTTTTTTCATGAAAATCACGCCCTTCCGCCGGTTTGAGGTGTCTTATCAGGTGGCGGTGCGCAGACGGCCCATCAACGTGCTGGCCAGTCTGTTCACCACCATGAACCTCTATCTCGGCACCATGAGCATTTTTGCCAGTATCGGCCTCGAATTTGAAAAGGCGGCCTACTGCATTATCGGCGCAATTGTTTTTGACGCGCTGGACGGCACGGTCGCGCGGCTGACCAAGAGCACTTCCGAATTCGGCAAGGAACTCGACAGCCTCTGCGACATGGTTTCTTTCGGCGTGGCCCCGGCGGTGCTCGTCTTCATGGAATATCTGCCTGCCGGTTTCCACCTGCCGGTCTCGCCGCACACGGAATCGGTGGTCAGCGGAACCGGTTCGTATATGGCCATCGTCTACGTCATTTGCGCGGCATTGCGACTGGCCCGCTTCAACACCTACCAAACCGAGAAGCGCGATTTCTTTATCGGGCTTCCGTCCCCGGCGGCTGGCGGGATGCTGGCCTCCTTCGTGCTCTTTCTGCAGTATTACGAGCCCAGCTTGGAAAACCACCAGCTTGGTTCGTTCGCCTTTATTGCCCTCGGCCCCACGGCGGTCATTCTCGCCCTGCTGATGGTCAGTTCCGTGCGCTACCCCAAAGACCGGTTGAAGTCCTTCATCTTGGCCCCTCGCCATGCATTTTTGGTGCTGGGCTTCACGGCCTTCGCCATCCTGCTGATTCACTGGGCCGTTTCGCGGCACCCGTCGATCATTCTCTTCCCGCTGTGCGGTATGTACGTGATTTCGGGTATTGCTTACACGCTGTACATCAACTTCGTGCCTGCGGAACAGCGTCTGAAAGAGGATGCTCAGGTGGAAGTCGTGTCAGAACCTTCGCCTGAACCGATAAAGATCGGCGAACGCCGGTAGTACGTCACCGCTTCACCCACCAGTACTTTGAGCACGGCCGCAATCGGAACCGCAAGCAGCAGCCCCAAAAAGCCCAAGGCGGTTCCAAAGGTTAGTACTGCGAGGATGATCCACAGGGGATTCAAGCCCACCTGTGAGCCCACTATGCGCGGCGTCAGGACGTTGCCCTCCAAGGCTTGCGCCACACCCACCGTGATGAGAATGCCTATATAGCAACCCCATGACCCGCCTTCGAGCAACGACAACAACAGGGCGGGGATTACGACAACCACGGGGCCCACATACGGCACAAAACTCGCCATTAGACCGCACAATCCGATGAGCAGCGCAAACGGCACGCCGGAAATGAGCAGGCCAAGCGTGTACATCAGGCCAAGACAGCAGCACACGGTGGTCTGCCCGCGAAAGAAGGCGCGCAATTGCCCGTCAATCTTTCCCATCACCTCGCCGGTGCGTTCCCGATGACGCGGCGGAACCAATTCATTTGCCACGGCCACCACACGGTCGAAGTCCTTCAACAAGTACACCGTCATGAAAATGAAGAAGATGAGATTGCCGCCGACCAGCACCAGCGACAGGAAACCCCGGCCCAGCGACGAAAAGAAAGCCCAAATGGAGGTGCCCGCCACCTGTCCCACATTGGCCAACTCGCTCAGGTGCAGACGCAGAAAGGGCATGGCCTGGGTGCGCAGGATTTCATCCAGATGCGTGGAAATGTCTCCCGCAGGCGTGCCACCTTCCGTCTTCCACCCTACCGCCGTCACAAAGTCTTCAAGCGGCAACCGGGTCAAGAGGCGGTTTGTGGATAATTGCGTTTTGGCGGCGGATATGAAGTGGCTGGCCTCGTTGAAGACGCTGGGGAGAACCAGCAGCGGGATACTCAGCAAGAGCATCGCCAACCCAGCGAGCAGCCCCAGTCCCGTGACCATGCGTGGAATCCTGCGGCGTTCCAGTGCATCAGCAACGGGGTCGAAGATATACGCCAGGATAAATGCGAAGAAGAGCGGGACAAGCACAAAATCCAGCATCCGCAAGAAAAGAACAAGCAATACCAAGACAGCTACGGCAGCAGCCGCCTGAACCCATGGATTTTTTAATACCGTGTCGAACATGCGCCTCTCCTCTTTTGGTTACAGGTGGAAAACATGTTATCAACAAGTGAGACGGGAAACAAGAAATGATGCGGGGAGTTGCGGGTTGTGGGGTACGAAATCGAGTGCAAATGCACGCGAGGCTTAAGGCACACGGCGGAGAAAAAACGATCGGTGATCGCTCAGTCGCCCAAAACTTGACTGAACCCTCTCTTAGATGTGTGTTCATCAAAGTTTGTCGCGAGTATTTTCGAAAAGGCCAATCCACTTATCCAAAGAGGAGACGCCAGCCACGGCTTTGGCTACCCCACCAAAACCACCCCAAACCCATCACCAACAGCATGCAACCCTGAGGGGGATAAAGAAAATCGCCGCAGGAATCGCTGTGGATACAGCCAAAGCGGTGACTTCGTCCCCGCACTCCATTTAGGTGGCACCCCTATTTTTGGGTGTCTAGCGGCATGGTGATGAGGATTTGGCAGCCGTGGCCTGAGACGCTGTAGAGTTCGATTTTTCCGCCGTGCTCTTCGATGATACCCCGGGTGATGGATAGGCCCAGTCCGGTACCGCCCGCTTTGGTGGTGTAGTAGGGTTCAAAGACGCGGTCGAAGACGTCTTGGGGCAAGCCGGGACCATCGTCCTGAATCTCGATCTGGCAGCTTCTGTCGCTGAGTCGCGATGATAGCCGAACCCGGCCGCCCGGCCCGCAGGCTTCGAGGCTGTTTAGCAGCACATTGAGCACGGCGCGGGTGAATTGTTTGGGGTCAAGCATAAGGATGCGGTTTCCGGCACGCAGGTCGCAGGTCAGTTGAACGCCACGGGCCTCGGCATCCTTCTGGAGCAGGTGGGCGCACTCGCCGAGCAGATCATCCACCGCTTGGGGCCCGGGGGTCAATTGGCGTTCCTTCGCCAGAGCGAGGAAATCGGACACGATATTCTCCAAACGGTCAACCTCGTTGCGGATGGTACGCAGGGGTTTTATGGCAGGGGAATCGCTTTCATCGGGAATCATGTCGAGGGCGTGACTGGACAACAGTTTGATGGCATTGAGGGGATTGCGAACATCGTGGGCGATGCCCGCCGCGAGGTTTCCCAAGGCGGAAAGGCGCTGGGCCTGGCGCAGTTTGATCTCCATCATTTCCTTGTCGCGCAGGGACTCGACCATAGTGTTGAAGGTTTCTTCGAGGGCGCGAACCTCGCCGGTGGCCCCGGCAGTACTTACGGCGCGCAGTTCGCCTGCGGCAATTGCGGCGATGGATTGGGACAATTCGCGCAGGGGCCGCAGCGTCTTGACGATGGAATAGACCAGCAAACTAAGCGTGCCAAGGAAGACGGATGACATGGTGAGCATGTATTTGTTCCGAAAGGCGTGGGCGACTTCCGAATAGGGGGTAACATGGACACGGGCGGTCAGCAGCACCTCGCGATCGCGGTATTTGATGGGTACGCGGGCCACCCGAAGAATCGACCCGTCCTCGAGATGCTCGCGCGTATAGGTGGCGGCACCCATCTGCCCGGTATAGGGCTGCAACTGAACATCGAGCCCGGCCTTGGGGTCACGGAGCTTACCCTCCAACGCACCGAAATCGACATTGGGTTTTTCTTCGAATTCGAGTCGGACATTTTCCACGATGGCGTTGGTGCGGGATTCCATGTCCTGCACGACTTCGTGAAAGTAGAAAAGGGTGATGCTGATGACCGAGCCGAGGAGACACAGAACCAGCACCACGCAGAGCAAGGCCACGCGGGCCAGCAGTGAGTCCCGCCAGCGGACGGCGGGTCTGGGCGGCTTCTTCTCCGTGGTCGCTCCGGTCATCATGTCCTCACGGTTTGACGGGGCGTTTTTCTTCGCCGTTGAGCACGCGCATCATGGCCTGCACATCCGCCCAGACTTTCTGTTTCTCGGTCTTTAGCCGATCCGGGTCTTTCTGGCGAATGATATAGGAGGGGTGATAAGTCACCCGCACGGGAATGTCCTGCCAGAAGAGCCACTTGCCGCGCATTTTCCCCACAGTATCCTCGGTACGCAACAGGGCCTGCGCAGCGACCAAGCCCAAGGCGCAAATCACTTTCGGGCGAATAAGCGTCAATTGCTGCTCAAGATAGGGAAGGCAGAAGGGAATTTCACTCGGGCCGGGCGTGCGATTGGCTGGTGGGCGGCATTTGAGCACGTTGCAGATGTAGACGTCTGAACGCTGCATTTTCATGCCTTTGACGATGATATCTGTCAGCAGGCTGCCTGCCGCGCCGACAAAGGGCTCGCCCTGGCGGTCTTCTTCTTCGCCGGGGGCTTCGCCCACGAGCACGATGTCCGCATTACGGTTGCCGACCCCAAAAACGGTCTGGGTGCGGGTCTTGCACAGTTCGCACGACGTGCAGTGTTTGACTGCGGCTTCCAGTTCTTCCCACGAGGGTGCTTCGCCCGGTATGGATGTTGGAGCCGTTTCGACCGTGTTAGAGGCTGAGGGCACCGATCCGCCCGTCAGACTCATCAGCATTTGCGCGACTTCAGGGGACAGCGTGACGGTTTTCTTTTGGGGATGCGCCGCAGCTCGCGCCAAAGCGCTCACCTCGGCGATTAGGTCATTCCAAGTATCGGAGCCGGACATATTTTTGCCTTTCGAGAGGGATATCGCGTTGACTTGAGACACTCCGCAATTAATGGAAGGTTCGTGCATGC
>CAIZGN010000385.1 GCA_903932505.1 Candidatus Hydrogenedentota bacterium
ATTGTCGAGTCTCAAATTGATTTTTTCCATCAGGGCCGGTAAAATGCTCTTTCCATCGGTTTCCGATGGCCTACACGTCCTTTGCGGAGACCAATCACCATGACCTTGCGTTTTTTTAATACCCTGAGCCGGAGCAAAGAGTCGTTTGTTCCACGCGAAGAAGGCAAAGTTGGCCTGTACACCTGTGGGCCGACGATTTACAATTTCGCACACATCGGCAACTTTCGCGCCTATGTCTTTGAGGATCTTCTCAAGCGCTATCTGCAGTTTCGCGGCTACGCCGTCCATCATATCATGAATCTCACCGATGTGGAAGACAAACTTATCCGCACCTGCCGTGAAAAGAATGAGTCGTTGAAGACGGTGACCGCGCGGTATGCGCAGGCGTTTTTTGAGGATATTGCAACTTTGGGCATTGTACCCGCCGACCGATATCCCGCCGCAACTGACCATATCGACGAAATGATAGAACTCATCAAAGTGCTGCGGGACAAGGGGCACACGTATGAAAGTAATGGCAGCATTTATTTCCGTCTCTCCACCTTTCCCGGTTATGGCAAGCTGAGCCACATGGATATGGACCAACTCCAGCAAGGTGGCAGCGGTCGTGTCGATTCTGATGAGTACGAAGCCGAGAATGCGCGCGATTTCGCCCTGTGGAAGGCGTGGGACGAGGATGACGGGGAGGTGTTTTGGGAGACGGAACTGGGCAAGGGTCGTCCGGGGTGGCATATCGAATGCTCGGCCATGAGCATGAAGTATCTGGGTAAGAGCTTTGATGTGCATTGTGGCGGGGTGGACAACGTCTTTCCGCATCACGAAAACGAAATCGCCCAGTCTGAATGCGCGACCGGCGAAATGTTTTCCAAGTATTGGCTCCACTGCGCGCATCTCGTGGTCGAAGGCAAGAAGATGTCCAAGTCGCTCGGTAATTTCTATACCCTGCGCGACCTCACCGAAAAGGGCATCGAACCCCTGGCTATTCGCTGGGTACTGCTGGCCACGCATTACCGTCAACCGAACAATTTCGCCTTTGATGCCGTCGAAGCTGCCAAGCAGTCCCTTTATCGCATCCGCGACTTTCGGATGCGGTTGCAAGACGTGCGCGGTGCGGGGGATGATCTAGGGGAGCGCTGTGCGGAATGCGAAGCGGCTTTTGTTGAGGCAATGGACGACGATCTTAATATTTCGGGCGGACTGGCGGCGGTCTTCGATTTTATACGCGATATCAACCGGCGTGTGGATGAAGGAACGGTCTCAGAGGCCGGTGCACAATGCGCGATTGCGCTGCTGGATCGATTGGATCAGGTGACCGGTGTTTTTTCGCCGCCACAGGCCGACGAGGTACCGGCAGAAATCATGGAACAGGCCCTTGAACGCCAGCGGGCGCGCCGAAACAAAGATTTCGCTACGGCGGATGCCATCCGTAAACGCTTGGAAGCCGATGGTTGGATCATCGAAGATACGTCGGAAGGGCCACGGGTAAAACGCGCCTGACTGGAATGTGCCAACGGATCGGTGTCTTGAAAAAACGGAATTGCTCGGACGGTACGGAGGCCTCGCCCGTCTTGGCGCACCAACGGAGGTTTTGCCATGGGATTGTCCGCCGTCGAGCGGCACTCCAAGACCGCCCCTCTGGTGCATGTGCTGGTCATCAATTGGAATGGCATGGAACATCTCGAGGCTTGTTTTGATACTCTGCTGGCCGATGCCTACCCCAATGCGCGATTCGTCCTCATCGACAATGCCAGCGAAGATGATTCCGTGGCCTTCGTCCGGGGACGCTATGGCGCTGATCCGCGTGTGGAATTTCTGGAATGCGAACGGAATCTCGGTTGGTCGGGGGGTAACAACGCCGGGATTCGGCGGGCTCTTGAACACGGGGCTGACTATGTGTTCCTCATCAACAACGACACGGCCGTAGAACCGGGTTTTCTCGAGAAAACCGTGTCCGTCGCGGAGGCCGATGCGCATGTGGGGGTGGTCGCGCCCAAGATGCGCCTGTTTTCACAACCCGATATTCTGAACTCGGTGGGGCTTGAGTGCTCGTATATCGGCTCCAGCTGGGACAAGGGGGTTGCGCGGCAGGATTCCCCGGCGTGGGACGTGCCTTGCGAAGTCATCGGGGCCTGCGGTGGCGCGTGTCTTATTCGTGCATCGGTCTTCGAGAAGACGGGGTTTCTGCCTGAAGAATTTGGGATTTACCTCGACGACCTTGACCTTTGTTTGCGAATCTGGAATGCGGGTTTCTCTGTTGTGAGTTGCCCCGGTGCGGTGGTGCGCCACAAGTTTAGTGCGACTTTGGGGGAGGGACTTCGTGCGCGTCATAAATACTACCTCAACACGCGAAACCGATTCTGGATGCTGTTTCGAAATTTCCCGGTTTCAAAGTTGTTGTGCTATGCGCCTGCGCTGTTGGTTGCGGAAGCCCGCGCCATGGGTCGCGGGGGACTGAATGGGGAGTGGTGGCGCGTAGGTGCGCATGTGAAGGCTTGGTTTGCGGCGGCAGCGTACATTCCCCGAGCCGTAGGGGAACGGGCGCGCCGTAGCAGGCACGAGCAGGCGGTTTGTCGGTTCTGGCATCTGGTGCGTACGGACCGTATGTTTTGTGCCGGGGCCTTGCTGCCCGTAGACGGGTGGTACCCGGACCGCCGCATTGAAAATGAGCTTTTTCGCCCCATGGCTCGCCATGCGTGGCTGGATATTCCGGCGGGACGGTTGCGGGTGGTGGCGGTCAATTGCTATCCTTCCCTTGGCGAAGTCGAACTGCGCCTGCGCTTTCCGGGAGGAACTGAAGCAATACTGAGTGATCGGCATCGCGCCGAGGGCGAATATGAAGTGACGGCCGGCCGCTTGGAATTGGAGGCGGGGCATATCTATATGTCTGAGGATACCGGTGACACCGTGGACACCGGGGGCTGGCTTCGAATCGAGTTTCTTTGAAATTCACGTGGACGATTACGTGGAATTTCATCCTTGCACAACGGACAGGATGTGATTGATATGTCTGAGAATCCACCACCATCTCATCTGCATTTTTTCATGCAGATTTTTATTGTGTTCCTGATTCTAATTGTGGCGGGAATTGCGGGCTTGTGGGTTGGAAGCTTGCTGGGCCCGAGCGCTGGTTTGCCACCCAAAAAGACGAAGACGGCTGAAGAGAAGCAACGCGCGGGGGAGGGGAAGTTCCGTAGGGATCCCAATGCACCACCGCTGTTCTTTTTTCCTGGCAATGGACTCAATGAGAATAGCCGTCCTGTGGCCGATGAGCTTGCAATGGCTGCCAAGGCGGGCATCCATCAATATGTGGTACCCGTTGCGAATATGGTGCCCTGGCAGGGGGAACAGACGTTCAAAAGTGTGCTGGATACCGTCTCCCGAGTCTTGCGAAACGATACCGACGCCACATTTCTTTTTCAGGTGGATCTTAACCCAACCAAGGAGTGGCTGAGCGCACACGGGCACGGTTGTGCACAAAAGGATCCCACGGGTAAGGTGTTTCCGAGCGTGGCCTGTCCGTTGTGGACGGAAGAATGCAAGAAGGCGCTTGCCGGATTGGCCAAGGGGGTGCAGGGCAGCCCGCTTGCGCAGCACACTTTGGGATATGTGCTTTCCGCCTTAACCGATGGGCACTGGGTGCAGCCCGAGGGCTATGACCGCTCCGAGGTAAACCGGGACGGATTTCGACACTGGTTACAGGGAAGGTACGTGAAGGAAGCTGCGCTCATCGAGGCTTGGGGTGGGCCGGCACGTTTTTCGACCGTTGAAATTCCCGAGCGTCCCGAGTCCGGTGATTCGTCGAACGTTTTCTTGTCCCTGCCCACGATGCGTTCGGTGGCCGATTTTCAGGAATACACGTCCCAATCGGTGGCGGACACTATCGCGTCTTTCGGCACGGCCCTGCGGGCCGCTGCCGGGAAGGATGCGGAAATCCTCGCGCCCTATGGTTTTTCCTTTGAACTTACCCGAAATGATGCGGGGCATTGCGCGCTGGGCTTGCTGCTAAACGGGGATATCTCCGGCTTTGTCAGTCCCGTATCCTATATTGACCGGGGCGTGGGTGGGGTGGGTGCGCCCATGGACCCCATTCATAGCGCGCTCGACAGGGGCAAGAAATGGTACATCATTGATGACACGCGGACCGGCATGGCGTGGAATCCCCAGACTTTAGCCCCCGAACGCATCAAGGGGCTGCGCGCCGAGGACGTTTTTAATGTGCAGCGCCGGAATTTCTGTCAGGCGGCCGTCTTTGGCTTGGGTTTGATCTGGGCTGATCCCAACGGTGAGGGCTGGTTGCAGGACGAGGAGCAGTGGAAGGTTTTCGCCCAGATGCAGCGCATCTACGCTTTTCTCAAGGCCGTTCCGAGCAGTGCTGGATCGTCGTTTCCAATTCCTACCGGCCCATTGAGTGTCCCCACGACCGTGCCGCCGGGGGCTGTCCAAACCGGAAAGGGAGGGCCTGCCGAGGGTGAGGCCGCGCCCGAAGGAGAAGGGGGGCCCGGCGTTGTCCCTGATGCCGATGGCGAAGCCGTCGTAGCGCGGGATTCTGGGAATGAGGAAATATCGGCGGCCGATGGCGAATCGCCTGTTCCACTGGTTACCGCCTCTGAGGCGCAGGCCGCGCTGACCGTTGTGGTCGATGAAACCTCGCGCTATTACCAGCAATGCGACACGCCACTGAATACGCTGGTGATCCGGCAGGCACTGGATGCCTGCCTGCGGTCAGGGGTTGCGACCCGTTTCTGTCTGCTGCAGGACATTCTGGATGGAAAAGGCGAGTCCACGACGGTGTATTTGTTCCTGAATGCCTTTCGCCTGACCGGTGAGGAGCGGGGTAAACTGCACGCGCGCATGCGCGACGAGCACGCCTGCGCGATTTGGGTGTATGCGCCGGGCTATCTTGATAAGGGGTTCAGTGTTGAGAATATCAGCGCTACGACGGGTATGACGGTCATGCAGTTCCCAGACGCACAACATGCCGGGTCTGTTTTTGCCCTTCCCGGTCGGTGGATGCGTCAAGAGGCCAAATTTGGCGATAGCGGGCTGTGGAAGCCGCTGTTCTATATCGAGGACAAGAACACGGACACCATGAGCCGGTATGCTGCGACCAGCAAGGTGAGCATGGCGATGCGCGTTCTTGAAGAGGGGTGGACCTCAGTCTATCTCGCCGATCCGGGCCTGTCTCCGGCGTTGTTGAGCGAGATTCTGTCCATGATGGATCAGCATTTGTTCTTTCAGCCGGGCGAAAGTGATTTTTACGACTCGGCCTGCGTTGTTGACCACGGGGATCAGGGGCGTCTACTGGCCATTCACGCTCGCCAAACCGGGGAACGCACCATCGGGCTCAATGGTTTCTATCATGTACAAGACCTCTTCGACCCCAATAATGTGGGGCGGCCGAAAGAAAGCTTTCTGCTGCCGATGCGAAACGGTGAGACCCATCTGTACAAACTGACGCCACTGCAATAGCCGCAGCGGGCGTGTATTATTGTCTGTGATGCATTGAGTCGGGTCTTGCACACAGGTTCCGACCACCAAGGGCGGTCATTGGAATGGGTACGGTGAATGGCATGACGACGCTCCATTTTTATTGCGGTTCCAACGGAGGGGGGCGAGAAGAGTGCGTGGACGAACTGGTTCGCGCTCACTCGCCACGTTCCGTGCTCATTGTTCCGGGACGGGCCCAGGCGCAAAGTCGCCGGGAGTCGTTAATCCTGAACGGAGCAATGCCCGGAGGGTGGGGGCGGGTCGTGTATGCCTTTGACGATTTTGCCGCGCACCTTCTATCGGGGGATGGGTTGAGGGTCAATCGGATTGACGATTTGGATCGTCGCCTTGTACTGGAGCAGTGTCTTGATCAATTGGAGGAGCAGGGGCGTCTGGGGCCTTTTTCCGAAGCACGACGACAGCCAGGCGTGGTGACGCATCTGCTGCACGTGCTTTCGAAACTCAAACAGGCGGCCGTAGAACCTCTCACCTTCGTGAAGCGCATTGCCGGTGAACCCGGTCCTTTTGATACGGCGGTGGCTGATATTTATCAGGCCTATCAGGAAACGCTTATCCGCGAAAGACAACATGATGTGCCCGGGCTGTACTGGGAGGCGGATGTGTTGGCTCGACAAGGATGCCCCAAAGCCCTTGGGGGGGTGACACTGCTGGGCTTCGATGGTTTCGATGATTTTACCCCGTCTGAATTTCGACTCCTGGAAGCACTATGTAAGCATGTAGAAACCGCAGTGATAGGCTTGAATTATGACATGGGGCCGGGCCGCAAGGACTTGTATACCCTGCCCAGTGAAACGGCGGAACGAATTAGGAATTGCTTCGACACCCCTCCCCAATGTATCGAGTCGAAGCATGCGGTGCGCTATAGCGAATTTGCCGCACAGAATTTATTTTGGAGGGATCAACCGGTTCTGCCTCCGGGCTTACGGGCTAACCTCGAAATCCTACCGTGTTCGGATCTCCTGCACGAGGTGGAAACAATCGGCCGACGGGTGAAATCCCTGGTGATGGATCACGGTTGCCCTGCGGACAGTATTGCGGTTCTCTTTCGCAATTTCAGCGGTGTAGCACCGCTTCTGCGAACTGTTTTCGGGGAATTTGGAATTCCCGTCCGCTTGCAGTACCGTCTGCCTGTCGAGAAAAGCCTTTATGGCACACTTCTGACCCGACTCTTTGGCATGCTTCAAACTTGGGAACGGGAAGAGGTGCTTGAGGTGCTGCTTTCTCCGCCCTTGGTCGTGAAAGGCTGTTCAGAAGCCTTCCCGCTCCTGTCCCGGCAGGCCGGTATTGTACGTGGATATGGGCAATGGATGGATCGACTTGAGCATCTGCTCACGCGGGTCGAGGCGGGGCATGGTAAGGACATTGAAGCCTTACTGCGACGTCTTCCCAACGCAGTGGAGTGCCTACGCGCCCTCTTGTATCTCATCGGGGAACTGGCCGAGTGGGCAGGTCAGTGGCCTTGTGAGGCGACTCAGACGGACTTCGCCTGCTCAGTGGATGAGCTCCTGCTTTCGTGGAAAGCGGAGCAGCACATCGAAGAATTGGACGCACTGAGCGCCGTGGAGGAAGGTGCGGCACTGCGGGCCTTGCGCGGACTCTTGGGTCGTCTCGGTGCTGCCTCGACTTCCCAGCGGCGCATTTCTCGGGCGATTTTTCTGGAGCGGCTTGCCGAAGGGATGCGCTCAACGGCGGTTCCTTGCCCGGATTCGGGTTCGGGTGTTTTTTGCGCGGATGCCCCTTCGGTGCGGCAACTCCAATTTCGTCATGTTTTCTTTGGCGGATTGATTGAGGGGCAAATGCCGGTGCCGCCCGCTGTGAATGCCGTGTATTCGGAGCGCGAGCTTGAGCGTCTGCGAAAATGCGGCATCGACCTTGAGGGCGTTCGAGAGCATATCGCGCGCGAAAGACTGTTGTTTCACCACGTAATCACAAGTGCGCAGGAGGGATTGACGCTTTCCTGGCATCTGAGCAAGAGCGGGGGGCGTCCGTCGGCACCGAGCCCCATGTTGACCGAACTCAAGCGGGTATTCCCTGAGGATGTGGTGATCGAAGCCCCTGAACCTGTGGCGCAATCGTTTCTTCCCGGGGTGGGTTCCGCCGCATCTGAGCGCGACGTCCGCAACGTGCTGTTTCGGTTCGAGTCGACCGAGCGACAGCGGTTTCAATCCGTTTTTCAGGGAGAGACCTTGGAGAAAGCCCGGGCGGGGGATGCGCCCTTCGACGTATTTAGCGGCGTTCTTTCAGGGACTCCCGATGCTGAGGTTATTGCCAAGCGCTTCAATGCCGAACACGAGTTTAGCGTAACCCAGCTGGAAACCTACTTGAAGTGCCCGTTTCGTTTTCTGGCCGACCGTTGCTGGCAGATTCCAGAGCATGAGACGCCGGATCCCCAATTTGATCCCTTGGTTCGTGGATCGATTTTGCATGCGGCCTTGACTGAATTTCATCGCGCTTTCTCGGGTCAGGCCGTGGCTGATATCGCAGACGACAAAGCCAACACGCGGATGGCGGATTGTGTCGAAGTCGCTTTCCAGCAAAATGCTTGGAAGAGCACGTCATCCCCCTGCGCGTTGGTACAGGCGGAGTTGATCCGTATGAAACGTGTGCTGCTGCGCTATCTCGCCATCGAAAGAAGGGGCGACGAAGCCCAGTGGAAGCCCTCGCTATTTGAAGTCTCCTTTGGACATCCTGCGGACAGTGAAGAGGAGGCTGATGTGCCGCGTGCACTGCTTGAGGTGGAGACGCCTGCGGGCCCGGTACGATTCCGTGGCCGAATTGACCGAATCGACCAGAATGGCTCCGCTTCACGCATTATTGACTACAAGAGCGGGCAGCTTCCCTCCGCCAAGGATATTACGGAGGGGCGTTCGGTTCAGCTTTCCGTGTACGCGTGGGCGGTTGAGCATTCGGTTTCCCCCGAGGCCTCTTGCAGCGAGGCGTATTTTGTCCGGGTGGGTAGCAAGAAGCGGCAAGGGGGTCTGGCACCGGGTAAACAAGACCGGGATGCCCGCGAAACCACGGCCCGCAATGCCATTGGCAAGGCGGTAGAGAAAATTCGGGCGGGTTATTTTCCACCAGTTCCCGCAGCGACGGCCTGCACCTATTGTGCCTATACAGCCGCCTGCCGTAAACGAAAGTCATCCGATGAGGAAGAGGATGCGGACGGAGACGGCCCACAATCGGACTGAACTATTGGGGTGGGAGCAGGAAGAGCCGTCCTTCTCCGGCGTCCAGTGACACCTGCAGACCGTCCAGAGCGGGGCTGGCATCGTGGACTGGGATTTCTTTCCCTGTCTCTTTGCAAACTTCTGTCACCTGATTGGCAGGGACATCGAATTCGACGGTGGGCCAGGCTGTGTAGGCGAAACGGTAGTTTTGCAGCAACACTGCGCGACGTCCATCGGCGTGTTTGAACAGCCCGACTAGGTAATCGGGCTTCGGGTCATAGGCGGCCCCGGTGATGTTTTTCAGCGGACTACCCTTGAGAATTGCTGCAGGGTCGGTATCCGGTGCAACCCGCAGCACACCAGTGCTGGTGAGCTGCATAAGCGTGGCCCCCAAGTTTTTCACCTCGCCATTGAGGTGGCGGGCCTGTTCATAATGTCGTGTCGGGCGGTCATCCCTTCCGATAATGGCCCCGCCTTTGGGGAATTCGTCTCCGGCGGGGGTGTAGTAACAGAAGTACAGAACCCCTTTGGCACCATAAGCGAGCGAGGCATAGATTTGCCAGCGCAATTGATCTTCGGTGGGGTCGGTGTGTCCACCATAGGGCATGGTGTTGAAAAAGTTCCAGAAGGGGATCTTCTTCCGCTGCGACTCGGTTCGCATGACCGAGAGATTGTCGCAATAGCCGTCGCGGCCGTCTTTTTCCGGCCTGAAGATCGGATAGTGATCCATGGACAACACATCCACGCCGACCTCGTCCAGAAAACGGGTGACATGTTCCTCGTAGGTGCTGGTGCCGAGTTGCGCGGCCGAGGCATAGTTGGGGAAGAGGTTGATGTAGGCAAGCTTTCCCGGACGCGCCTTGCGGATGGCGTCGACTTGGGCGCGGAGCTGCGGAAAGTCCTTGGCGGCCGGTTCGTCGCGCACCGCATAGCCCCAGCAGGCCGGGCCATCGGGAAGTTTCGACGCCTCGGTGCCGGGGCATTGCAACAGAGCCTTGAGTCCGAATTGCTGGCACAGGTCGAGTTGGTGCGCCCAGCCTTTGGGGTCTGAAGCGCCGGAACCGCCTATAATCATGGAGAAGTTGGCGGCCGCCAGCTCCGCGTAGCGGGCCTCTGCGCGACCATCAATGGGGGGATCCACCCACAAACCGATGCAGAAGCGGTCTTGTTCAAAATTGGGATTGACCGGGCGGGTTTCGGCAACGGTACGCCCCCGAACACATCCGGCGAGAAGCACGGCGACCAGAATCCCCATGCCTGTGATGCGAAGTAAAGCGTTCATATCAATCCTTTCGTGGGGAGCCTTCGATGGCCCGGCGGCTTATTCGATTGTTAATGTCACACGATTTCTCGCTGCGCTCGAAATGACGCGGGGGGACGGTTGTTTGCCGTGCCTTCTGCTATTCGACCAGAGATGTAGTTGATCAGGGTAAGAACCAGCTTTGGAAGAAGCGGGCCATGGGCATGTCGTACACAGCCTTTTTTCCGTTCATCCAAGTCAGTTGGTCGCCCACGGAGTAATACAGGATACTCTTGCCCTGATATTCCACGATATCCGGGTCGGATGTGTTGATGCCGTCATCCAGCGTTTCCGGATGCAGTACCGGATTGGCGGTGCTGACTTCCCACGTCACCAGATCCTTTGAGCGCGCGATGTAGGTTTCGAAGTAGTGACGCGGGGAGCGGGCTTCGGTGTAGAGAATGTAGTACCAGCCTTCGCAATAGCGAATGCAGGGGCATGCGGTATATCGGTCTTTCCCGAAGATGGCGTCTGGGAGTTTGGTCCAAGTCTCCAAGTCCTTCGACCTCGCGAATTTTATGGTGAAGGGCGGATAGGTCGGGTCGTTACTTTCGTAGGCCATCACAAAACCATCCGCATCCCGGCAGATGGAACTGTTGAATAGATGCTCTTTGGGATCTTGCTCAATGACTTTTTTCTGGGTCCAGGTCTTGAGGTCGGACGACTTGAACATGGTGACATCGTTCCAGTCGTTGTTCTCGAAGCGGGTGGCGAATACGTAGGCCGTGTCATTGTTTGCGATAATTGATGCGAGGCTGTAGCCTTGCGCGAAGGGGAGGGATTCCTCCTTGCTTTCGACATCCCGCAGGATGATGGAGTAGTCCTGAGCGGTGCCGCCACTGGCCGGGCGGTGGCATTCCAATTGGTACAGGCGGCCCTTCCATTCAATCGGGGCCATTTCGCACATGTCTTTGCGCAGCAGTTCCCCTGTGACGTGTGGGACGCGTCGCGCTTCGGGGCTGGGCGGCATCAGGCATTGGAAAACATCGACGGGCCATTGCACGAGGCGGTGTATGCCCTTGGGTACTTCCTGCTGGAATTGCACATAGGCCTGAACCGCACCGGCGGTGGTGTAGCCGATTTCGGCCACGGTGTTCTTGTCGACCTTTACGCCGAAGACCTTGTAGCCCATGAGGGTTGAGTCGGAAAGATCCACATGCAAATATTTGCCTTGTTGCACGCTCTGGATGATGCCGTCGGTCGGCGTGCCTTGAGGTTGCGAGAAGTTCAGGGTGATTAAGCGGCAGCGATCCACGCGAACCCGCGTGAAGGTGTGGAAACCGTAGTTGCCGCCTTTGAGCGAACATTGTGGGCCGACCATGGTGCAGTCCTCGAACAGCACATCCGGCTTTTCGGGCATGGCCTCGTTTTCAACGCGGACATAAGCACCGGAGGTGTCGCCCCACCAGTCCAAAGCCCACAGATGGCAGCGTCGGAAGGCCATGGGCTCATCGGCGCGGGACAGCACATTGCCCACGCCACCCCCGAAGGCGCGCCCGATCCCGACGCAATCTTCAACCAGGATGGTGAAGGGCTTGGTCTGGTCGGTGCCGTCCCAGAAGAGGCCTCCATCGCCACCAGTGGCATAGAGACGCCGCAGCGCCCAGCGATCCCAGATGATTGCGCTGAAGGTGGGTTCGGTGTGTTCCTTGGACCAGCCCTGCTTGTTGGAGCGGATGGTGCCGTACCAGTCATAGCTCTTGAAACCCAGTTTCGGATCACTGGAATCGATGATGACCCAGCCGGACGTGCCCGACCCCAGACTGCCATCATAGTCGCCGATGAGTTCGTTGTAGGCCCCGGCTGCGCCGGAGTAGGACGGCGACAGGTTGGCTTCCATATAGGTGTCGGGACGCACGATGATGCGGCAGCCGCCTGCGGCATCGGGGACCGCATCGAGTGCGGCCTGGATGGTGTTGAATGCGGTGATCCAGGTGGTGCCGCCGGTGTTGGTGCCGAGTTTGGACACATAGAGGGTGTTGCGCGCGGGGGCGTCCGTGGCACCGGCGAGAAAGACCAAGGCACACGCGGTGATGAAGTTCATGCGGGGATTCCTTTCATGGCGACCATGAGTGGCATTGTGCTGCGTGGAAGAGGCTGGAAGCCACTTCTAGTTTTTTTGCAAGAGGCTTCTTCTGTGGATATGCCGCAAACCGATGCCGAGCAGAAAAACCATCAATAGGGTCATGGGAATCGGCGCAGCGAGGGATGCCTTTGATATCCAAACCACAGGGGTGAGCACACAGCGGACGGCTGTCGACAGCACAGGATGAGCCGCAATATACGCGGCCACCGGCGGACTGACCTGATAGTAGGCATCGACGAAGGCGGTTCCAACGCCGGATTCCAGCAGATACACATCGCGGACATCGCGCAGCACGTCAATTTCAGCAGCCATGGGTGTGCCATAGGCGGCTGTGGCAATGAAGCACGGGCCACCGCCACCGCCACCGCTCTTCCCGCCGGAGGCGATTCCCACGAGCGCGACCGCAAGACCGGCCACTACAGCCACGGGCCCCACCCAATCGGGAGTCGCAATGGCTTTGTACTGGTAGACGTCCCCGAGGGTAATCGAAACGGGGTTTGCCCCGCTCTTGAGTTGCACGATGAGGTCGTAGGCACCGGTTTTTGGGGCTTCTGGAGTGCTGATTTGCAGCAGATATTCGTCGACGCCGGGTGTCGAGGCGAGGACTTTGGCTTTCAGTGGTGGAGCGTCTGCGCCACCCGAAGGCTGAAAGGTCACGGTATTGCACCAACCCAAACCGCCCATCGGGGATATGATGGTCAAGCCTTGTCCACCTTTGGCAGGGCCTTCAGCGGTGCCTGCTTCTGTGCCCAGACGAATTCTCTCGGCAGCGGCGGCGGGCAGCATCGCATCGCGTCGCAAGGAGAACGTATTGCCATCGTACAGGCGCGCTCGGAGCACCATCCTGGGGCCTTCCGCAGGCAGATCGGCACTTTCCTCCGTGTAAACGGGGGCCACTTCGTTGGCGAGAATCTGTGATTGGTAGGTCGCTCCAAAGGGGGATGCGGGGACGTCTTGCCCACTGACGCAGTCCAGGTGGGACGTGAAGGCCCAGATGCTGTACAGACCGTTCGCGACGTCGTCATAGGCGAGGCTGCCCGAATTCAGGGGAAAGGACACCCGCATGGCCGTCGAAGCGCTCCTCAGGCTGGAACTCGAATTCGGTGAGAATTCGTTGAGGACATCGTAACCGGCGGCGAGTTCCGACAAGTCGTCGGTGGAGACTGTGTCTGGCCGGTAGAGATGCACGCTGAAGTCCCAGGCTCCCGCAGCGGGTTGCCCGGACTCAGGCGTCCATTCGCGCATTTGGTCGGTATGCAAGGGTGATTTCCCGCCGTCATTGGAGGTGGCAATCGCAAAACGGGCGAGGCCATAGACAGCGACATCGCGCTCCTGCAACACAGGGGGAAGGTCGAGGTAGGCGCAGGTACTGGCGGGAACGACCGTCAGGGGTACTGCAATACCGGGCGCAGGCCGTTGTGGATCGTCAAGGATAAAGGCGGTCGTAAAGAGCGTGCCTCGCTCGTTGCACTCATGTCGCAGGTAGGTGAACGGCATAGGCGCGTCCGCAGTGAGCGCTCCGTACCGGGCTGAAACCGGCGCGGCGATCGTCGCGGCCACCCCGCGATCCGGCGAGGCGGGAACCAGCACCTTGGCGGTTTGCGCATTGATTACGGATACGAAGGCGGCCTTTCGTCCCCCGAAACTCACTTCCATCCCATCCGTGAAACCCGAACCCGTAACAGTGGCGATGACACCACCAAACAACCATGCGCGGCTGGGTTCAATCCCGTTGACGACGAGTGGCTCGTCCGATGGCTTGGCGTCCGATGAAGGAATGGGGACTTCGGGTTGGGGAATCGTTATGGTCGGCTCCGCAGGCGCGGATGCCCATAGCAGGGCACCGGGGGTGGTGACGCGAACACGCGTTGTTCCGGCGGCGTCGGTTTCCGGGCGGTTGGGAGTGGACGGCTCCGTCGTGTTTTCCCAAGGGGCCGCGTACACACAGCCGGAGGGATTGGATTCGATGTCCAGCGGCGAAACATAGACGGCCTCACCAGAAGCCGTGGGGCCATTCCAGACCAGCTCAATGCCGGGCGCATTGGGGATGAGATCCCCTGCTGGATTTCGGGCGAGGTCGGGGATCGAGTTGTAGGTGGCCCCGCCGTCGAGGGTGTATACCAGATTGATGGCTATGAAGAGATTGCGACCGTCGAGCAGGGGCCAGGGATGCGCATCCAGACCGTCTTGCGTGTTGGCGGCCCACAACGCGCGACCGTCGAGGGTGGTGTCGCCGCGAACCGTGTCGGCGAGATCAAGGAGTGCGGGGGCGGTGCTTACCAAGGCCAGCGCGGTGATGGCGGA
>CAIZGN010000386.1 GCA_903932505.1 Candidatus Hydrogenedentota bacterium
CTTTGCTCGATTCATCGCTGATATAGATGGCTGCGCGGCCAGTAAGCTCGCACATGGGTTCGCCCGCGGAAGCGATTATGATTTCCTGGACCACTACTTGGCCATTTACAAGTTGATCCGCATTCCAAGTGAAATTTCCGGGCTCCAAGAAACTCATTGGGGATACATAGTTCATCCCGTCAAAAAAGACAATGCGATGTAACCCGGTACTGTTGGGCGCGTATCCCGTGTGAAGCGGATCAATAAGGGCAAAGAAAGGATCCAGCTGGTTTGTAATGTTGAACATTGCAGGACCAGGCGTAGGGTTACCGGGTACTCCGTATTGGTCTACGCCACAAAACGTCGGATACGCGACAACGTTTAGGGTGTTGGCAAAAAAATCATAGTCATTGTCGAGCACATCGACGCGGTTTGAACCTACTTTCGAAGCTCCAGCACTTGTTAGAACCCAAATGGGGTTAGGAATGTTAATGAAAATTGGATTTCCATCGTTGTCGAAATCCTTTCTGTTGAAAACGCCATTTCCGTCCACATCAACTTGTATTCTAAGTCCGGGGAGAGGCGCAGTTATAAAGAGGTTGTCTTCATCTGGCTCATCGACGAGTCCATCGCCATCGTTGTCGAATCCATCGCCTCGGCGTGTGAAATCCCCGTTTTCAGGGTCGGAGAAACTCCCAAGGCCGTTATAGACAAAAGTTACAGGTTCTCCGGGTTCATCAACGATACCGTCCAAGTCGTTGTCGATGCCGTCATCGGGTCTGAATACAACGTTCGCCAGAGGAATCCAGACGGCGTCTTTTTGACCTTGGGGGTCATTGTCAACGTCAACGTCGGCCCAGCTATTCACCTGTTCAATTGGATATTGCATTCCCGCACTGTTCGGCGACGTTCCGTAAAAATCTGCAGTCACGAAAGGGTTGTTTTGGGGGTCGTATCGGTGAAACTCGGTGGTATAGCCGTTCAGATTGGCAATCCCTATATCCGCATTGCTTGGCATAAAGGGATTGGCCGGGTCTGTTTCATAGCGCAGTTCGGGACGACCGTCCCCCCCATACCCATAGACCGCCACGAAATTACCTTCAGCCCGGGGAATGTAGAGCCATTGGGAGGTGCGCGGTCCACGATAGAGCGACTCAACCGTACCGTCGGCAAAACGTACCTCAATGCCCTGAAATCTCCGCATGTCAACATATGGGACATTTCCGGTGGTAAAGGGGAAATTACTCTGCATGGGCCATAATTTCCCCACAGTCCAGGCACCATTAAAAATAGTTCGCCAAGCGTGGTCGGTGGACGTATATTTCGGATGGTCGGCGAGGTCTTGGTTGAGTTTTGCGGTGGCTATAGAGAAGGCGGAATCGAGGAGGGCTTCGGTGCGGACCATGCTGGTAACGTTGATGGAGACGAGGGTTTCGCGGCGGGTCATGGTGAGGAAGCTGAGGGCGATGGTGCTCAGGATGACGAGTATTGCCACCACAATAATGAGGGCCGCGCCGCGTCTTTTTCTTCTGTCCATCATCTGCATGTACCTTATACCGGTGTCCCGGATCACGCACGGGCTTGTCGGGTCTGGCCCGACAGGACCGATTGTCCCTTGCACTGGGCGCTGTGCGCCGTAATCGTTGATCTAGTCTTGGCGGGTGAATCCGCTGGGGATATCGATAACCCGCCTGAATTGCCGGAAGAACTCGCTTCCCGAAATGCGTCCGCTATCAATGGCTATCCAGAAGTTGACTTCGACCGCATAGGGCAGTCTGGGATCCAAGGGAGAGCCGAAATTCAAACCTTCGCAATCAGATGCGACTGAATCACAGGCTACCTCGCCAGGGCGTACGGAGCCGCAACTGAGTGCGCAGTCGAAGGCGTTGACTGCAGCTACGGCGTCAACATCTTTTCCCGCGAAGAAACCCGCGTAGCCGGGAATATTGAAACGGGTGTTGAAGTAGGGCTTGCGGATGGGAGTGGCGTTTTTGTAGTCACCATTGGTGTAATAAAAGAGAGATGGGGTCAATTCTCCATAAAATGGGTCAATCCCCCATCCATCATAATCCTTGAAAACATCAAATTCTTTGAGAGCTAGCTCAAAGGACGTGTTCGCCGAATCCCCAATAAGGACTTGGCGGACGATGCCGTCTACCAAGTCGTATTGGCTGACTTTATCATTAAAGGCTGCTATGCTACTCGTACTGCGCCCCAGAACCCAGTGAATTTTCTTTAACCACTGTTCGCAAAGGTTAGAACGTACGATTGTTTGGACCGTTGAAGACCCCAATACAATGGGAACCCGGGTATTTGGGTCGTTGGGATCAATGCTAGAGAGAATGCTGCGCAGGTCTCTTTCAATTGGTTGATTGAATTGGAGAGGCGGATCAGCCCGCCGCGGGAGGGTTGGAAATGTCTGATCCATATCAGCCAAACCACCCCAAAATAGGGTATTGTGCACATCAAAGTATAAAGCGTAGTCACCATTAATATATGACTCTTCGCTGCCATTCCAAATTGGGTCAATGACCGGCCAGCCAAACTCCGTCGGCGCTGTCATTTCCGGGAAGGTAAGAAGGTCTCGTATATCATTTTCCTGATACCGGGTCAAGGACGCTGTGTATATGCTAACCGGAAGACTAATCCTGATTGATGCAGAGTCCGTTAGCAGAGGATTTCCCATTTGCGCATATCCGACTAGGCTTTTTTCCTTCATGCACTTCCTCGCCCAATCTTTCCAAGCCTCACCCGTAGCGAAGTCGAACTCTTCCTTTCGCACCAGATAGAAAATTAGGGCCAATGTGGTGGGGGGATCCACGGTGTTGTCGCTGGTTAGCAAATCCTTATTCATGGCGCGAATGAGGTATTTTTCGACTGTATCCATAATTTCGGTGGTAAAATAAGCTCCTGCATCACGAAGCTGGTACGTGATCCTGGCGAGCTTCCCCCCTTCCGTCCAACCGATATAGCAGAATCCATTGCCTTGGCCGTAAAATTTGTATTTTTCACCAACGTCTCGGGATGCGAAGGCGGTGGTAAGATCCAGTTCTAGTCGCGTCATGGTACTACGGGCACGATCATAACCATCGATGGCGATATTGGCTTGGGATACGGAGCGGGAGGCGTTTGCAAAGAGTGCGGCAACACCGCTCATGATGCTAACGAAAATGAGCATGGCGACGAGAAGTTCCATAAGGGTCATACCGGCGGAGGCGGATATGGAGTCGCGCTGTGTGCCAGAGGAACACGGGCACAGGGATACCATCCACCCCTTCCGATGGTTGGCACCAGCGGTCACGCTATAGCTCTGATATGTAGGTGACAAATTTCTCTTCCTGATTGTTTAGCAGGACGACATTGAAGGTAACTCTATATAGATTGGCTCCGGAATTTGGTGGGGCCATACTATCGACGCTTGCCCGCCAGCCCTGGCAGAGGAATTCGAAGCGTTCGGGACTGCTCTCGGGGAAAAGATGTACTGAGTTTTCCTGCAACCAAGCGGACATGTAAGCGGGGAGATCGTCCTGATTGACGGCACCCGCACGCAGTTTAGCAAATTGGGATTTTGCCAAGCGGGAAGCCCCAGTGGTACCAGCAGCGGTATATTGGGCGCGGGTCGCCAGGGGGAACATGCGCACGATAGCCAGAATGCCAACAGCGAGAATGCTAAGGGCCACAACGGTTTCGATCAGGGTGAAACCTAGGTGTTTCTTGCTGTCGCTATGTGCTGTCGTTCTCATCATTCGTTCTTCTTTGTGGCGGCGCTTCTAGGGGCCGCAGAGGGTGCTTTGTTGTTAGTCGGCTACTTGCACTCGTCCTGAGGATGGATACAGGTTGATTTTTGCGGAAAGGAGGTTTGTGGAATGATCCTTTTCACGAATTAACCCCGAAACTTGAGGATTCTGATCAGGGTAATTACTCTCCTCAATTTGACGCTGGTCTAAAGGGGCATCAGCGTTGGGTCCTACTAGCAAGGTATAGCGTTCTTTATGTATATTGGTAGGGGTAAGCATTTGCCCAGTGCGCTTTTGAAAAACGTGGCAAGGAAATGTTGAACTTGCCTGCCCTTTTTGATTGTTGTATTCGATATCGACCTCCTCCCAGTTGTAACCTCCCGGTAATCCTGCGAGGACGGGTTCAGCACTCTTATTGA
>CAIZGN010000387.1 GCA_903932505.1 Candidatus Hydrogenedentota bacterium
ACGACAAACTTGTGCACACCCGGTGAGCCAGAGGCTCCCACGCCACCCTGCCAAAGCTCTTTGCCGTGTTTTGGAATTTTGACTTCACGCTTCTTCTTCCACAAGACCTGTTCGGTGGGGCCGACCACCTGCAGGGAAATGTCAGCACGGCCTTCGAGCCGATCCTCGTTCGCGAGCAGGACGGTGACATTGACCTCCTCGCGGGTGGTGAGGCTGGTCTTGGGCGCGAAAATAAGCGGACGCAGCGGCTTCTGGACGTCCTTCATCACGGCCAGCGCCGGTTTGGGGCGTCGCCACCGATCCCCCACGCCCGCGCAGAACTCGTGGCCCGCGTCAAACAGCTGGGTGTAGCAATAACCGGAGACCTTGGGATTGGCCCTAATGGCGTCGATTTGATAGCGGATGGCATCGCACTGCAATTCGCGGGAGGCCGCGAGAAAACCGGAGAAGTCCCCAAAGACGCGGTCGAGCTCGCGTTCATCAAAACCGGGCTTCGCCGCTTCAATGATCCCTGCGATAAAGCGTGCGTCTTTCAGCGAGGTTTGTTCGTCGCCATACTGCGCGAGCACATCCTCCAGATCCTCCGAACCACCGAAACCGAATTCCGAGAGGAAGAACAGCTCGTCGGGTGCGCCGTTGTAACGGAAATAGTTCTGTATGTCGAGATCCACGGGTGCGCGCTGATAGATGTGCAGGTCGTCATAGTTCTCGAAGGTGTCACGATAGGGTCGAAGCAGACGCGAAGGCTGGCGCGAGGCGTTTACACCGCCACAGTCGTCGATCACAAGGCGACTGGGATCCAGGGAACGGGCCAAGAGTGCGAGTTCCTCCTTGATCAACTGGGCACCACCGCCGGTGACATAGTCGGCATTGCCTGTTTCGTTCAACATGCCCCATATGACGACCGAAGGGTGATTACGGTCGCGCAGAACCATCTCGCGGACTTCGTTCTCGCAGCGGGTTCGCATGTGCGTGGAATTCTTAATCCAGCCTATGGGTGGCTCTTCATAGAGCAGCATGCCCAACTCGTCGGCCAACTCAAGCGTGATCTTCGGAGCGGTTTTAATGTGCAGGCGCATCATGTTGAAACCGGCCTCTTTGGCCATTTCGATTTCCTGGCGGGCCAGGGCTTCCGTTTCCGGCCCGGCGAGCGATCGGGGATAGTCGGGCTGATGCAGGACGGCTTTAATGAAGACGGGGCGATTGTTGAGATGGAAGCGGTTGTCCTTGACGGTGAATTCGCGCATACCGAAGCGCACCGATACGGTGTCACAAAGCTGGTCATCCACGATTAATTCTGCGGTCAGCGTATAGCACTTGGGGCTTTCTGGAGACCACGGTTCGAAGTCGGGAAAATCGAGATCCAGTTCACCCGGTTCCCCTTCGGCGGTGTGTGGTGTGTCCTCGATGCGCAGACGCACGAGGCCCGGCGCGGAGGTTTCGGTGCGCACCACCACTTTTTGACGACGGAGGTCGGGCAGAACGAACACATCCTCCAGATGGGTCTGAGAACGTGCCTCCAGCGCCACGCTGCCCCACAGCCCCGCAAAACTGAAGTAGCCGTTTTCCTTGGCGCAGGGGATTTCCTTGGGCAGGAAAGGGGGGAAACCTTGTTTGCCGTGTGGATCGATAATCCGCACGGCTAGGTTGTTGACACCATCCCGGAGATGGGCGGCGATATTGAATGCAAAGGGGGTGTATCCGCCCTCGTGTTCACCCAAACGCACGCCGTTCAGCCAGACCTCGGCATAGTAATCGGCCGCCTGAAACTGAAGCTCGATATGTCTGCCACCCCAGTTTTCAGGGCGTTCGAATTCTTTGAAGTACCACCCCACCCCATCGTAATCCGGCACCCAGCGATCCCAGACGGAGGGGACTGTCACTGCGATGCGGCCATCTGCCGGAGCTTGTTTGAACCACTTCTTTTTCACCCCTGCATCGGAGGGATCGAGCAACAGCGCCCATTCCCCGTCCAATGAAAGTTTCTCGCGCATCGGCTTAAACTCCTGGTCCGGCATAGTATTCAACTTCCCATCGCGGCTTCCTTTTTAGGCAGCCCGCTCCACGGCCACGAGGGCCGCTCTTCTCAGTACACGGCGACGGCCAGGGCCAAAATGGCCAAGCCGCAAAACAATTTAGCGAAAAGCCCGCCAATCTTCCCCAATGCCGCCCCCAGCCCCGTCCAAAGTGCCATGTGCAACTCGCGATACTGATTGAGGTATTCGTAGAGTGCAGCGGCCACAAACGCACCGGCGCATGCGCCGAGGAGCGTGCCCACGATCGGCATGAACGGGGTACCCAGCACGGAACCGGCCAGACAGCCGATGAGAGCGGCCCACATGGAACCCTTGCTGCCCCCGAAGCGTTTCGCCCCATAGCCGGCCAGCACGAATTCGAGCACTTCGCCCAACACGGCCAGCGCGACCATACCGGAAAGTCCCCACCCTCCGAAATGGCTAAAACCGGTGGAGGCCCAAAGGATCCCGATGGCCCCCAGAATAATCCAGTTGCCAAAAAGCCCCACGAGATCCAGCACAATGCCGCAAAGCAAGGCCGAAAAGAAGGCAATCCACCCGAGCGATATCAACAGCGTAGTCATCATGACGGAGAGTATTAGACCAAAAATGGGGGGATGGATTCCAATTGCCGGTGGTTCGTGGGGAAGTACAGGCTGAAGCCTGAACAACATACTTTAGTTTTTGCTGGTCAGGGTAAATGCATCCAGTTGGACTTTGACGCCTTTCTGGGAGCAGGGGTCGAATCGGAGGGAGGATATGCGGCCTCGCCAGCGTGCGTTTTTGGACAGATCGAGGGTGTAGTCGTGCCACTCTGGGTCTGCGGGTATGGGAAAGGGCATGCTGGTGGCCTCGGAGCTCGCGGTGCCACCCACGGACCAGAAGACTTGTCCGGTGGTCGGTCCGGTAAGCCCTTCGATGCGCATGCGGAACTGGAGATTGGGATACATGACTGCGGGGAGTGGACGGAGCCCCAGGCGCAGTGCTGGATCGGTGCTCACGGTGCTGAAGACCAACGCTCCGTTTTCGCAACGCAAGTCGGACACATCCATCATCACAGACCAGCCCTCAAAATCGGAGTCAAAGGTCCAACTCGTCTTGGGGGGGGTGAGGGGAAAATCATAGGGGCCCAGACTCACGTCCGCCGGGCCGATATTCACGGGCCAGGAGGTCGGATCGCCCTGACCAAAGACGTGACGCACCGCCTCGTACATGTCGAAACCATACTCGGTGTTCGGCTCGATATAGCTGCCCTCGCCCCATTCGTTGGCCGGACCAATCACCACGGCTTTGCGCCCTTTTTCTTGGGCAAAGGCTTTGGCCTGGCGGCAGATTTCCTCAAAACCCTTGATGTCACGACCGTAAATGACCTGAGACTTGCTTCCATGCCAGGGACGCGCATCCCAACCGGATTCGATGACGGGGTAGTAGGTCAATGCGCCGCAGAAGTCATTGCGTTCCGCCCAGCGCTTGGCAATGGTGGACACCACATCACGATACTGCATATTCTTGGGATCTTCAGCGAGAGTTGGAGCCTGTCCCCACTCATGGTAATTGGTAGCCCCGGCATAGCCCTCGTCAAGGAGCGTCTTGGCCTGTCCCCCCGTTTCGCAGGTGTTTACCACCACAAACTCTATCCCGGGATACCCGGCCGCTTTGGCCATTGCCTGCGATTCTGCCAAGGCTTCTCGCACGGCATCTGAACTACCGAGATCGCGGCGAAGGTTGCTTGGATCCCACAAGAAAATGGCTGGTTTTCCGTCAATGCGGTAGTAGGTGTCCAAATTGAAGTAGCGGTCAATCCATTCTTTTGTTACCGCACGCCAATCATCCCGCGAATGACTGTTGGGCGGGTTGTGATTCGCCCACATGATTGCTACCTGCAAATCCTTGCGGTACTTCGCCTGACGATAGGCATCGAACCAGTGGGTAAGATGCTGATTCCCGCCAATCCAGTACCAGTCGACGAGAAAGGCGGTGATACCATTTTCAGCCGCCCACTTGATTTGCCAGTCCACGCACTCCGTCTTGGCTTCGTCATAATAGCCCAGCAAGGGCTTTCGCACCGGGGCGACGCGCCGCACGCAGTCCCAAGCCGCCTCATTGTTCCAGCCCGGGAAGTAGTACATGAGGACATCGAGATCGGACTTTACCGGATGGGGCTCGGGGACGTAGGCTTCTTTCTGAATCTCCAATGCGGGCAGGAAGGTCAACACCGTTTTTGCGGGTTCTCCCGTCCAATTCAGGATGAGGTCGTAGGCCCCGGGCTTTGCGGCCGTAACATCCCAGCGACGTTCCCCGATATCCCCGAAATCGAGGGGCTTGTCTCCATCGGTCGAGGCGACGGGTGTGATGGTGAGACCATCCGGAACCACGATATTGGCCTGGTCTAATTTCCCAGCGGTTCCTCCGGTGTTTTCGAATTGGGCCAGCACCCGCACGGGGCGCTGGGCGCGGTTGACGCCGTTCTCAAATCCGAAATAGCGCATGACCAGTGCCGGGGGGCCCTCGG
>CAIZGN010000388.1 GCA_903932505.1 Candidatus Hydrogenedentota bacterium
ATATTGCTCGAGAAGGGCTACGCCGACGAGAAGTCGATTGCCAAGGTGCTCGCCGCGCAATGTCAGACCGAGTTTTGCAGGCTTGTGGATCGACAAATTGATTCAGCAGCTGTTGCCTTGGTCAACGAACGCTTGGCCCAGCAACACACCTGTATCGCCATCCGCGCCACAGGGGGCGTCTTGCTCTTGGCCATGGCCAATCCCCTGAACCTGCTGGCCATCGAGGATATAGAGCGGGCCACCAGCCGCAAGGTGGAGGTGGTCGTGGCAACCCCCAGCGACATCAAGGAAGCGATCGCCAAGTTCTACTGGGAGCCCGAGTGACCAATGCCATCGCCACTCTGCGCCGATTTTGACGGACAGTTCTGCGCTTTGTATTATTCATAGTTCAGTTTTTGATAACTGTACTCGTCCATTTTTCTTCTCAGGCACTTCATATGGGGTTCAAGTATCCCTGTATACCGATTAGTAGTATTTTCTCAAAAAAGTGCTTGACTACTAACAGTCAATAGTTTATAATGCAAACAGTCGTGGCGAAATGCTCCCGGCACAAAGGGTGGCGAGGGTGTAGCCACAAAATTTGAATGCAGTTACAATCGAAAGGAAAAGAGACCATGTTTGAGTTTTTGCATGACGTTTTGGCGTTTCCGTTCCAGGCCATCCACGAAATCGTTAATTTCCTCTTTGGATGGATTTTCGACGGAGAAACACCTCCCCTGAAAAGTACGAAGGGCGCGGACGATACCGTCCGCGCCCTTGTTTTATTTGGGCTGTGATTATTTCGCCGGGGGCGGGGCTGGAGCACCGGGGCCGGGACCGGCAGGCCGGTCGGCCGGACTCAACACGCCATCACCGTTGCGATCCCACTGCTTGAACTGTTCCTGAGTAACATCCGGCTTCACGGCTTTGATTTCATCAAAGGTCACCGAACCGTTTTTGTCCGCATCGGCTTTTTCGAACATATCGCGCATAGGCCCGGGACCACGATCCTCGGCACTCAGAACCCCATCACCATTGCGATCAAACTGTTTGAATCGTTCCTGCGTCATGTTGGGCATTACCACGGACAATTCTTCAAAGGTTACTTTTCCGTTCTGGTCCTTATCGGCCTCGCGGAACTTCTCCATGATCGGACCGCCCAATGCACCCGGCCCGGCACCGACCGGACGGTCTTCCTGAGTCAGAACCCCATCGCCGTTCCGATCCATTTTCTTGAAAATCGTTTCAGCATTCTTGTTCAAGGCCGCTTTGAACTCTTCCAGTGAAACCTGCTTATTGCCGTCCGTATCCGCCTCCTGCGCGATATCCAGTAAAGACACGACACCGCCTCGGGCACCGGAACCACCCGCACCCGGAGCCGGGGGGGCTGGGGGGGCTGGCGGCTGGGCCATGCTCCATCCGGTTAACAACACACCGGCCACCAAGGCCATCCAAGCCGCATAGCGCACTCGATTCTCACTCTTTCGTTTCATCGTTTGTTTCCTCCAAGGGTTGAGGTTGCATTTCGCCCCAATAGTGGAAGACGCTTAGGTTTGCGTTACACGGAGGGCTGCATGCCTGACATTCAACAGACCGTCACTTTGCAGCGGCCTTGTCGAATTCTTCCCTGGTCACTGTCCCATCGGCATTGGCGTCGAATGGCGTGAAGCGTTCCTTGGGCG
>CAIZGN010000389.1 GCA_903932505.1 Candidatus Hydrogenedentota bacterium
GCCATCGCTATCCAGAAGGAGGTAATCCGCCCGTCCGTTGATCGATTCCCCCTCGTCGGTCGCCGAGTCTTCCGCAACTCCTGTCACATATTCTTCGGTACGAACCTGCGATTTGTCGGCCGGATTCCATCCCGCCTGACGAAGCAGTTCATCGATGACTATTCGGGCGTCCGTTTCTTTCGATGCTTCTCTTGCCATTCTATGTCCTTCTGCTGACTCCACAAGCAATCTCTATGCCAGATTATTATCCACGCCGTACCTTCTTAGCCAATTTGTCAGGGTTTGATAGCTTGGAAGGCCAAGCAAATCCGCCGCTTTTGTTTTGTTCCCGTGAGCTTCTTCCATGGCGTGCCGCAAGTAATGTTTAGCAACGTCAGTCATAAGCTCCTGCAAATTAAACCCATTACCTATGGGCTTTCCGAGCAGGTCTGCCTCGGCTTGGCCGGGCATGGGAAGGATCGCCTCTTTGATGTCCACCAAATCAATGGTAGGGCCGGTGGACCAAACTGCGGCACGCTGAAGGACGTTAAAAAGTTCACGAACATTCCCTGGCCAAGAGTGCCGATCGATAAGATTTCTTGCGGACACAGAAAGTTTCTTATGTTCGAACCCAGGTTGACCCACAGCCTCTTTGTTGATTTTTTCGAGGAGATGGTCCACTAGGAGGCCTACATCATGGTCTCGTTCCCTTAGCGGCGGAATACTCAAAACGGCAACGGCAATACGATGGAACAGGTCGGTCCGAAAACGCCCTTCTGTAACATCCTGAAGAAGATTGCGATTCGTGGCCGCGATGATACGAAAACTCACGTCCTTGGCCTTGGTGGAGCCAATACGCACGACTTGATTCTCCTGCAGAACCCGTAAAAGCTTGACCTGGGCCAACAAGGGGAGTTCCCCAATCTCATCAAGGAACAGCGTGCCTCCTGAGGCTTCCTCAAGGTAGCCGGACCTAGCGGATGTGGCACCGGTGAACGCACCTTTTTCATGACCGAAGAGTTCCGACTCCACCAATTCCCGGGGAATTGCTCCGCAGTTTACCGCGATAATTGGGCCCGCCCTAAATGCACTTGAGTGATGTATCGCCCGCGCAAAAAGTTCCTTGCCTGTTCCCGATTCCCCCATGAGAAGAACCGGAATATTCCGAGCGGCTGCACGTCGAGCTTTGGCAATGAGCCGTCTCATGACTACACAACGATGTACGATACTGTCGAACTCCGGAGCGTCTGGCGAAAGACCCTGAGAAAGCCTGATTAGTTCATCGTCAGGCCGCCTAAGCAGATCAGGGAGATAATCAGCCGAGATATCGAACGGCACGGAGGCCACTTGAACCCCAGACTCCTTCGAAGACTGAATAAGCTTAGCTGGAAACCGGGTCTTCGATACGATAATCCAAACCGCCGCCATCGCGGGAGTGCCCGGGCTGAGATGGAAAACGAGATTGCACTCACCCTTTATTCTCTTGAGAAAATCCTGGACAGCTTGGATTACGTGCTCGTAAATCTCCCCAAAATGCGTTGGCGCAGTAAGATGGGCTTTGACGTGTTCCACTGCGGCCGGTGTTTTGCCTCCAAGCCATCGACAATAAGAATCGGTTTCCTTTTTGCCATGGTCGGAAAGCAAGATGACGTGATCGTACGTCGTAGCGTCGACCGCCTGACCGATCGGCCCCAAGCCCGCATCTGCCACCCCTTGACTGGCTTTCAGGTCGGCGATGCCTATCCATGCGAAAAGCCCCGTTTTCATAGTCTGGAGAATACAAGATTCCTTCCCTGAAAAACAAGAAGACTTATGGCGCACCCGATAAGCGTTGTGCCGTAACCGACGGCCCACTCCGGACAAAATCCGCAACTATGCGCACGTTACTTCTCGGACCTTCCCGCCATGCGAACAAAATAGCATGTCGCACTGACCGCCACTACAATCCACACCGTTCCCCACACCAAGGTTGGAATGCCTGTGAGTTCCGACAGCATTCGCGCGTCTGAACCTAGATATGGCCGGTCGATGATATCGCTCTTTATGTCAAACACCGCGTAGAGGCAACTCGTAAGCCCGATCGTCCGCAGCAGGAAGTCATTCACTTGCCACGGGAATCGCCGTCCAGCCGTCACCATGGCAGCACCTGCAACCATGACAAACAGGAATCCAAATCCAACCACCGGTCGCACGAAAAATAAGCCCACCAGCAAAATGATCATCCCAAGAATCGTAACGAGTTCTCTGTCTCGCCGTGTACGAAACGCCAACACCAGGATGATGCCGCCTATGAGAAGGCTGCCCAGATATCCAGCCATCAGCGTGAGAAACTGATTCCCGCCCTGGATGATGCAACATCCGCCTTGTGACGCTTCCAGCCGAATTTCAACGACCTTTCCACCGGTCAATACACCGGCCAAGGCATGGCTCAGTTCGTGAAAAAACACCACCAAAATCTTGAGGGGATAAATGGCCCAGGTATTCCAGAGGACGACAACAAGAACCATGAGGGCGGTCAGGGAGACCCACTGTTTGCGGTACGGGATCACGAAGATTCCTTGGCAAGGCTCTTCATAAGCCACGCAATGGTTTCACCGAGATCCCGCATGTTCTTCAGCCCCTCAATATCATTGGCCGCCTCGCCTTTTTCCAGTCCATAACCCATATTCCAATAGGTGGAACCCGGTACAATCATCCGCGACATGAGGAACATATGGTTGATGGAATCCAAGACGGCTGTCGCACCACCACGCCGCACTGCGACGACTGCCGCGCCAATCTTGCGTCCCAGCAGACCGCCATTGGCAAACGCCACAAATCCAACCCGGTCGATAAATGCCTTCATCTCGGAGGTCATGCCAGCGAAATAGGTGGGTGAGCCAAGAACAATGGCGTCCGCCTCAAATATCTTCTGAAGCCATTCGTTCAAGGGGTCGCTGGTATTGGAACAGCGCTGATCCTTCTCATTCATGCATCGGAAGCAAGCCTTACAGCCGCGTATCTCCGTTCCCCCGATCTGGATAAGTTCAGTCTCGATGCCCGCTTCTTCGATAGGCTCAAGAACCTTCCGAAGCAGAAGCTCCGTGTTGCCACCTTTCCTTGGACTCCCGTTGAACGCAAGAACTTTCATCACGTTTTCCTTTACCGTCCAGACATGAACCAATATCCCCCGGCGGAGTCCCCATTATGTCGATGGCGAGGTAGATTTTCAAGGGGTGGATGTTATTCTTCAGTTCAACGACATCTTCGCGAAGGCTTCCTTTGGTCGCCGATAAGCAATGCCCGTATACGGTGTTTCGTTGATCATGGTCGTCATGAGCTGGGGACTTGAATTCTCACGCACTGCCACCGACCTGCAGATATTGACCATGTCATTCATCGACCCAAGCACGGAACGGTTCAAAGTCTTTATCAGGGTGAAGCTTTGGGTATAGGGATTGATCTTGTTTTCGTAAACCTTCGGCATCCCCAGTTCATCAAGGAGTTGTTGCAAACCTAGGAGAAACCGTGCAAGGTAATCCCCGATGTGCGTGATGTCCCCGCCATCAATAACTACCGAAAGCAAGGATGCAGGGTTCGTGGTCAGGATGTAGGTGTTTTTCTCAATCGAAAAAATGTTGGCATACCAACGGGTGAGGTCGTGGGTCACAAAATCCTCTTGGGATAATCGAGGAAGAGTCAGAACCCTCCGGAACTTGTCGGTGAAGTGAATATTCATGGATTTGTTCAGCTTCTCCATGCGGTTACCCCCTTCAGGAAAAGTTGAGAAACAACGTCCATCATCGTTCAATCCTTTCTGCACAGACCATTGGAAAAGCAGTTCAAGTTCAACCGGATATCCACAGCTGGAATACCGTCAGTTTAACAAGGAGCCGCCGTTCGTTCAAAAAGACGGAGACGTGACCATCATTGCTTTTGTCGTCAAACCCCTGATACCTTGCACCTCAGCAACCAGTGAAGACCACCTTCCATAGACCCTCAGAAAGGATCACCATCATGAAGAAAGCCGCCATACGGTTCACCCCTGAACAAAAGGCGAAGATGAAAAAGAAGGCCCTCGCCATGCTTGAAGCGGGTCAAACCCAACAAGAAATAGCGAAGGCACTAAAGACCACCGTCACAACTTTGAGGGCGCTTATCAAAGGCGAGAATTATCCCCGGCAAAACAGAAGTGCTGCAGGAAAGGCACCCAAGGCAGTGGTGGTGAAGGTTGTCCCTGTCCAAGTTGAATCAGCGACAGCCAAGCCCCAGGTTTCTCTTGGGAAAAGCATTCAGAATCCCATGACCATGCTTGCCGAAAAATATGGCCGACTCGAGGAGCTTTCAAAGCGGATTGCCTCGGTGAAAGAGGAACAGACCCAAGTGAAGGCTGAAATGAAATCAGCCTATGAGGCCATCGGTAAGCTGATTCTGAAGTAGAGCAGAAATCAGAATCCAGAATTTCCGATCAAAGGTGCATAACCCGACTTAGCTTGAGGGTTTTCTTTTGATGGATATCTCCTCAGCATTGGGTATCAGATGCATGTAGGTTGCGAAGGTGACATTGATGTCTTTGTGGCCAAGCCATTTTGAGATCTTTTCGATTGGTTGCCCAGCCTCAATCATCAATGAGCAAAACGTGTGCCGCAGCACATGCGGGGTAAACTTGATGCCGATTTTCTTGCTAAGCGTTCTGATTGCGTCACCAATTGAGTCATCGACTAAAGGGATAATTATGCCTGTTGACTGCTGGCCATCCAAGTATTCTCTCAACTCCTTAAGCAGGGGCACAGTTCGGTTCTGTTTGTTTTTTGTTCTGAAATCCTCAGTATTCTCGACAAATATTATTCCCTTGTTGAAGTCAACGTTT
Organism: Candidatus Hydrogenedentota bacterium; assembly: GCA_903932505.1. Lineage (GTDB taxonomy): Bacteria > Hydrogenedentota > Hydrogenedentia > Hydrogenedentales > CAIZGN01 > CAIZGN01. The sequence continues at coordinate 4,829 of CAIZGN010000389.1, forward strand.
TCCCATTTCAGGTGCAGAACTTCATTCAGCCGCATTCCCGTATAGGTGGCTATATATAGGAATCTTTCAACGTGCTTGCTTCTTTGCGGGGTGGAAAGAATGGTGTCAATCTCTTCATGGGTCAAGGTGACTGCACGTTTATTGATGGTCTTCTTCACAATAACACCCACCATCGGATTTGTCTTTATCCACTTGTTTTTTATCGCCCTATTGAACAACCCCTTGAGTACGATGAAGTTCTGATAGACTGAAGACGGTTCCATCTCTGACGAAATCCCATCAAAGTATTCTTGGAGCACTGTTTCCGTTAATTGATATACCCGGGTTTTCCCTGTTGATTTGATGAGTTTATCGAGCGTGCTTTTCTGTGTTCTGGTTGTTGTTTTGGAATGCCCATCGTTGACTTTGCTCTTGAAAACTCTTTCCGATAGTTGATTTAAGGTCATCTTGTTCCCGGATTTTTTTTCTTCAAGTGCTTGCTGTTCCCTTTTCCATGCATTTTTCCACATCGTGATAGTTTCTGGGGGTGTATTTGCGTATGGATTTAGGGATATGTTGATGCCCAAGATTTCACTGCTGATGGACTCGATTGATTCCCTTATTTTCGATTCCGGTAATTTCTGCCATTGCTTCTTGAAAGCTCTTTTTTGATTGATTTCGGCCTTTATTTCCTTGGCCATTGATTGGGCCTTGTCCAGAGATTTATCTAGGCGGAGTGTTAGGTTCTTGTTGTTCTCATCCTTTACGCGAAAATAGTACACTGCACCCCGTTTTTCAAGCTTTAGATCAGCCATTGGCGGGGAAGTTTTTTTTCTTCCGAAACCCGGTAGATCGAGCTTAATAGTGGGGAACGCTTCCGGTTTCTTCTTGCTCATCCTATCCTGCCTTTCTGCGGGGTACCCCGTACAGTTGAATTCCGACTTTTGGTAACTAGGTTACCAGCTTGGGAACCGCTATTTCAAGATTTTTATGGACATCGCAAGTGCTTTGTTAATATTTACTTACAGAGGCCTTGAAATGATTTAGTATTAGTAGAGATAATACTGGTCGGTGTCACGGACCATGTGCTTGATGTTCATGGATAGGGTGTGGCCCAGTTCCTCGTGGGTTCTCGGGCATTCCTGTCCGGGGGAGATGATGTAGCCGTGGTCTTCGACCCGGAAAGCCTTACCGAAGCCGCGCTGCTCGAACCAAGTGCGGAAGATGTCGCCCATTTTTACGACGTTGGCGAGACGCACGTCCTCGGCTTGTATCCAATTCATCACCATGCGGGCATCGCGGTCGCTGAGGATTTGTGTGTGGACGTGGTCGTCGCCGGAGTACCAGCCGCGCTTGGTCATGTTGACCCAACGCTGCGGACGGTAGGTTCTTTGCACGGTCTGATTGGATTGGACGGTGATGGTGTCCTGCACGGGGGCATGCTCGATGCCGCGCAGTACGGTGATGTCGTATTCGCCGGGGGGGAGCGCCATTTGGAAGGGGCCGGGCACGCACCAGTAGCGCTGCCCCAATTTGCCGGGGATATTGGCGGCACGCAGTCCGCTGGCATTGCCCTGTTTGTCGAAGAGAAGTCCGAAATCTTCGGCATTCGCCGGGCGGACCTCGGAGTCGTCCGTCTTCCAAGCGATGCGCATCATGGAGGGCGCGGGGGCACCTGAATCGTCGGACAATACGCTGATATCCAGTATGCCGTGCGGTATCGTGACGGTTTCGAAGGCGAGATTTTTTCGCTGGACGCCATCGCCGATGAATCTGAACCGCAACGAGGTGCGGCCTTGCGGGACACGCTCGAGCGCGGCCAGGATCCAGGTGGTGCCTTTTTCCTTGACCTCGATGGGAAATTGGATTCCGGCATCCACGGACAAGTCGAAGGTCTTGCTCAGGCATCGAACGGGCCCCTCGCCCTGGTCGAGGCGAAACAGAAAGGCCGTTGCGTCACCCGGCAGATTGACAGGGGGCAGCGGGGGCAAGGGATGAATTTCGCCCGTCATGGGGATTACCTGCACGTTCAGGCAGGCGCTGAGTACCTGCAGGATTTCCTTGGACGCCTTTTCCCTTTTCGCCAGCGCGTCGTTTTTTTGCTGTTCCGTTGCGGTCGGCTGTTGGAGAAAGTGCTCCGCCTCGCGCAAGTCGCGCCGGATCGCATCCAGGATCTTGCGGTCTGTGTTTTGGCACACGTAGGGATGGCGTTGGTAGAGTGCCTCGGCCATGTCTCGCGCACCGGGGAGGGGATCGGGCGGCTGGGCCAGGATGGTGCCGCTCATGGTTAGAACAGCTGCAATGGCGATGATGAAGCGTTTCACTTTTTGGTCTCCCACTTAATTTCTGTCATGCAGGTTGGCGTGTTTTCTTTGGCGGCGGGGATAAGCCCCTGGGTGTTCTTGGCATGAATGGGCATGCCCTGTTCCGCCTCGACGGCAACCGATATCATGCGGGGCAGCTCTGCCCACAGGCCGGAATCCAGCCGAAGGGTATCCCCTGCGGCGGGGGATTTAGGGGTTCTTGCGAAATAGGTCAAGCGAAGCGCATGGGGATGACGCGCCACGCCGGGTGCGTCCTGCAAATCAAGCCGGGGATCTTCGAGGGGGATGAGGGGGAGCGGCTGACCGTTGATGGTGAGGTGCAGCAGGCGATCGGCACGCTCCTGAATCTCGACAAGGTAGGCTTCGCGCTCTTCTTTCGAAATGGCTCCATTCTTATCCCGATCCATGCCTTGGCGTTCCGCGTGAGACGGGTCAGCGGGGAAGGCGAATTGAATGGTGATGTCGATATTGTCCGCAGCGACGGAGACGGCGACGCTCTCGCGCAGGTATTGTTCCAGGGAGGTGTGGGCGATGGCGCAAGCGGACGCAAGGCACGCCATCACCACGAGGCAAGCCCGGGGCATGGTCGGGTGGTAGCCTAGATTCCTGTTTTCATTAGCCATGCGGTGTTTGCGATTCCTTACCTTGCGATTCGACGCGGGGCTGCTCCTTTAGACCGACACGGCATCGACGTCCAAGCAGTACTCAACCCTTCTCAGGACTTTTTATTACGCCACATGTTTCAACTTCAGCCCCGCCAAGACCTCGTCCTTGCACTGAACCTTCCCTGATCCCATAAATGGCCTGCCTTACTTGTTCGTTCGTGTTCACCTTGACCGCATACCTATTCTGACCGGTCA
>CAIZGN010000390.1 GCA_903932505.1 Candidatus Hydrogenedentota bacterium
GGCCCGGGGGACGTTGCGCTTATTCTTGGTGCGGGGAACATTAACACCATTGCCGGTCCGCTGCTGGCGGCCCTGAAGGAGCGCGTATGAATCCGGCAACAAGACGCAACAAGAACCGGGGGCTCACCCGTCAACGTCGGCGCAATTTCCTCTGGCGGATGATTAAATCCGCCGCGATTCTGTGCATCCTCGCAGGCGGATGCTACGCCGTGACCATCTACGTCACCGAGTCTCCCCGATTTCAAGTGCGGAACATCCAAGTCGAGGGCGTGCGTACGCTCCGCCCCGAGGATATTGTGACAGCAGCGGGGGTGCACAGCACCGACAATCTCCTCTTTCTCGATATTGCAGGGATCCGAAACCGGGTCAGATCGCTGCCCTATGTAAAGCGCTGTGAAGTTTTTCGGGCCTACCCCGCCACCGCATTGATTCGCGTCGAAGAGCGCAGCGCAAAGGTAATCCTGCTCGTTGAAAACCACGCTTTTGAACTGGACGAAGAAGGCATTGTCCTTCGCGAATTATCGGCTCAAATAGTGGCAGGCTTCCCCATCATTACCAACGTCCCCGGCATCGCTTTCCCCGCCGAGGGACAGCGTTTGGATGCCCCGGCACTTCGGGCTGCCATGAAATTGTGGGATGCCCTAAGAGATTCACCGATCAGTCAGGAACTCACGGTATCCGAAATCTCTGCAGAGTCCGAGGATCAATTGCGCGTATTTTTCGACGAGATCCCCTTCGAGACCATCTGGGGTCGGGCAGATTTCGCCGCAGAGGTCTTGCGTTTCTCCGTCCTGTGGCGCGAGAAGAAAGGCCAGCTTCCCTGCAAAGAATCCCTCGACATGCGGTACGACGAGGACTTGGTCTGCAGGTAGCGCCAGGTGATTGGTGCCACCCCGGCCGGCAGGGATGCCGACGCACCCAGCAAAGCGAACGTTGTAAAACAACATGGATAAACCAACCAACTCAATGCGCAGACAGGAATGTCCGCGCCACACTACAGAACAAGCCCCCCCTGGGAGCGCCGGCATCCCTGCCGGCTTCCGGTGATTGGCACCACCCCAGCCAACAGTGATGCCGACGCTCCCAGCAAAGCGAACGTTGTAAAAAAAGCATAGAGAAACCAAGCAACTCAATCGCAGACAGGAATGTCTGCGGCACACTAGAGAACTAGCCTCCCTGGGAGCGTTGGCATCCCTGCCGGCTTCCGGTGATTGGTACCACCCCAGCCAACAGGGATGCCGGCGCACCCAGGAGTGTTTTTCTGCGGGTGCGTTTCATTTGACAATTACCCCCATTTCCCCCCACGATACCGAAGTCCTGACTGGAACCAGAAATCCCCATGGGAAACCGGGGCCGCGCTTTGCGGAAAAGAGGAGATATCATGCAAGGATCGAATGGACACGGCAAGTCGACACGGCGTCAATTTGTCCAACGTGCGATGGCGGTGGCGGGTGGTGCGGTATTTGGGCCGAACATCATTGCCTCGGCGACGACCGGGCGGGCTCCGGCGTCCTCCCGGCTGGGTATTGGTGTGATTGGTGTGGGCGGACGCGGGCGCGATGTGATGAACGCCTTCCTTTCGCAAACGGACACGCAGGTGCTGGCGGTCTGCGATGTGATCGCGGAGCGGCGGAAAATGGGGGTTGAGCAGGTCAACCAGAAATACGGTAACCAGGACTGCAAGTCCTATATCGACATGCTGGAATTGTTGGAGCGTCCGGATATCGACGCGGTGCTGATCGCCACGGGCGACAACTGGCATTCGGGCATTTCGATTATGGCCGCCCGAGCGGGCAAGGACATGTATTGCGAGAAACCCATGAGCGTGACGGTGGCGGAGTCGCGCGCGGTGTCGGACACGATGCAGCGACTGGGTCGCATTTTTCAGTGCGGTACGCAGAGACGCAGCGTGGGTAATTTCCGTTTCGCCGTGCATCTGGCGCGCAGCGGAAAGCTTGGCAAAATCAAGGAGCTGCACGCGGAAGAGGCGGGTGGTTTGCAGACCTTGTATGATACGACGCTTCCCGCGCAGCCTGAACCGCCGCGCGAGATCATGGATTGGAACCGCTGGCTCGGGCCCGCGCAGTGGCGGCCCTACAACGCCGAATACTACTCGCGCGGTTTCTGGAGCGCGCATGTCGATTTCAGTGGTGGATCGATCACGGAGTGGGGAAGTCACACGGTCGATCTCTGCCAGTGGGCAAACACAGCCGATGACACCGGCCCGGTGGAGTTCTCGAAGGAGGGCAACCGCTACATAGGCCTCTATGCCAACGGTGCGAAGTTGGTAATTCGCACGGGGCTGAGGTTTGGTTCGTGTCCGGTGCGCTTCGAGGGTGAAGAGGGTTGGGTGGAAACAGGCGATTCGGGTGAAATCGACGCGTACCCGAAGTCCTTGCTCCAAAATCGTGGTTTCGAGGGCGGCTATCCCGCTGCGAACCATGTGCGGGCCTTTCTGGATAACGTGAAAACGCGCGAACAGACGATCTGCAATGCCGAAGTCGCGCATCGATCGATCTCGGCCTGTCATGTCGCCAATATCTGCAAGCGGCTTGGTCGTCCGGTGAAGTGGGATCCGAAGAAGGAAGAGTGCATTGGCGATGAGGAGGGTAACCGGCTTTTGTCGCGGGCCTATCGCGAACCTTGGTACCTATGAGCCGCCTCTCACTTTTTTCGGACTTCCTGCATACCTATACTCACGAGAAAGGCAATACCCCATGAAGAACGGGTTACGTAATTTGCTAGCTTGCACCCTCCTCCTTGGATTGGGTTGCATCGTCTTGGACGCACAGGCGCAAACAATCGCCATACTGGATGAACAGGCGCACATCGATGTTCTGAAGAGCGCCACTGATTGGAACAAGAAACAAGAGGCCTGCCGCGCTTTGCGGCAGGTGGGCACCGCGAAATCCGTGCCAGCGCTCGCCGCATTGCTGGGCGATGCGCAGTTGGGACATTGGGCGCGGTATGCGCTTGAGCCGATGCCCTGTGCGGAGGCAAGCAAGGCCCTGCGCGAGGCGGTGGGTACTTTGCAAGGTGCGGCCCGGGCTGGCGCTGCCATTTCGCTGGGTGAGCGGCGTGATGCGGAGGCGGTTCCGGTATTGGAACCGCTGCTGCGCGACCCCGAACCGGCGGTATCGAAAGCGGCGGCGGGTGCGCTGGGGCGCATTGCCACTCCGCAAGCGGCGCAGGTATTAATCGGGCTGGCTGCGGCCCCGCCTGCCACGTTGCGGCCGGCACTGGGCGAGGCCCTGCTGACGGCAGCGGAACGGCTGAGCCAAGAGGGACAGGCTCCGCTGGCCGTGCAAATCCACCAGTTGCTGCTAGGCGCGGACTGGCCCCTGCAGGTTCGCACGGGCGCATTTCGCGCGAGGCTTTATGAAGAGCCGAAAGAGACGGTTCCTCGGGTGTTGGATGCGCTTCGCGCACCGGAATCCGCCATTTTCGAGGGAATAGCGGCACAAGTCGCGGCAGAAACGACCGGTGCCGAAGGTACGCGTGCTTATGCCGAGGCTTTGGCCGGGTTGCCTGTTGAGGGACAAATTGCCTTGCTGCGCGGACTGTCCGGGCGTGGTGAGCGGTCTGCGCGACCTCAGGTCGCCCAAGCGGCGGCCAACGCGGACAAGGGCGTGAAACTCGCGGCCATCAAAGCCTTGGCCCTCCTCGGTTCCGCCGAAGATGTACCTGCGCTTACCGCGTTGATGGCGTCTGAAGATAAGGACATCGCCCAAGGCGCACAAGCAAGTTTGTCCGCCATCGAAAGCGAAGGCGTGGACGCGGCCATCGCCGCCGCACTGCCCGCCGCCGCTCCGGCGGTTCAGGCGCAACTGCTTGCATCCTTGACCGAACGGCGCGCTGCGGAGGCGCTGCCGGAGGCGTTGAAGGGGTTGGCTTCGCCGGAATCGCCGGTGCGTCTGGCGGCCTTGCAGACGATTTCCCTGCTGGGCAGCAAAGAGAACGCCGGGCTGGTTATCGGAGCCATTGCAGCCGCCAAAGACGATGCGGAACGCACCGCTGCAGAAACGGCGCTTGGTGGCTTGTGCACGCGTTTTGGCGAGGAACTCCTTCCAACGGTGCTTGAAAAGATGAACGGTGGCCCGGTGGAACTTCGTAGCGCGATGCTCCGCAGTCTGGTCAAAATCAAGGGTGCCAAAGCCCTCGAGCAGTTGGTGGCCTCGTTGAAGGATGCCGATGAAGCGTTTCGGGGGGTGGCCTTGCGGGAATTATCCGATTGGCCGACCCCGGATGCCGCGCCTCAGTTGCTGGAGCTTGCCAAGGCTCAGGACGAGGAGCAGCATGTGCTGGGCTTGCGCGGCTATACCCGGCTTGCCCGAAACGAGGTGGATGGTGGCACGAAAGTGAACATGCTGACCGCTGCGATGGGCTTGGCGCGGAAGACGGAAGAGAAATGGGCGGTACTGGCCGGGTGGGCCACCCTTTTTGCGCCACAGTCACTTGATGCGGTGCAACCGTTACTTGCGGATACCTCCGTGCGCGATGAGGCGGCCTCCGCACTGATTGCCGTGGCAGCCAAACTGGAACCTGCGAATGCCGAGCACAAAGCCAAGGCGGTGACCGCGTTGAAGGCGGTGATCGAAACGTGTAGTGACGGTCCCATCAAGGACAAGGCGAAGAAAACTCTGGAGCGGTTTGGGCAGTAATATTCGGTATATTTTGCGGTGCGGCGTCCCCGGGATGCCGCACCGCTTTTTTATAGCCCGGTCATGAGATAGAACTTATAGCGAATCCAAGCAACGACGTAGTAGCCGAGGCCGATGATGGGCGTGGCCCACGCGGGCTTGAAATACCACAGGGTCAATCCGCCGAAAATGAGGCCGGAAATGAACCAGCGCATGCGTCCGCGCATTTGAAAGACGGCATGGAAGAGCCAGGACAGGGTGGCCCCGAGGTTCTCGAGGACCAGGCGGAAAGCCCACACGGCATCGCTCTGCATGGGGAGTCCACGGCTGCGGCTGGCCAGTCCGCCAGCACTGCATCGGAGAATCAACTCGGTATCGCCCACACGCAAAATGTCGCCGTGCTTAAGAACGCGGGAGAGGATTTTTCCAACGCGCTTTCCGTTGACTGCAACAGCCGCGCTGCCAATTCGTCGAACGCGATAGCCATCGGGAACGGCGGTGAGCAAGGCGCTAAAGCGGTGGATGCTGCCATCCAGCCGGATTGCGACCACGCATGAGGCATCGGTGCCCACGTGAAAGGTGGGGCGCGTGATGGCGTATTCGGCTCCGTCCTCGGGGCCGTTGAGCACCTGAAAGTGGTCGGCGTAATTCTGTGACATCAGAGTTTGGCCTCCATGGTGCTGTGATGCGGTCGGCCTTTCTGGAAAATTATTTTCCCGTCTTCCACGAGTACGTCGATCATGTCGCCCCTGGAAAAACCGCCTTCCAACAGGAGATGACTGATGGGGGTGGTGACGAACTTGTCCACCGTCCTGCGGAGGTTCCTTGCCCCGAACTCCCGGCTGTAGCCGTTTTCGCCCAGGTATTCATAGGCCATTTGATACATTCGCACGCCAATTCCTTTTTCCTTGAGGCGACTGCGCAGGGCGTGGATTTCCAGGCGGAGCACGCTTCGGATATCCTCGGCCAGCAAGGGGTGGAAGGGGATGATTTCGTCGATACGATTGATGAATTCGGGCCGGAAGTGTTTGCGCAGGGCCTCGGTGAGTTCCGCCTGCTGATCACCGTCTTCATTGCGAGAGAGGGCCTCCGCACCAATGTTCGAGGTGAGCACAATGATGCAGTGTCGGAATATGAGGTCACGACCACGGGCATCCTTGAGGCGGCCTTCATCAAAAATCGGCAGAAAGATATCGAAAATCCGGGGATGGGCCTTCTCAATCTCATCGAACAGAAGAATGGAAAACGGAGTATTGCGGATGGCTGCGGATAGCCGTCCTTCTTCCTCGCATCCGACATAGCCGGGTGGCGCGCCAAGCAGTCTGGAGATCGAGTGCTCCTCAACATATTCGGACATATCGAAGGTGATCAGGTGGTTCTGGGAACCAAAGAGCTCGGTGGCCAGGAGCTTGGCCAGCTGGGTTTTCCCCACGCCGCTGGGGCCTAGGAAGAGCAGCGTGGCGTCCGGGCGGTTGGGGTCGGCGAGACCCGCCCTCGATTTTTTTACGGCGGAGACCACGGCCCGCACGGCCTCATCCTGACCAATAAGCCGCTGCTGGATGCGCTTGTCGAGGTCAGTGAGCTGCAGACGCTCATCCGATGTCATTTCCTCGATGGGTATCGAAGTCATCTGGCTGATGACTTTGCGAATGTCATGCGGGGTGACCCGGCGTTCCTCCGTCAGCGGCAGGGTTTCTCCAAATTTTAGACCATCCCTCAAAGCGGCCATTTTCATGCGGTAGCGAGCGCAGGCGTGGTCGAGTGCGTCAATGGCCTTGTCGGGGAGGCGGCGATTGGGCATGTATCGTTGACTCAATTGGACTGCCGAACGCAAGGCACGGCTGCTGATGCGAACTTGATGGTGCTTTTCCAGGGACGGGCGCATTTTCTCGAGAACCTTCAGGGAGGCGTCCTCGGAAAGTTCCTCGAGGCGAACCATTTGGAAGCGCCGCTCGATGGCGGGATCTTTCTCCACAAATTTCCGGTATTCCTGCAAGGTGGTGGCACCGATGCATCGAATTTCCCCGCGCGCCATGACGGGTTTGAGCAAGTTGGCGAGATCCATGCCATCGCCCTGCGTGGAACCCGCGCCCATGATAAGGTGGGCCTCGTCGATAAAGAGAACCGCCTGCGTGTCCGTCTTTAGTTTGTCGAGCAGGGCCAAGACCTTTTCTTCGAACGCACCCCGGTACTGGGTACCGGTCATGAGGGCTGCCAGATTGAGTTGAAGAATGTGGAAGTCCGGTATGACATTGTCGGTAGCGTGGCGCTGGGCGATACGCAGCGCGAGACCCTCAACCACCTGAGTTTTTCCAATCCCCGCCTCGCCCACAATCATGACGTTGTTCTTGGTTTTTCTGGTGAGGATTTGCAGGATTTCCATAATCTCATTGTCGCGACCAATGGCGGGGTCCAGTTTTCCTGCGCGCGCGGCATCGGTGAGGTCCGTGGTCATGGGGGGGGCATTGTCGGGGGCGTCGGGCGGGGTGACAATAGGGGACTGCGTGGCATTCTCGCGCGTCTCTTTTGCACCCGGCGGCGGGCTGGTCATGGGCTTTGTTTCGACGAAGCCACTTCTGCCCCGAGCCAGTTCCTCCTGAAGTTTGGCGATGCACGCTCCCCGGAAGTCGCCAATTCGGTCCATGGCGCGACTGGGTGCGGAACTTCCATCATTGAGCAAGGCCCACAGCAGATGCCCCGGCACCGCAGGTCCTACACCAAGTCGTGCGGCCATTTTTCCGGCGGTCTGAGCCACGGAAATGACCCGGGGGGTATGGATGATCTCGCCATTGGTGGCCAAAGTGCGACCGTTCCAAGCGGTTCTCGCGACTTCACGCATGGTGGTGTACAGGCGGTCAAGAAACTCTTTGCGGATACATTTAGGCAGGGTCTCGGGCTCTTCAAGCAGGGCGGCAAAGACATGCTCGACGCCGACGAAGAACTGACCTCGGTTGACACTGATGGCCAAGGCCCGATCCAGCACCTCGTTGATCTGTTCGGAAACATGTATCTGCATGGCAAAACTCCAAAGGGGATTGGCGCAAGCCCCTTGTGCGATACCTATTATGCAAAATCCAGCCCCGGGAGTAAAGGACAGGGGCACGAAATCGGCGGCAGGGGAGGCGCGATTCGCGGAAATACCCGGTTCCAAACAATAGGCAACCCGTCACAGAATGAGCATGACATCGCCATAAGAATAGAATCGGAATTCGTGCTCCACCGCGTAGGTGTAGGCGCGTTGAGCGAGTTCTTGCCCGGCGAAGGCATAGACTAGTGCCAGAAGACTGGACTTCGGAAGGTGAAAGTTGGTCTGGAGGATATCGACGCCTTGAAAGGTATACGGCGGGTAGATGTAGGTACCTGTGGCCCCCGCACCGGGGCGATAGCGTCCGTTGGCATATTGGGTTTCAAGTACGCGGGTGCAGGTCGTGCCGACCGCGACCACGCGACCACCGTGTTCACGGGTGCGGTCGAGCAGGTTCGCGGCTTCTTCGGGAAGGCAGAATTCCTCGGGTTCGATGCGATGGTCTTCTATGGCCTCTGTGGCAATGGGTTTGAAGGTTCCGTAGCCAACATGGAGTGTGAGAAAGGCGCGGGAGACCCCGGCATCGTCGAGGCTTTGAAAGACTTGCGGCGTAAAATGCAGTCCGGCAGTGGGTGCGGCGACCGCACCGGGTGCGGCGGCATACACGGTCTGGTAGCCCACAGAATCCGTGGCATCCTGTCGCTCGCGATGGATGTAGGGAGGAAGCGGGATCTCGCCGGAGGCCTCAAGTATGGCCAGTACATCGGGGCGCTCGAACCGGACGCGACGCTGGCCGTTTTCGAGTGGTTCCTCAACAATGATGCGGTCGCCACTGGCGAGCAGCAACGGTGTGCCGGGGCGGATTTTAGCCGAGGGACGCACGAGCGCGATCCACTCGCCGGGGCCGGTCTCCTTGAGGAGGAAGACCTCGGCGCGGCCCCCCGTGGCTTTGCGGGCCCGAAGTCGCGCGCGGATGACGCGGGTGTCGTTGAGCGCCATGCAGTCGCCCTTGCGGAGATAGGTGGCGATATTGCGGTAGAGGTCTTCCCGGATGGAGCCCGACACGCGATCAAGCACCAGCATGCGTGCCGCATCGCGGGGTTCGCTGGGATGCTGGGCAATGAGGCGCTCGGGCAGGTTATAGTCCAAATCGGAAATATTCACGGCGATCCCTTTTCAGGAAAAAGGCGCAGTGAATATTCCCGCGCCGATGGCGTCTAATATCGTAACATTTGTTGGCAACCCAAGGAGGAATTCGCCATGAAACATGTGAAAGCAATCAGCGTCCCCAAGGCCAGTACGGAAGAAACCGTGTTCTTCCAACTTTACTTCATGGTCATCGCGTTTATGCTGTCAGCGGCAATGTCCGAGAAGTAGGCGAATACGAGCGTTTCCGCAGCGGGCTGTTCTTCCCGCTGCGGAAACCTCGTTGTGTCTCAAGGGGCTTAGCCGCTCAACCACGGCTATGCGGGCTTGCCCACCGAAAAGGCTTTACCGACATATTCTCCCAAGGCATAGTAGCCTCCGTCAAGCGGGGAGAAGGCCAAGGGTGCGAGTTTGGCGGTATCCAACCCTCCCAAGTCGTTCATGATACTTTCGTCTGCCTTGACATCCAGAATTTGACCGATGAACTGGGTATGCGTACCCAATTCAATAGTATGGATGAGGGTGCATTCGAGGATGAGCGGAAACTCGACCACCAAGGGGGCATGAACGAGTGTACTCGATTCGGCCGTGAGTCCGGTTTCTACGAATTTATCTGTGTCGTAGCCCGAAAACATGCCCGCAAAATCAGCCTGTTTCAGCAGACTGACCGAGGGTATGTTCACGGTGAAGGCCTTGGAAGCCACAATGTTTTCGTGGGTGCAGCGCCCAGGGCGAATGGACACGGCTATGGCGGGAGGTTCGCTCGCACAGATACCACCCCAAGCGGCCGTCATGATGTTGGGGGTGCCGTCATCTCCGTAGCTACCGATGACGAACACAGGGGTCGGCATGACGAGCGCCTTGGCGCCGATTGACTTTTTCATACAAATACGCTCCTTGCGGGAGTCCGGCGGGTCTCAGATCAGAAGACCAGACTCATCAGGATTCCCGTAAAATTGGCCGGGTACTTGGAATGCAGGGGGAGCCACTCCGCGTGACCATCCATGTAGACGCAGTTTCCGCCGCCCGGCACGTGGTTGAAGGTGGTGGCTCCGCCGTAGACCCCGATTTCATCCCAAATGACGGGAATACTGCTCGAGGCTGCGGCCGAGGCCGCCGGGTTGTTGATGTCGGTGATGAAGAAACGCTCGATGCCGTTGCTGAGGCGCGGAATGCTGCCGAAATCCTGATCCTTGGCTTCCGGGCTGCGGCCGTTGCTGTACATGTCAAACAGTTCCAGCACAATTTCACTTTCATAGAGGCTGGTGGCCAGCGAAACCACCTGGCCCTCATCGCCAAGGTCAATGCCGGGATTCTTGGGGACAGTAACGTTCGGCAGGAGCATCTTCGGTTCGTAAAACGCCCACCCAAGATAGTAATAGCTGCCACGGGCAAGGCGGCAGGCCTCTATGGGCAGCGCGGGGTTTGAGTTCTGGTGAAAGCCGTTTCGCGTGAACTCGGCATCCGAATCCGAAGGGCAGACGCACACGTTCGCATCGTTGAGGTATTCGGGGTAGACCGACGGGCCGTTAAACGTGGCATCGTTGGCCGTCTGTCCAGGGGTACAGGTGTAGAGCTTCATGGGGGGGAAGCGATCTTTGCTCTCGTTGGCGTACATGATGA
>CAIZGN010000391.1 GCA_903932505.1 Candidatus Hydrogenedentota bacterium
CCGCAAGCGACCCCATGAAGGCGGCCGAAGACACCTTGCGCGCGGCTTTTGAATTCTTCACCAAGCTCGGCGTGGGCTATTGGTGTTTCCATGACCGCGATATCGCCCCGGAAGGCGCAACCCTGGCCGAAAGCAACGCGAACCTCGACAAAATCGTGGCGCTGGCAAAACAACTCCAGGGGGATACCGGTGTGAAGCTCCTGTGGGGCACGGCCTGTCTTTTCGCCGCCCGGCGCTACATGTCCGGCGCGGCCACCTCACCCTTCCCCGAAGTCTTCGCCTACGCCGCCGCGCAGGTCAAGAAAGCCCTCGAGGTTACGCATGAACTCGGCGGTGCGGGCTACGTGTTTTGGGGCGGTCGAGAAGGCTACGAAACGCTTCTGAACACCGATCTCAAGCGCGAACTCGACCATCTCGGAGCCTTCTTGAAAATGGCCGTTGACTACAAAAAGAAGATCGGTTTCAACGGGCAATTCTACATCGAACCGAAGCCCAAGGAACCCACCAAGCACCAATACGACTTCGACACCGCCAGTTGCATGGCCTTCTTGCAAAAATACGGCCTTATCAACGACTTCAAGATGAACATTGAGGCGAATCACGCCACGCTAGCCACGCATACTTTTGCGCACGAGCTCGAATTCGCCGGAGCCAATGGTCTATTGGGCTCGGTCGACGCCAATCGCGGCGATTACCTGCTCGGATGGGATACGGACCAATTCCCCACCGACCTCTACGATTGCACGCTGGCGATGTACGCCATCATACGCCATGGCGGTTTCAAAACTGGCGGTCTCAACTTCGATGCCAAGGTGCGTCGGCAATCCACCGATGCGGAAGACCTGTTCCACGCGCATATCGGCGGCATGGACACCTTCGCACGCGGCCTGAAGATTGCCGCCCGTATGATCGAAGAAGGCGCGCTGGACAAGTTCGTCCAAAGCCGTTACAGCGGATGGAACGCGGGTATTGGCGCGGAAATCGAGTCGGGCAAGCTTGGATTCACCGAACTGGAAGCGCATGTGCTGAAACAGAACGCCGAACCCGAAGTGACCAGCGGCCGTCAGGAATTGCTCGAAAATATCTTGAACGACTACCTTTTCCAAGGTTAAGCCCCCATACCGGGCGGAATCTGGAGCTTTTTTTTCGCAGCGCGTCATTCCCATATAAAGGGAATGACGCGTTGCTGTCCCAATAATGACCGGCAGAAACGTTAACATCCCAGATGACCGAGCCTTAGGCGGTCGTACTGGTTACAAGAGGAGGGTTACCACCATGCGTATCACAATTCTTTTTGCAATGCTCATTGGCGCAGCTGCATCACTCCAGGCCGCCGAGGCCAATATGCCCTGTGTGACCAATGACCAAGGCCATTTCCGCCTCATGGTCGATGGTGCCCCATTCCTCATGCTTGGCGGACAGGCGCACAATTCGACCACATCCTCGGCAGCTCGGCTCAACACATTCTTTGAGGGACTCAAGTCCTTGGGTGGGAACACGGCCGAGATTCCCATCTATTGGGAGCAAGTCGAGTCAAAACCGGGGCATTACGACTTCAGTCAGGTTGACCGCGTCCTTGAAGGCGCGCGGACAGCACAGGTTCGCGTGGTGCTGCTCTGGTTCGGCACCTGGAAGAATGGAGAAAGCCATTACACCCCGGAGTGGGTGAAGCGCGACCGCAAGACTTACCCGCGAGTGCTCGATGCTTGGGGCAAGGAAACCGATATTGTCTCCCCCTTGTGCGCCGCCGCGCAGGCGGCGGATGCGAACGCCTTTCAAGCGGTCATGCGCCATCTGAGCGAAGTCGATGGAAAACAGCATACCGTCATAATGATGCAGGTGGAAAACGAACCCGGCTTCCTCGGCCCGGATCGGGATTACAGCGCGACCGCAACGGAATTGTTCAACGGTGCCGTCCCCGAAGAATTGGCCGCGTATCTTGATGCCCACGCCGCCACCCTGTCGGAATCCATGAAGCAGGTATGGCGTTCGGGCGCGCGCGGGCCGTGGAAAACGCTGCTGGGTTCCTTGGCGGAGGAGACCTTTTCCGCATGGCATGTCGCGCGATACGTAAATGCCGTGGCGAAGGCCGGCAAGGAAGCGTATGCCCTGCCCATGTACTCAAACGCTTGGCTGGTTGAGCCGGGCGGAGAGCGTGCGGGGAAATGGCCAAGTGGTGGTGCAACCGAACATGTGCTCGACGTCTGGAAGGCCGCCGCGCCCGCGCTGGACATCATCGCCCCGGACATTTATTTCCCGAAATTCCGACACTATGCCCGTCAATACACGCGCTCAGACAATCCGCTGTTTGTGCCCGAGGCAAATGACAATCCGTTTTTTTCCGCCTACCCCTTTCAAACGTTCGTCGAGTTTAACGGACTCGGTTTCTCCGTCTTTGGCATGGACGATGCCGTGAACGACAAGAAAATGGATGATTTCAAGGTCACCTACGGGGTCTTGCGTCCACTGTTGCCGTTGATTGCACAATTTCAGTACACCGGAAAAATGCAGTGCTTCATCCAGGGCATCAGCGAGGGCGAGGACTGGGCACACACGCTCACAGTCGCCCCGGGCGTTGCAGCCGTCATCCAATATACAAGCGAGTTTGACCCCACCAAGGCCCGGGGTCGCGGACTCATCATCGAGTTGGCACCCGGCGAATATCTTGTTGCGGGTTCCAATTTCTCGGTGACCTTCCGTGCACTAGAAGGGCTGCCACGCGATATTCAGATACTATCCATTAACGAGGGCGCGGAAGAGGCCGAGGACGGGGTCAACCGCAAGCTCAATGGCGACGAAAGGCACGTCAACCTGCCGATCGAGGGTGGCGTAAGAAAGGTGAAGATCCTCTTGCCCGAATGAGGCGTGTTGCCATCTACGTTGTGCGCTGGTAGGATATCCCCCGAGCCCGGCGCAACAACAGATCCAGGAACGAAGCGAGCAGGCATGGAAGACAAACACGGGAATAGCACAATCATTTTTTCACCCCCGGAGGTGCAGCAGGAAAAGCCCGCACCGGGAAAATACGCGCTCGTCGTACTGTCGGGCGCGGAAATCGGGGTCGAAATCCGTCTTGAGCCGGGCTCGGAACCCATGGTTCTCGGACGCAATGCCGAGTGTCCCGCGCTCTTGCACGCGCCCTCAGTATCGCGACGGCATGCCCGGGTGGATTGGCAATCCGGTTCCGACATCGGCAAATTCCTGTTGACGGACACGGGCAGCAGCAACGGAACCCTCGTCAACGACCGTCCCGCCAACGCAACCCCCCTGTGTGATGGAGATCGCGTGCGCATGGGGGATGTTCTGCTCAAATATGTCGAGCAGGACGCGGTGGATGCCCAATTCCACGAAGAGGTACACCGCCGGATCCATTTTGATGACCTCACCGGCCTCATGACGATGGAGGCTTTTCGTCGCAGACTGGATGCCGCCATTACGCACGGGCAGAACACAACCCCGTTCTCGCTGGCCATGACTGATCTCGACGGACTCAAGCAGGTGAACGACCGCTACGGCCATCTCGCCGGACGCATGGTTGTCCGCGAGATGGGCGTCATGATTCGTGAGTCCTTGCGTCCCCAGGATCTCGCCGGTCTCTATGGCGGAGACGAGGCAATCCTGCTTTTTCCAGAAACACCGCTGGACGAGGCGCAGGCCGTAGCCGAATGCCTTCGCCAGCGCATCGAATCGCAGCGCTTTGATTTCGATGGACACGCCTTCCACGTCAGCATCAGCCAAGGGTTGGCGGAATGGCCTGAGCATGGCGTGACCCCCGAGGCGCTCATTGCCGCCGCCGATGGTGCGCTCTACGCCGCCAAACACGCCGGGCGCAATTGCATCCGCCTGGCTTCCCTCAGCGACTGAAACCCCTCACACTGGAGATTCCCATGACCACCCTACTTGTCGCCCTGCTCTTGGCAGCCAGCCCTGCCACTGCCCCGGAAGGCTTCCTCGCCGTTCGGGATGGACGCTTTGTCGACTCGGCGGGTCGGCAGGTGCTTCTCCACGGATTGAGCATCATCAACAAGGACCGAAAGGGCAACTACCAAAGCTGGCATGGAGCCGCCGAATTCGCGCGCATGCGCGATTGGGGCATGAATTGCGTGCGTCTCGGCATCCTGTGGGACGGTCTCGAACCCGCCCCCGGCGTTTTTGATGAAAACTACCTCAAAGGTGTCGACCAGCGGATCGCATGGGCCAAAGAAGCGGGTCTCTACGTCTTTCTCGATATGCATCAGGATTTGTACAGCTATAAATTCTCCGATGGGGCCCCCGAATGGGCCACCCTGACGGATGGACAGCCCCATGTCGCGGCTGGCGGGGTCTGGAGCGATGCGTACGTGAGTAGTCCCGCCATTCAGCGCGCCTTTGACAATTTCTGGGCCAATGCCCCCTGTGCCGACGGTGTGGGCGTGCAGGATCACTTTGCCCGCGCCTGGCGGCATGTCGCACAACGCTATGCGAATGAACCCACGGTCATCGCCTTTGATTTGTTCAACGAACCCAACATCGGCAGCGGAAATCTCGTCGCGCAGGAAGCGATGGCGGGTGCACTCGCCGCCGAACTGTCGCGAAAGCCCGGTGCGACGCCGGTAACCCCGCAGGAGGTCGCGCAACAGTGGATGGATGTCGCGGGCAGGCATCATCTCATGGGATTGCTCGAAGATATCGAGGTCTACCGGAAACTGGTCGACGCGGCGGGCCCCGTCTTCTCGGGATTCGAACGCACACAGCTTATGCCCATGTTCCAGCGCGTGCGAGACGCCATCCGCGAGGTAAACACCCGCCATATCATCTTTCTCGAGACCAGCATGTCCGCCAATATGGGCATTCCAACCGGTGTGGGTCTGCTGCGTGACAAGGACGGGAAGCCCGACCCCCTGCAAGCCTATGCGCCGCACGGCTACGATATTGTGGTGGACACCCCGGATCTCGTCAACGCCGACAACAGCCGTGTGGGCCTCATCTTTCAGCGTCACGGCGAGACGGCGCAGCGATTGGGGCTGCCAATGCTGATCGGTGAATGGGGGGCCTACGGCGGGGCCGACGAAAAGATCCTTCCAACCGCCCGCTTCACGGCAGCGCAATTCGAGAAACTCCTGTGTGGTGACACCTACTGGGACTACGGCGGGAACATTGACCGTACCGCCTATTTTGAGGTGCTGCAACGCCCCATCCCGCAACATGTCGCCGGGGTGCTGCTTTCCTATCATGGCGACCCGCTGACAGGAGCGTTTGACTGTGCTTGGAAGGAGGAAGGGACTTCGACCGCCCCCAGCCTCATCTATCTGCCCGCACGCTTCCTCGGCTCCGGTGCAACGGTGGAAGTCACACCCAAGGGCGAGGAGTATTCCATCACTCCCGCAGCGGCAGGCTCGGAAAACAAGGTCATCTCTGTGCCGCCGATTGGCAAAGGCGCATCCCGCACGCTGAGTATCAAGCCAACCTCGACGGGAACCCGATAACGGAATCGCATCGCCCAAGCTGGTGCAACGGCGGGGCAAGGTTCCTCTACGCCGGGGGAGTCAAGGCCTCCGGCAACCCCGCCACATACGCACGGATTTCATCGCGCACACGGCGATAAATATCCAGCGCCGCTTCCTCGGATTCCGCCTGTGCCGCAAGGGATGGCGGGTCATCAAACCCCACATGAACCACGGTGGTCTTGACCGGAAAGAGCGGACAGTTTTCGTGCGCATGCCCGCAAACGGTGACCACATAATCGAAGGGAATATCTTTGACCTCATCGAGCAGCTTGGATCGATGCTGCGAAATATCCACACCCGCTTCCTGCATGACAGCGACCGCATGAGGATTCAATCCATGGGTCTTGATACCGGCGGAGTACGGCTCTATGATTCCCGGTTTGATGTGCCGCGCCCATCCTTCGGCCATCTGGCTGCGGCAGGAGTTTCCGGTGCAAAGAAACAGTATGCGAACTGGGTTCATCCAACGTCCTTTCTCTTAGGGGGCCGAGTATATCATCCACAATCCGGCGATGGACACCAGCACACCACAGATTCTCTTCACAAGCACCGTCCCCTGCGAGTTTCCGTTCCAATTAAGAAACCGCTGAACCAGCTCCGTCGAGGTGCCCGCTGCCACGATCACCGAGCAATGTCCCACACCGTAGGCCAGCAGCAAGGCCACACCATAAAGCGGATGCGTGGCGGCAAGCTTGAAGGTTACGCCGATCATCGGAGCCATGTACGCGAACGTGCAAGGCCCGAGGGCAATCCCGAACACCAGCCCCAGCACCAGTGCCGCCAGCAGTCCTCGGCGTTTCATGTTGACCTGCCCGGGACCTTGCCAAGGCATGGGAATCACATCGAGCAGATGGAGTCCCACGACGAAGAATAGGACGGCTACAAAGTAGTTCCCGTAACTTCCCACATCGCCGAGCATGCGTCCGGCCAGCGCCGTCAAAGCCCCGATCAGGGCAATGGTCACCAAAATCCCCGACGCGAAAATCAAAGATACCGCGAAGGCCCTGCGGGTGGACATCCGGCCCTGCGTGTCAATGAAACCCACAATCAGCGGGATACTGGCCAAGTGGCAGGGACTCAGCAGGATGCTCAAAATCCCCCACAGGACCGCCGCTGTTATTGCGATGCCGGGCGAACCCTCCACCGCATGGGTCAGTGAGATGAAAATCGCTTGCATGCCCTACGGTCCTTTCGCCGGGGTCGGGGCGGGTAGCTCCACCCCCAATTCCTTCCACTTCGCAACAATATCTTCCCTCGCGAAGAAGCCCTCATGACGGAAGAGTTCCTTCCCGGCGGCGTCAAAAAACACCTGCGTGGGGATGAGGTTGATGTTGTATTTGTCGGCCTCTTCCGGTTTTTCCCACACATCGATGAACACCACCTCAAGCTTCCCCGCGCAGGTCAGTTTCATTTCTTCAAGTATCGGAGCCATCATCTTGCAGGGGATGCACTTGGTGGCCCCCAGATCGACCAATTTCGGCAGCGGGGCACTTGGCACGGTAGCGCTCACCTTCTCAATGGCAGGCGGCGCCGTCTTCTGCCCTTTCATGTAGACCGTGACCCCCACCGCCAGTAGAAGTGCGGCAATAATGGCCGCTTTCATGGCTGTGCCGATTGCGGATTTCGATGTATTGTTTTCCATGTGTCACCTGCTTTCGCTACGCAAGGAGCGTTTTTGCATATTCGGCCACTTCACTAATGCGCTCTTCTGTGGCTGGAGACGCGCCTTTTTCGAATCCAAGGTCGGTCAACCGGAGGTGAGCAATATCGGTAAATCCGGCGTGCGCCAAGGTATGTTTGACGCAATCTTTGGCACATCCATCGACCGCCAGAATTTTGCCCGCTGCTCGGACATTCACGAGCATGTCCTCAATGTGGGCACCAACGCCGGCAAGACAGTACATCTTGCCCGCGCCATCTTTGGTGAGTTTGCGCGCAGCACGATCCGCCACTTCCCCCACATCGGCTGCTCCGGAGCAAGGGAAAATCAGTTTCGGGGCTGCGCTGCAAGGGCAACCTCCAGTAACATTGCTTTCCATGACCCATTCTCCTTCTTTGATTGGTTGCGGTTGGGATCTTGGTAACTAAGGGCTAGACCAGCAGTTTCTTGAGCTCAGCCACATCCAGCACTTTACCAACCACTTTTACCGTCCCGTCCACCGCAAGCGCCGGAGTCATCATGACCCCGAAACTCATGATGACGGTGAGATCGGTAATCTTGACCAGATTGTATTCAATACCCAGTTCCTTCGCCGCTGCTTCCGTGTTTTCGGCCAGCTTGGTGCATTTCGCGCAGCCCGTCCCGAGTACTTGTAGTGTCTTCATGAGCGTTCTCCTCCCGAGGTCTTTCCCCGTTTTTCAATGCGACAATCAAAAGATAAAATTGAACAGATAACCGACAAAAAGAATCCCCAAGCCCACCACGCCGATGAAGGTGGCAATCAACTGGGGCTTCAGCACCTTGCGTAAGATGATCATCTCGGGAAGCGACAGAGCGATCACCGCCATCATGAAAGCCAACACCGTCCCAAGCGCCGCACCCTTTTCCAGAAGTGCCTGAACAATGGGAACGATGCCCGCCGCGTTGGAATACATCGGGATACCAATGATTACCGCCAGCGGCACGGACCACCAGGCATCCTTGCCCATGAAGGAGGCCATGAAATCCTCCGGCACATAGCCGTGAATGCCCGCCCCGACCCCGATACCCAAAATCACATAAAGCCAGACTCTCCCGACAATATCCCGAACGGCTTCGGCACCATAATGAAACCGTTGCGCCCACGATACCGTTTCCGTGGGCAATTCCGCATCGCCCAGCTGTACAGCCGTCACCCAACCCTCGATATAGTGCTCCATGTGCAAGCGGCCGATGACCCATCCCGAAAGGATGGCGATTGCCAAGCCGGAGCCGAGATACAACGCCGCCACCTTCCATCCGAATAATCCAAACAGCAAAACCAGTGCAACTTCGTTCACCATGGGTGCAGAGATGAGGAAGGAAAAAGTGACACCCAAGGGAACCCCCGTGGTGACGAACCCAATAAACAGGGGAACCGCAGAGCAGGAACAAAAGGGCGTCACAATACCCAGTAAGGCCGCCAGGACGTTACCCACTGATTCCCTTCGTCCCGCCAAGACCCGCCGGGTTCTTTCCGGTGTGAAAAAGGAACGCACAATCCCCACAAAGAAAACCACCAGAGTCAGCAACATCAGCACCTTCGGGACTTCATACACAAAGAAGGCAATGGCCGATGCCAGTCGCGTTCCCTGCGTCAGGGCAAGGAGTCGATAGGTGAACCAGTCCGCGAAGGGCGCAAGTCCATGATAAATGCCCCACCAGACGATCAGCCCGGCACCACCGAGCATAAGATATCGCCGCATGGACACCTGCGGTGAAGGCGCACTATCGACATTCATGATGTGCAGTTTTTCGCGGAACAGGAAACCGTGGAAACCGTGTCCGTTTCGCCCATGTGCCACTGATGTCGCTGGGCATTTTCCCGCAATACTGCCTCGATGCAGGTAAAGAAGTTCAAAATGCACGGGACGCGCAACCGGTAAAAAACCTGAAGCCCGCGTTTGGTGTCGCCGACAATTCCCGCTTTCTTCAATACGGACAGGTGCCGGGAGACGGTGGACATATCCGCCCCAATCTCTTCGCGCAAATCGCAGACGCACCGCTCGCCCTTCGCCAGTTCGTCCACGATAAACAATCGGGTGGGGTGCGCGAGCGCTTTCACAATCGCCGCACGGTCTTCAAAAAGGGACAGCGTCTGCTGGTTCATGTTTTATTCCTTAATTTGCCTATTTGGCATTATAGCCAAATAGTCACCTTTTGTCAATACCCGTCTTTCCCACCCCCACACAGCTTTGTGTATACTCGTCGGGTGGTCATAACCGGAGTGCCCCATGTCCGAGCGCGTTTCCCAATCGAAGCATCCATCCCTGACTTCCGACCGCCCCCCCCCGTGGGTGTGGGTGGTGATCGGGGTCTTGTCGATGCAACCCCTGCTGGTGCAAGCCATCCTTCGCTTTGCCCCCCCCGCAGGGATGGTCCCCACAGGACTGAGCATTGCGGACAGCGCACTTTTCCTCCAAAGCATGCGTCTTTTCGACACCGGCTTTGCCTCCCTCTACGCCACCTGCCAGTCTTCAGTCGGGAACCAGAGCCTGAGTTTCTATGCCGTGCCGCATTTGTGGTTGTATGGCCTGCTCGGGCTGCTGGCGCGACTGCTGCGCGCCGATTATTTGCTGGTATACGCCGTGGCGAATGCGGTCGGCGTGTTCGTATACCTGCGCGCGGTGCATGGTTTCTTGCGGCGTGCGGTACCCCGGCATGCGGGAGCGGCCTTCCTGCTGTTCACCCTGAGTGCCGGGCCGGGCGGGCTCTTGTACTTGCTCACCGGGCTTTTCGGTCTGCACACCACCCCCGGTTTTGAAAGCTATTTCCACCGCTTCGCCGTGTACGACCTGTTTGAAGGCCCATCCCTGCAACCGGTGCTCTATTTCCCGAGACTGTATTACACCCTTTCGCTGGCGTGCTGTTTTTCGGGCCTGACTGCGCTGCTGCGTTCAGCGCAAACGGGAACCCGCCGCCCCGCCCATTGGGCCATGCTGCCCGGCAGCTTCGTCGATGCACGCTATGCCTTGTTTACCCTGGGTTTAGCCGCCTTGTACCTGTGGCAAAAACGCGATCTGGCCCTGCGGGACCGCGTCCGCCTGTTTCTCTATTTTGCAGCCCCCGCATTCTTGGGAATGGCGTGCGCCTCGGCTCTCATGCGCACCAATCCCGCAGTCATTGACAATCACTTGCAAGTGGGAAATATGGCGATGTGGGTCTCGCCCTTTGTGGTGGTGGCCTGGCTGCATCTGCTACTGGGAATCGGCCCGGCAGGGCGGGTCATGGGACGTTTCCGGGGTTTGGCACGGTTCATAACCTTCGGCTGCGCCGGATATCTCATGGCGCAGGGACTGCTCTATCTCGCGTATCAGGGCTACTATGGAAATCTGCTCCTCGGGCGTGATGGTTCGGTGGCGGCTGCCATTTCAGATCCGGCCTTGCTGGGTGCGCTGCTGGGTGTTGTGCTTGCGTGGAGGTTGCCGTTGCGCGATGAAACAGAACAACCATCCGACTGGCTGGTCTTGTGGTTGCTCATATTTCTGTCGCTCAGTATCAGCGGTTGGGGCAGGGGCTGGTTCCTGCAATTCGGCCCGCAACGCCTTCAGGTGTTCCTCTGGCTGCCCTTGTGTGTCGGTGCCGCAAAGGGTATTGCTTCCCTGTCCAAGAATTGGGGGAGGATGGCGTGGATGATCCTAATCGGCTGTGGCGTCTCCGGTATCGCCGTGGCCACCATCGCGTTTCAAACCCCCCGCGGCAAGACCTACGCGTACTGTCATTCGGAAGCGATGAACGAGTCGGACGCCCTGCTGATGAAACAGATCGGCCCCGGAACCGTGATGGCCCCGCCACCTGCCAGCGATATCATCGCCATGCAGCGGAGCAATCCGGTGGTCTTCGGAATTGGTTCTTTCAACCTGACCGGACAATCCTACACGGCGTTACGCGCGGATAACGAGGCGTTTTTCGATGCTAACACCCCGGATGCACAACGCCATGCCATCGCTGAACGATGGTGTGTGGAATGGATCTACTGCCCGGAAACCTGGTCCTGCGCCACCGCAGCACGCACGGCTCTACAAGCCGCGACATGGCTGGAAACGGTGGGGCAGACCCCGGATGGGAAGGGTCTATTGCTGCATGTCAGGGCAAAGGCGACCCGCTAGGCCTGAATGTTGACCTTCGACCCCACAGCAGGATCCGCCGCTGCGGCCTGAATGAGTTGCAGCGCCTGTTCGCCCTGCATTTGAACCGCATTCTTCTGCATGACCGCGACCCGAGTCTGAAACTCAGTCTGCAACGCTGCTGCGCTGCCTGCGGATCCAAGGGCTGAAATTCCGTCCATAGTATAACCCTCCGTGGTTGTTAGACAACTCAATTCTACCTGAAGATGACGAAAAAGGCAATAGGGAACTCAAAATTAGAATTGAACCTGCCAATCCACCGGGCCGTTCTCCCCGCAACGGAATTCCATGCAGATGACCCGGCCTTGTGTGGTGGTCTTCGCTATATCGGCAGTGACCACCGCTTCCCGGAGCGTGTAGGGATCTTGGGCCAGCACACGCAGACGATAATTGGTACCGGCCAGACCGGCGAAACGGCCGTGCAGCATGCGGTCGTCCTCTTTCCACTCCACCAGTTCATGATCCAGCGCGCCCTGGGTGAAATGGCGGTTGCTGGCGAGGAACATGGGGTGCTCCTCAAATTTGCGCAAGCCGAAGAGAAGCACGCTGCCCGGAGGTGTCTGAACGTCCAGCCGACTCTGCGCCGTGCCGTAGTAGGTTTCGCCCCAGAACTCGTACACCGTGTAATACGCGCCCGGATCGAGTCCGAGGGCCTCGAAAGGCACGGTAAAGGTGTGGGCTTCCTTCTCATCCCAATTGAAAACCGCGAGTATTTGCCACCGCCCGGCCTTGCCCTCGACGGGGAGGGACCACACATTCGGCGGGCCGTCCTGGAACAGGTCGATGGGTTTTGCGGGACGACGCAGGGAAGGCAGTAGCTTCCTGAGCACTTCCAGCTCGGCGGGATTAAACTCGGAGAAGGATTCCCCCGTCTTTACCGCCCCCCCCGTCAAGGCCGCGCCGGTGAACCAAGCCACGCTCTGGGACCATGTTAATTTGGGTTGATCCTCGACCTTCCACGTTGCCCGAGCGGCGTCGTGTCCGAAGAATGCGCAACCGGGATCAGGTAGAAAGAGCGCGGGGGAGAGGTAGTAGCGACGAATGGCGTTCCCCAGCGATTCGACACAACCCCAAGGGCCCTCGGGTTTCCCGGAACGCCACAAGGGCGCGTTATCCATGCCGGTGCGGATCTGGTCGCTGAAAAGTCCGGCGATCAGGGGAGGCGCGTTGCTGTGAATCTGCGCACCATTCTGCAACCCCTCGCGCAGTGCTTGAAAGCCCAGTCGCACCGCCTCGGCCCGGGTGGCTTTGGGGTTGTGGTAGCTTTCCGCGAGCAGGAGCGCGTGTACGGAATCGCCTTCCTGCAAGGTGTCGTATCCCCAGTCCTGCGTGACTTTGCTGGCCAGGGAGCGGACGTATTCATAGGCACCGGGAGTTGTGACATCAAGAATAAGCCGGTCGGGGCCAAGCGCGGCTTTTCCCGCAGCGTTGGGTTCGACCATCCAGTCCGGGTGCGCTTGGGCCAGCGGGGCCGATCGCGGCACCGTGAAAGGATCGATATACAGACCGGCCTTCATCTGGAGCGCGTGAATGGCTTTCGCTTGGGCGGCCATGCCGTCTGGAAAGCTGTTGGCCGAAGCCTCCCACGATCCGTCACCCACATCCCAGCCGACCCCGATACCGAAGAAATTCCACCCGTATCGGCGCACCTCTTGGTTCATGAAGGCGAGGTTCTGCTGGAGAAAGGCAGAGCCGATCCCCTTCTGGTAGACCGGGTTCCAAGTCTCCAGACCATGAGACGGCATGGCAGGCCCACCCTTAATCCCGTTGGAAAGCGCAACCGCCCGGCCATAGTTTTCCAGTTCTTTGTGTGGCTCCGCGTGGAGCAGGGCAATATAGACCCGTTCCGAACTGAGTGCCTCGCCGGGCTGCAGTTCCACGGCTGGGTCGTATACGCATTCGGCGCGGAAAACATCAAAGAGAACCGGCCCCGCTTTCTCGGTGCGATTGATTCGCACCTGGGTCAGCGCGCGGTTCGCGGTGAGGAATCCCGCGAGCAGGCCCTGATTCGACGTGGGATTAAAACCCGAGAGAACGCCCGCGCTAAAACCGCCACCCCGGGTCATTTCCGCCACGCTATTCCGCGAGGGGAGGGGTTGGCCGTTGCCAAGAAAACGGGCCTCGTCCGGGTTGGGGCCAAAGGATACGCCACTACCCGCCCCCTCGCTCACAGCCCACGGAATGAGTTGGGCAATACGCACGGGGTGCTTGGAGGTGTTGGTGTACACCACTTGGGCCGTGAAGAACGGTTGTCCAGGATAGACACACAAGCGCCATTCGCAATCCTTGCCCATCACCACCATACCCTGTCCCATGCCCATGGGATCATCCACAGGGATTCGGTTGGATTGAATCGCCTCGACCGGCAAGGACTTTGGCTTTTCATCACCCTCCAGCTGGGCCATAGGGCAAGCATTGTCGATAATGGATTCTCCGGTCAGCCATTGGATGTCGACCCGGGCATCCTTCTGCACCACCAGATCATAGATATTGGTACTGATGGTACGAAATTCCTCAGCCTTCCCCTTGCGACCAGCCGCCTCACTGCTACCATGAAAAAAGAACAGCAGAAAAAGGACAAGCGCAGCGCGCGAAAAAATCCCCCTTTGAAGGGGGTGCCGCGAAGCAGCGGGGGATGTTGCCCCTGGCACCACCACCTCACCACTCCCCCCAAGATCCCCAAATACGGATCTGCTCCCAGCGTGTCCAGCAACCATATCCATCCCTCCACTTTCGGTTTTTCCGCCACCCACCGCCATATTTCGGGAAAAAACGCACCGTTTTTGGCAAAAAAACGTGTAATTTTGACCTCAAACTGTGGTTTTATGATACCGCTGGCGCACTTCGTCGGGCCATTTGTTCCTTGATCCGCGCCAGCAGAGCATCCGCATTGGGATTCGGACCCTTGCTCAGTACTTGCTCGAGAAGATACGAGGCATTGAGCAGACGGCCTTGGATTATCAGGCGTTGGGCCCGGACAAGCGCCGCCTCCTTCCATTGGTCGGGGGTCTTCAGGTACTGGTCTTCTTGTTTTTGGAGCGCCACTACTTGCGCTGCTGCTTTTTCGATTTCCTTAAGCGTGGATTCCGGCAAGGGGGGCACCCCGGCGGGCATGCTTCGGGCCTTTTCGAGCGCCTCGGCAAAGTCTCCCGCTTGGGTGAGCACGAGGGCGTAGGGCCCCCAAGCCTCGCTCGGGAGCGGTCCCAGCTTTTCGAGCCGACGGAAGTGTTCAAGAGCCCGTTGTGCGGCTGCTTCGCCCTCGCCCGCCTGCATCCGCGCGAATTCGAGCAGACCGGCGTTCAACGAGGCTTCGGCATGGAAGGGGTCAGCCGCTAAGGCTTGCTGAAAGGCTTGCAGTGCCTCATCCCCCCGGCCCAGTGCCTGAAAGGTCTCCCCAAGTCCCGTGGCGGTGACCGCGTCAACCTCCCGCCCCTTGGGATTCCGGTCTATCACCGCCTTCCAAGCGATTTCGGCCTGAGCCAGCAGCGCACCGCGTTCCGCAGGATCTTCGGCGCGTCGGCCATACTCCAGGGCATACCGGGCCGCATTCTGGAGACATTCGCGCGCCACCTCCGGGCTGTGTCCTGCCGCCTTATTCCACAAGGCAACTGGGTCACCCCACGGTTCACCAAGCCGGACAATAAAACCTGAGATGCCCGAGAAGAAAATAAGGCAAACGAGGCCGACTAATGCGGAGCGCCGGAACGGGGCGCACCCTATCGCGAGCCCGAGGACGAAGCCCACCGTGGGAAAGTAAGCTTGTTGGGCGGTCGAGAGTTCACCAGAAGGCAGCAATCCTGTGGCAGGCGCGAGCCATGCGACCAGCAACAAGGCCCATCCCAACGCACTTCCACTGCGTTTCCAGCACGACAGCGCGAGGCACAGCAAAGCGATGACCAGAACAAGGCCACCCGCAATGGGTGCAAAATTGGGCTGGGCGCAGGCGATTAGTCCCGAGTTGTGCACCGGGGCGATCATCGAATTCCACGCCACGGTACTCCATGCATAGGTGAAGATGCCCGACCCTGAGACGGATGTCCCTAAAGCTGCGGTCCAGATGCGTTCAAGCAGCAACATGAGTCCAATGAAAGCGGCATGCAGGTTGCGGTGCTGCAAGACCCGGGCCCAGCCACCGCGAGAAGCATCCAGCGCCAGCATGGCCAGGGGCAAACCCAGTGCCACCGCATGACTCCCCACGGCGAGCGCGTAGGCAATGGCCGCATAGATGAGTCGGCGGTAGTCCAGCGTTTCCCCCTCAGAAGCGCCCGCGAAGGCGATCAATGCGAACAAGGCAAAGCAGGTGGCCTGCATACCCGGTCGCGCTGCCAGATAGTATGCGCTGTACAGGCCGGGGGTCATGATGAGGAAAATCAAGGCCGCCCCCAAGGCCCATTTTGATCGCGTACTGCCCAGCAGTTGAACCAGAAGCGCATAAATCAGCAGCGCGTTGATGACATGCAACATGATGTTGACGGCATGCAAGGGCAGGGGATCGCCCGGGTTTGCGCAGGCATTCAGCGCATAGCCAAAGAGGGTAAGAGGCGCATAGGGCATCTGCCCCAGAGCCTGCAGGGCGGTCAGGGGACTTTGCAGGGCAGGGGTATCCAGAAAGAGGCGCTGGTCTTCGCCGTGGAAGGGCACAAAGAGGCTGAACGCATGAATCGCCAGACCAAGGATCGCGATGATGGCGAGGTGCCAGGTGCTTCCACCAAAGGCGGAAGGCGCGTCGGCCGTTTTCACGGGGCTGTTGCAATCGGAATTGCCGGAGATTTCCGTCAAGGCTCTGTCCTTTCGAGGGAGTACACTTTCGATAGGCAGGCAGGAACGCCTGCACCACATTGGCCATGATTATAGGAGAATGGGGCGGGGACATCAAAAGCGTGGCGGACGCTTTGCGGAAGACCACGGGTGGGGTGTACACTGCGGACTTACTGTGTCGGGGTCTGTGGTGACCCGTGAAGCTATGTATGCGTCCTTGAGAACGCAAAATCTCGGAAGGAGAAAGGTTGAAACCATGAAACATGTAGTTCTCTCCCCAAAACCGGCGCTGTTCCGGTGGCTCTGCGTGCTGCTCCTCGTGGGGCTGGCAGCGGGCTATGCCTGCGCGCAATCGTCCATCACCCCGGAACCCCGCAAAGACGAGGATTGGGTAAAACGCCACGAATCCATGAACGCCCGCGTGGCGCAGGGCAATGTGGATCTCATCATGATCGGCGACTCGATCACCCACGGTTGGGAAGGCGGCGGAAAAGCCACTTGGGATCGGTATTATGCCGATCGTAACGCCGTCAATCTGGGTATCTCGGGCGACCGCACCGAACATGTGCTCTGGCGCTTGGACAACGGGAACATCAAAGGCATTTCCCCGAAACTGGCGGTCATCATGATCGGTACCAACAACATCGGCCAGCAGCAGCCCAAGCCCTGCACGGCGGACGACGTGTTTGCCGGGGTGAAGGCCATCGTCGACAAACTGCGTGCGCAGTTGCCGCAAACCAAGATTCTTCTGCTCGCCATTTTCCCGCGCGCAGATGTTCCCGAAGAACGGATTCAAACCCTCGCAAAGAGCAACGAACTCATTGCCAAGCTGCATGATGGACAATCGGTGTTCTTCCTGGACATCAACCGGAGTTTCCTTGGCGACGACGGCAAACTGCCGAAATCGGTCATGCCCGACCTTCTGCACCCGAATGAAACGGGCTATGTGCTCTGGGCGAATGCTGTGGAACCCTCGATCTCCCGGCTTCTGGGTGAGACCGATGCGGGCAAAGCCCCCAAAGGCTTCGAAAAGCTTTTTGACGGCACCACCCTCACGGGCTGGAAGGGTCTGGCGGGCAAGAACGGTAGCCCCGAAGAGCGCGCCAAGCTGACGCCCGAAGAATTGGCCGCCGCGCAAGCCGAGGCGGATGCTGACATGAAAGCCCATTGGCGGGCCGAAGACAACACCCTGTGCTTCGATGGCAAAGGCCATTCGCTTTGCACCGCACGTGATTACGAAGATTTCGACATGCTGGTGGACTGGAAGATTGAGCCGAAGGGCGACAGTGGCGTCTATCTGCGTGGCACGCCCCAAGTGCAGATTTGGGATCCGGCCCAGTGGCCGCAAGGTTCCGGTGGGCTCTACAACAACCAGAAAGGCGCGAAAGACCCCCTCGTGGTTGCGGATAATCCCATTGGCCAGTGGAACACCTTCCGCATCACCATGATCGGTGAAAAGGTGACGGTGCGTCTCAACGACAAGCTGGTGGTGGACAACGTGGTGCTGGAAAACTTCTGGGATCGCACAAAGCCGATCTACCCCTCCGGCCAGATTGAGCTGCAGAACCACGGCAGTAACCTGTGGTTCAAGAACGTCTTCATCCGCGAGATTCCGCGTGGAGAAGGCTGGCGCGACCTCTTCAACGGCAAAGACCTCACCGGCTGGGAAGAAGTCGGTGATAAGAAGACTTGGGGTGTCGAAAACGGCATCCTCTTCACAAGTGGCGTGGAAGGTGGCGGCTGGCTGTCCACCAAGGACACCTTCTCCGATTTCGACCTCGAACTGGAATTCCGGGTGCCTGCTGGTGGTAACAGTGGTATTTTCATCCGCGCCCCGCGTGAAGGCAACCCCGCCTTCGAAGGCAGCGAAATCCAGGTGCTCGATGATTTCGATGCGCAGTATGCCACCCTTAAGCCTTGGCAGTATTGCAGCAGTGTCTATTCCACCATCGCGCCATCACGGAAAGTAACCCTGCCCGCTGGTACATGGGAAAAGATGCATGTCCGCATTGAGGGCCAAAAGATTCAGGTTTGGCTCAATGGTTTCCAAACCATTGATGGTGATCTGTCGCAGCACGCAGACAAGCTCAAAGAGCATCCTGGCCTGTCGCGGACCGATGGCTACATCGGCCTGCAGAACCATGGTTCGCGGCTGGACTACCGCAACATCCGCATCCGGGAATTGAAGAAATAATCCACTTGTTTATTCAACCGGGGCGGTGGTAGCCAGAGCTTCCATCGCCCCGGTTTCTGTTTCAGGAAGCAGGGGACACCCAATGAAAGGGTTTACACATGGGATTCACTTTGGAACTGGGCGCGAAAGCTCCCGATTTTTCTCTACCGGCAACCGACGGGAAAACCTACACATTGAAAGACTTCGGGGCGGCCAAGGCACTCGTGGTCTTCTTCACCTGCAATCATTGCCCGTATGTCGTGGGCAGCGATGAGGTTACCCGCAAGACCGTGGAACAGTTCGGGCCGCGCGGGGTCGCCTTTGTAGGCATCAACTCGAACAGTACGGAGAATCACCCGGAAGACACTTTCGAGCACATGATGACGCGCATGGAAACAGAACGCTTCCCTTGGACCTATTGCCACGATGAGAGTCAGGCGGTCGCCAAGGCCTACGGTGCGCTCCGCACGCCCCATTTCTATGTCTTCGACCCAGATCGCAATCTGGTCTATACCGGACGCGGGATCGACAGTCCGCGTGATGCAAGAAAGGCGACCGTGAACGACCTCGACACCGCATTGGAAGCCTTGTTGACCGGACAGCCCATTAGCACCCCGGTAACCAATCCAATCGGTTGCAATGTGAAATGGCGTGGTCGCGAGGAACATTGGATGCCCGCAGACGCTTGCGACCTCGTCTAAAGTCGCCCTCGCTTTAGCCCGCGAAACGGTTTCGCATAATCTCCGCAAGGCGTTCTAGGCGGTGGCGGTAGGTGTGTTCGCCAAGAATCCGTTTGCGGGCCTTCTCGATCAGGGGGCGTCGCGCTTCGGGGTGTGCCCGGTAATACCGGAGCAATTCCACTGCCTCGTCCAGGCTGCGGTACACAACGACTTCATGCTCCACGTCAAACAGATTCCAAAGCGCGGACTGCGCATCGGTCAATAGAAATCCTCCGGCGGCGGGGCAATCAAAAACCCGCTGGTTGACCGTGGTCGCCATTTGCAGGCTCGTGGTGTTCAGGTTCACCTCGCACTGCTGGTAGAACGAGGGCAGGGTGTTTTCGTAGTCGATCGTGCCGCTCCAGTAAGGGGCGATGTGCTGCCAAGCCTCATCGCCACAGGCGCAGATGCCCTCCGGGGCGAGCGTCTCGATCAGGGATTGGCGCAGGCGTTTGGTGCCCTCGATGAAGCACACCAGTTCGGCATGCCGCCGTTCGTCCGGGTCAAATCCTGAAACCACTTCTTCACCCAAGATGGCCGCCAGATTACGCGCGAAATTCTCCCGGGTGACCCGACCTGCGTCAAAGGCCGCATGGAGCGGGCCAGCAACATGCGGACGCTCCTCCACCCAGGCCCATTCACTCATCGCGAATTCGGTCATGGAATGCCCCACAAAAGCGGGTGGAAAAGACCAGGATTCAGCGGGCGGCGCGTTGAAAAGCGTGTCATCCACCGCGAGGGGCAGGGTATGCGCCTCGGCAAAACCGCACTCAATCAGGTAGTCACGGTAGGAGGCCTCCCAGGTAATACCCACGGCCAGGGGGGAGGCGTACAGCGTGCGGTTCATAAGGATGGTGCGCGGATCATCCACAAACCAAGCCGCCGACGGTATGCCCAAGTCCGCGAAAAGCCGCGCAAACAGGCCCGTATCATCCATGCCGCTGAGGTTAATCGAGAGGATGAAATCCGGGCGAAATTCCGCGAGGGATTGCAGAAGTCCCGCCAGCATTTCGCGCGGCATGCTGCCGCCCAACACCACCGGTGCCCGTCCCACCTCCCAGCCCATTTGCTCCGCCGCTCGCTTGCAAGCGCCATCGATCCAATAGTTGCTCTCGAGGATAAAGACACGGGGTAGAGGCCCCGCGAATTTGCGGTAGGACATCCATTGCTGGAGTCCTTCGGGGATGGTGATGCGGGGTGGTTCGCTCAAGCTTCCTCCTCTACACGGCTGCGCTGGTAATTCTCGAGTACTCTAAGGAAATTCGGGGGCGCACCGCAATTTCCTGCACAGGCAGGTATCTCAGAGGGCGTTTCCTACGTTTTGGGGAGAATGACGAATAGCTTCCTACACAAATGTAGGAATTTGATCGAATTGTCAGGCCGCTCCCCCCTCGGCTTGCACCCAAGGTCGTAATCCTTGCGGAAAATCCATGTTCTTGTCAATATACGACTTACAGAGACTTTCGGTGATGTGGAAAGGCTGATTTTGCCATGAAAAACACCTTTGGCACGACCCTTGCTTATATTTAGCGAAACGTTTTATTGGCGGTCTAAGGCCTACCGTTCCATGCGGGACGATGGGGCCGGACTCCAGGCTCGGGTGCACCATGAGTGGAAATCATAGAGAAAAAGTGAATCATGAAAAGGAGGATACCCTCATGAGCAGTGTGCTTCAGTGTGCCTACCACCGGCGGTGGCGGAAATTGGCGGGTTTGGGCTTGGCGGCCGGTCTTGCGTGCAGCACGGGCTTTGCGCAGGAAGTAACGCTTAGTGCCGGAGATACGGCGTGGATGTTGACTTCGACAGTACTAGTTCTTTTTATGACGATTCCAGGCTTGGCGTTGTTTTATGGAGGTCTGGTTCGCACGAAGAATGTGCTGTCGGTTTTGGCGCAGTGCTTCGGGTTGACGGCACTGGTCTCAGTGCTGTGGCTGGTGGCGGGTTACTCGCTGGCCTTTGATGCCACGGGTATGACGGAGGGCGTCCTTAACGCGAACAGTCTGCTGGGTGGAATCAGCAAGCTCTTCCTCAAAGGCGTGGGTGTGAACAGCCTGAGCGGGACGATTCCCGAGACGGTGTTTATCACGTTCCAAGCCACCTTTGCGATCATCACGCCGGCTCTTATTTGTGGTGCCTATGCGGAGCGCATGAAATACTCGGCCGTGTTGTGGTTCACAGCGCTCTGGGTAATGTTCTCCTACGTTCCGATCTGCCACATGGCTTGGGCAGGCAAAGGTTCGCTCTTCGCGAACTGGGGCGTCCTTGATTTCGCAGGTGGCACAGTAGTGCATGTGAATGCGGGTGTGGCGGCGCTGGTGGCGTGCTTGATGCTTGGCAAACGCGAAGGCTACCCCCACACGGCGATGCCGCCTCACAATCTGACAATGACAGTGACCGGTGCCTGCATGCTGTGGGTGGGCTGGTTTGGTTTCAACGCTGGTAGTGCATTGACGGCCGGCGGCTCGGCGGGTATGGCGATGTTGGTGACCCACATGGCGACGGCGGCGGCGACGCTGACCTGGATGGCGATTGAGTGGGTGCGTTTCGGCAAGCCGAGTGCCCTGGGTGCGGCTACCGGTGCGGTGGCGGGCTTGGTGGCAATTACACCGGCCTCGGGCAGTTGTGGTCCCTTGGGTTCTCTGGCCATCGGTGTGGCAGCGGGCGTGGCCTGCTTCCTCGGCGCGGCCGTCCTCAAGCGCAAACTTGGCTACGACGACAGTCTGGACGCTTTCGGCGTACACGGCATCGGCGGGTTCACGGGTGCGATTATGACCGGTGTGTTCGCGGCCCCGGCCCTGGGTGGCCAAGGCTTGCTGAATCCGACCATCGGTGCCCAGGTACTCAGCCAGCTGATGAGTTGTGGCGTGACCATTGTGTGGTCCGGCGTGGTTTCGTACCTCATATTGGTTGTGTTGAAAGCGACCATCGGATTGCGGGTGCGTTCGGATGAAGAGAGTGAAGGGCTTGATACGGCCCTGCATGGTGAAGCGGGTTACGTGATGTAATGCAGGCCAACCAACGGAGACGAAGACATGAAGAAGATTGACGCGATTATCAAACCCTTCAAACTCGAAGAAGTGAAGGAAGCCCTGGCCCAAGTCGGGGTGCAGGGAATGACAGTAACGGAAGTCAAAGGTTTTGGCCGCCAAAAAGGCCACAAGGAGTTGTATCGCGGAGCGGAGTATGTGGTGGAGTTTCTCCCCAAAGTGAAGATCGAGATCGTCATCAGCGATGAAATTGCACCGGCGGTGGTTAAGGCCATTTTGGAGTCCGCTTCCACTGGACGTATCGGAGATGGTAAGATCTTCGTCTCTCCCGTGGAGGACGCCATCCGGATCCGCACCGGTGAAACCGGTGACGCGGTGTTGCAATAGTTCGTCGCGTAACGAAGTGAGAATGGAGCAGGTGCGCGGCGGACGCTGCGGCTCCAGAATAGTACCCCAAACCGGTCTTAACCGATGCAATCTGGATGCAACGGGTAAAGACCACAAGGAAGACAGTCATGCACAAGAAGTTCGGTCCCAGTGATGTCCTCAAAATGATGAAGGACAAAAACATCCAGTTCGTGGATTTCCGATTCATGGATTTCCCCGGATTGCAGCAGCATATGACCTTCCCGGCCGCGCAATTGTCGGAAGACACCTTCGAAGACGGAATGGGTTTCGATGGTTCGAGTATCCGCGGTTGGCAGGGAATCCATGAGAGCGACATGTTGGTCAAGCCGGATCCAAGGACGGCCACGATTGACCCGTTCTCCGACATTCCCACGTTGATCCTGTATTGCGACATCCTCGATCCGATTACCAAAGAGCGGTATTCGCGTGACCCTCGCAATATCGCCCAGAAGGCGGAAGCCTATCTGCAGTCGACAGGAATCGCCGATACGGCGTTCTGCGGACCGGAAGCGGAATTCTTCATCTTCGATGACGTCCGTTTTGATCAGCAGCCCTATGGCAATTTCTACCGTGTCGACAGCAACGAAGCCATCTGGAACAGCGGACGCGAGGAAAGCCCCAACACCGGCTACAAGCTGCGCTACAAGGAAGGCTACTTCCCCGTTCCCCCTGGCGACCAGACGCACAACCTGCGCCAGGAAATGTCGGCGGTAATGTTGGAAGCGGGTTTGACGGTTGAATGTCACCACCACGAAGTGGCGACGGCCGGCCAAGCCGAGATCGACCTTCGTTTCCAGCCGCTGTGCGACATGGCGGATCAGCTGACCCTTTTCAAGTACATCATCAAGAACGTGGCCAAGCGCCATGGCAA
>CAIZGN010000392.1 GCA_903932505.1 Candidatus Hydrogenedentota bacterium
CCTCCATCATCGTATGCCATGACATGGTCATGAGATTGGTTTTTCCCCGGTGCGCCGTGGTGAGCAGCAGCACCGGCCCCGGCTCGAGAAGTCCATAGACTCTGGACAGAGGATAAGAACGTCTGCTCATGCCTTCAGCTCCGCTGGCGGTGTTGCGGGGGATCTTCCCGGCGCGGCGCGAGGCCCTGTTCTCAGACGGTCGCGCCCTCTCTGCGGCGCACTGCCTGCTCAAGACGAAGCTTTTCGGCAAGCACCTTGTTCGCATAGGTCTGCTCTTCATCATCGACCGCGCCGGCGTAATACTGCAAACCTTCCATCAGGCCGCCGTTGCGGCGTATCGATTCTTGCAGTATTCGGGCGCCGATCTGGACGTTGATGACCGGATCAAGGAAGGGCTGCGCCCCCGCAAAAACGGGGACCTTGTCCTGGTGGTAACGGGGAATGATCTGCATCAGGCCCTGTGCGCCCATGGCACTCTGGGAGAAAGGGTTGAACCTTGATTCGATGCTGATCACGGCGATCAGCAGCAGGGGGTCGATCTGCCGCTCACGACCGACCAGTTGCGCCGCGTGAAAAGCTGGTTGAAGCGCCTCTGCGGACACGTGGTAGCGCTGCACAACGTAATCGAGAGCAGCCCTCATGGCCGGCGTCAGGCGTCGGGCCGCGAGTTCCGCGTCCCTTGCAGGCGACGGCGTCTCGGTCGGGGCAAATACAGCCGGGACAGACGATCGCAGCCACCGGGCGACTTCGATGCTGTTTGCCGAAGCCGCCGCAATCACCAAGGCAAGTACCAGGCCGGTCATTGCCGCATCAAAGTGAAGGTAGCCGAGGGCTGTCGTGGTGAAGCGTGCGTACAGGGTTCTTCGAGAAATTGTCGGGGACAAGGTTTCTCCTTTGCTGTTCATGGTTCTGAGGTCGAGGTTGCCCGTGACTGGCAACGCGGAACGACCGCGAGACCCGGAGCGTCCGCTCTTTGTCGGCGCTTCCGGCTTGAATTCCGCGCTTTCCGGCGCGGGAAGAGATGAGCGCAGAGCAGGCCTACGCGGCCTTTCCGGGCTTCCGGTCGAGTCGGGAAACCTGCCGTTCCATCACTTCGGACAGCGCCTCCCGGGTTTCAGCGGCGATCTGACGCGCGCTGCGGGAGTACGCAGCAGCTTTCTCCAGACCGGGCTTGGCCAGCTTGTTTTGCAGCGAAACAAAACCCTGCACCCCCCTGACGGCGACGAGCGCGCGGGTATTCGCCGCGCTGTCTTCCAGGAACGTGCGGGCAGCATTCAGGTTCAGGGCCGTCATCCGCTCAGCACCGGCAAAAGCGGCATTGGCGATAGTCGCAAGAGTCTCGACGCCCGTGTTGCGGGCGCTTGTCAGTTGTCCGGGTATTTTGTACATCGCAATCTCCCTGGAAAGTGTCAAAAGATAGAAGTCAAACGGACCATCGGCTTCGGCAGACGCACTCGAACCATGGAATGGTGCACCGCAATATCTGGCATTTTAGGGTGCGCACACGGTTTGTCAAGACAAAATTGTCACCACATTGTCGCCACTTGCCACTATCACGCGGCGCTGACGGCAAGACCGGCGGCAATTTTTTCGGCTGACGTTCCGGATGCGAAGCGTATTCCGACGGAAAACGGCTGCCGGCGAAGTTACGCTGCTGCAAAAAAAACCCGATACCTCGGTATCGGGTTGAATCCAATCCTTGTGGATCGGAGGAGGAGACAGGCGCAGTATATGACTTTTGATTGCACCTGGTTAGGCTTCCCCCTCTAAACTCAAACGTCGATATTGCGGGCGTACAGCGCGTTCGATTCGATGAAGGCGCGGCGCGGCTCGACATCGTCACCCATCAGGGTAGTGAAGATTTCGTCGGCGGCGATGGCATCGTCGATCTGTACCCGCAGCAGGCGGCGCACCG
>CAIZGN010000393.1 GCA_903932505.1 Candidatus Hydrogenedentota bacterium
AGGCGGGCGTGGCCGTCACCGTCATCACTCCCGATCCGTTGTTGCCCGTGAGCGGCGGGGCGGGCGGTTCCGAACCCGCCACCAAAAAATGTGGCGAACTCACATCGCGCGCCCTGGTGCTGGAAAGCGGCGACACCCGGGTGGCCATCGTCAATTTGGATTTCTTGGGTTTCCCCGGGATATTAGGAGACCGTGTGCGTGCGGAAGTCAAAGAAATCCCGCCACAAAACATCCTCATCGGCGTAACACACAGTCACTCGGCCCCCGACATGTACGCCTTCGTGAATGAGAAGGGGGAAACCGGTGCCGACCTCAAGTACATCGATGCTGTCTGCCAGAAAACGGCGGCAACCATCAAACAGGCGCTTGCAGCCCTGAAACCGGTTCGCATGAAAGCGGGCACAGACAACGCTGGCAAGCGAATCGCCTATAACTACTATGCGCCGGAACTCTACGACCCGCGCATGAACGTGCTGCAGTTCATTGAAACCGAAGGGGCGGCAAAAGACAAACCCCTCGTCACGCTTGTCAATTACGCCACGCACCCGGAAGTCATCGGCAACGAGCAAGGCATTTGCTCCCCGGACCTCTGTGGCCCGCTCTATGACCACGTCGCCCAACTAGGCGGAGGAACCGCCCTCTTCATGAACAGTGCCCAAGGCGGGATGGTGACCGCCGATACGCGCGTGCCCGATGGAAAGCCGGGCCAGGAAAACAACAATTGGGAAGAATGCATCCGCATCGGCAATCTCATGGCGGAGAAGGCTATTGAAATTGCCGCGAAAGCGGAGACTTTCGACGATCCGAAACTGGCGTGCTTCGCAACCACAATCAACTTCCCGGTGGAGTCGCCGTTGATGAAGCAAATCCTTTCGGCCTCACCACTGAAGTTCAAGACAACGCCGGACGGCTGTGCGCCCACGCAGGTCAATGTGGTAAATCTGGGCCCGGTTCAGATCCTCACCATCCCCGGCGAGGCGCTGCCCAATATCGGCTACTACCTCAAGCGGAACATGCAGGGCCGGTTCAACCTGCTCTTCGGGTTGACGAACGATGCCTTCGGCTACATGATGACCAAGGTGGACTGGAACTCCTTTGAGCGGTACTCCTACATTTCGAAGACCTCGCTGGCGGAAGGAACCGGTGACACGCTGATCGCCGAAGCCCTCAAATTTGTGAACGCCTGCCCCAAACCGGAGAAATAGAACGACAACATCCCCCGGCGCATCGCGCCGGGGGATGTTTATCAAGTCATCCATTTGCTCTGGACTCGGGAAACCCCTTCCCCGCTCCACGCGGACTTCAGTCAAAGTTGTATTCCGCGTCCTTAAGCGTCGGGGCAATCTCGTCCTTCGGTGAAATCACCCGCACTTCATCCGGCCATTCGATGCCCACATCGGGATCCGCATAATGCAACGAACGCTCCGCAGGGGCTTCGTGAAAAGCATCGCACTTGTAATGCACCAGGGTGCGATCCGCCAGCGCGAGGAAACCATGCGCGAAGCCCGCAGGCACCCACAAAGCCTTGCCATTGTCCTCGTCAAGCCATTCTCCAGCCCACTGCCCGAAGGTCGGCGAGGTCGCCCTCAGATCCACCACCACATCAAAAACCGCACCCTGTATGACGCGAACCAGCTTGCCCATGGCGTGGGGACGCAACTGATAATGCATGCCGCGCAGCACGCCCTTGGCACTGCAACTGAGATTGTCCTGAAGGAAAGTGATCGGGGGAAAACCCGCTTTCTCAAGGTCACGCGAGGAAAATGACTCCGTGAAGTAGCCTCGATTGTCCCGAAAGACCCGCGAGGTCACCACAAGCACGCCCGACAAGCGGGTTTCCGATACCTCAACCGGCATGAAAGTCTCCTGTCCGCTCGCAAAGCTCCACCCAATCGGAGTATCGGCGGATCGTTTCGTATACTCTAACAAGAACCCCTTCCCCCGGCCAAATGGATGCGTCTTACTCTTGGACGCCGCGACGGCGCATCAGGCTCTCCAGGGCATTACGAAGATACTGCTCATCGCTCAGGCCCGCAGAGACCTCCTCGGGGAAAGGGACGATTTCACGCAGGTGGTTGGCCATCTCCGCATAAAGTTCACTGCGGGCTTCAAGATCGAGTTCCTCACGCCGCAGGAGTGCCTGAAGCATAGTGGCGGCTTGCTCGGGAGAAATTCGCTGGCGCAATCGGGCCTCCAGATGCGGGTACTCGCGGAAGGAATTGTATTTTCCGGGCAAGACCTGATCGAGGTCAGGCTGAAACGCGGATCGTTCTCGAACCACAATGGTGTTAGCTGCCAGATCACCCAACCGCTGATACCGTCCGTTGAGCAGCATCGCCACGCCCCCCACCAGATAGAAGCCCGGCAGAATATCAACCACGCGGAAGAGGTTACGGATGAGTACCTGACTGAAGGCGAGTCGCAGCCCCTGCACATCCACCACGCGGATGCCGAGCAGCCGCTTGCCCAAGGTTTGCCCCCGGAAAAACCATTCCATGAGCATGCCATACCCGAA
The DNA here is from genome assembly GCA_903932505.1 of Candidatus Hydrogenedentota bacterium. Lineage (GTDB taxonomy): Bacteria > Hydrogenedentota > Hydrogenedentia > Hydrogenedentales > CAIZGN01 > CAIZGN01. The sequence continues at coordinate 2,516 of CAIZGN010000393.1, forward strand.
GTGGAAGACAACGGTCAACAGCATCAGCAGACCTTCAAAAACGTCCGGGCTGACCGCCATCCCCAGTTTCAAAACGGCTGACAATATCGTGTTGAAGGCCAGCGTGACGCAAAGGTCAATGCCCAGTGCCAGGAATCGGGTCATCGGCCCAGCGAGGGGTAGCTCGAAAACGATACCCTCGTCGGTTCGTATGGACAACACGTTTCCGCGCCCGTCAGCCATGGCCACGGTCCTCCTTGACAGCTCGCCGAATTCCAGACTTCAGCAGATAGGCGAACAGGACGAACAATTGAAGGGAACCGAAGGCAATCTTCAGCGCATACGGCACCACCGGTTCGTGGTACTGCGAGAAAAAGGCCTCGACAATTCCAGCCCACACCAGCAGAACCATCACGCCCAGAATCAGGGTCATGACATCCGCCCCAACAGCACGCAAACGTTCACGCAAGCCTGCGGAGGAACCCCACCCGATCACAGCCGCACCAAGCACAAGCCCCGCCTGTCCGGCAATAAGGATGGCGGGGATTTCCACCGAACCATGCGGCAGTAACCACCCCGCAAGAAAAACAGATTCCCCCGCACGGATATAGTCCACCGCGATCCCCCCGAGAATCACGCCGTTGTAAAAAAGCAGGACAAGTGTGCCGAATCCCCAGCCGATACCCAGTGCCATCGTGAACACGCTCACCTTGATGTTGTGCGTCATCAACATCGAGGCGAAGCGGGTTTTCTGCCCCTCCAGATGCTCGCCGCGCTCCTGCTCTTCTTCCTGCACCCGTTGAGAAGGGGACATCTCCCCGTGCCCAAAGGGAAGCAAATCATACTTGGCGGTACTGTCAAAGTACACCGCACCGCCACCGAGCGCGCAACCGGCAAGGGTGGTGATCACCGTTACCGCAAAAGCCACAATCTGTCGCCGGAAACAAGCCGGAAAGGTGTGCAACAGCCAGACCAGCGGCTGCACACGATGGGGAAGCTCGCGCGTTTCATGGATCTCCGCATAGGCGCGCACCGACAGTCCCTCCAGATAGGAACGAAGGGCGGGTTCAGCGGCGAAGGTTTGGATGCGGGCCAGATCCGAAGCGGTGCGCCGGTAGAGGTAGTAAAAGCGCTGGCTTTCGAGCAGATCCATGCGGTACTCGATATTCTTCGAAAGCCGCCCAAGGCGCTCCTCGAGTTCGTCCCAATACGGACGCTCCTCACGCACAAACCGTTCCAGATCGAGAATCACAGCGCTTGCCTCTCTTTCACACGCATGTACTGCGAAACGACCTCATGCGACAACGCCGCCGTGTCCAACAGGGACAACACCGCGCCCTGACGTTGCAAGCCCCGCTGGATTTCCTTGAGACCACGCCACTGGAGATGCCCCGCCAACGCTTCCACCATGGCGTCTGGCGTTTCCAGTCCACCCACGCTGAACAAAGGCCGCACCTGCGGGGGCGTGATCGAATTCACAAGCACCAGATGCCTGCGCGAAAGCAGGCGACATTGCTCCAGAAAACTTTCCGCGAGAATGGGGTCATCCAGGTTGGTCAGAAAAACCAGCAAGGCCCGTCGCCGAAGACGCAGATGAATAAAGGCGCACAACTCCTCAAAATCGGGATTCACGGGCCGCGACTCCAGCGTGTAAAGCGCATCGCGGCACGACAAATGGTGTGCCCGCCCCCCACGCGCCCGAACGAAGCTATGGATGCGATCACTGAAGGTCAGCAGACCGTAAAGGTCGCCCTGATGCTCAGCCACCAGACCCAACACCAAAGCCGCCGTGATGAAGCGATCCAGTTGCGGTGCCGAACTTCCATCTTCCGCATTGCGCGCCATCCGCGCGCTCAGTCGCGACGAGTCAATGATGACATAGACTTCCTGCGTGCGCTCCACCTGAAAAAGCTTGGTGACCGGTAGACCGCGCCGCGCCGTGGCTTTCCAATGAATGTCCTCGTAACTGTCGCCGGGAATGTACTCGCGCAGCTTCTCAAAATCGCGCCCCCGGCCCACCTGACGCCGGGCGTGAACACCGAAACCGCCCCGATGCAGAAAGAGTCCGGAGAACCGCTTGCGCTCGTCCAACAGACTTGGGTACACCCGCAACTCAGCGCGCGCCGCCCAGGAACGGCGCACTTTCCAGAGTCCCAACCGCGAATCGGTTTCTAGATGCAAGCCCTCAACCTCATAGCGGCCCCGCTGCTGAGGTGTGGCATCCCATTCGACCCGTAGCTGCTCATCTTGGGCAGGCCAATAAACACGCATGGTTTCCTGACTCTCCTCAAATGTGGAGGGAAGTGCCATGCCGATACGAAGCGACATCGGCTGCAAGGAACTGCGGTACAGATGCACCAGCAGCTTGCCGGGCCGACCGCAGGTGAAACGAAAGACAGGAACCTCCCCCGTCTCAACAGAAAAGTCCACAGTGAGTCCGTCGAGTCGGCGCGGCGATGCGGCCGCATCCAGAACGGCAACAACCACGACCGCCAGCATCACGCAGACCACCAGAGGCAGCAAACCGGGCACGAGTGCGGCCATCAGCGCCCCTGGCAGGAACACAAGGCCCGTCGTCCACAGCATTCTGTTGGCCGGTACAATCATCGAGGTACCGCCACCTCTTGCAGAAGATTGCGAACCACCTCGGCGGCGGACAACCCTTCGATTTCATATTCGGGCCGCAGAATAAGGCGGTGTTCCAGCACCGGCCTGGCGAGCGTCTTGATGTCGTCCGGAGTCACAAAGTCACGCCCCTCAATGGCTGCCAACACCCGACTGGACAACAACAGCGCTTGCGTCGCACGGGGTCCAGCGCCCAGCAGCACCGCCGGATTCACACGGGTGCGGCGCACGATATCGACCGCATAGCCCGTTAGTTCCTCGCGAACCATAATCGACGGCAGTGCGTTACGCAGGCGGTGCAGCATCCCCGATTCCAGCACTGGCTGTACCGCATCGGAATCCAACACCACCTCCGGCGCATCACCACCCAAAGTACGCCGGGCCAGCATGAGTTCATGCTCGCGCTCGGGGGTTTCCATGGTGATTTTCAGCATGAATCGGTCGACCTGCGCCTCGGGCAGTGCGTATGTACCTTCGAATTCCACCGGGTTCTGCGTGGCGAACACCGTGAAGTCCGGCGAAAGCACATGGGTTTCCCGATCGATGGTGACCCGCCGCTCCTGCATGGCCTGCAAAAGGGCCGACTGTGTCTTGGCAGGTGCGCGGTTAATCTCGTCGGCGAGCAGGAAAGTCGTAAAGACCGGCCCCTTCACCAGCTTGAACTCGTTGTCCTTCAGGTTGAACACGTTGGTTCCAATGATGTCCGCCGGCATGAGGTCGGGCGTAAATTGAATCCGCCCGAAATCACAGCCCAGCACACGGGCCAGCGTGCGCACCAGCAGCGTCTTGGCCACGCCCGGTACACCTTCCACCAGCGCGTGATGCCCGGAAAAGATGGCTATCAGTGCCTGGTCAATGGCGGTCTCATGGCCTATGATGACCTTCGCCACTTCCTGCCGGGTCTTGTTGAGAATCTCTTGGATTTGAAGAGCCTGTTCGTTCACGAATCCTCCTTTCGCGCCGGATCCTGGATCGGGTGCGGTTGATGGATCAGTTGATGGAGTGCTTCATACTGGGCGGCCAAATCCGGCTGCGCCAGCGCGGTTCGAATGGATTCCTCGTCGATATGGGCATAGCGCGGATTGCGCCCGAAATCTTGCCGCCAGGCGGCAAAACAGGCCGCAGCCAGTTCCGCACGGGGCGCGCCCCTCCTCACCAGATTGGACAGCCCGGAAAAGGCATCACGACCCTGCTGAATTTCGAGACGCTCACGAGAAACGTCCTCGCTGCGGCGCGGCACCAAGGTGGTGGCGTTCTTCCATATCCCCAGCAGCGCCAGTAGAGCCAGCGATACCATGAAAAGGGTCAAACGGTATTTCCGCAGCAGGGTGCCGATGGATTGCGAGGTCTGAACCCCAAGATGCGTCTCGTTGGCAAGGATCCGCCGGTGCGGTCCCAACACGGCGGACAGTAGCGTCGGATAGCGATTCACAGTCATGGCCTCATTGCTCAGGCAATACGAATCCGCGCACAACAGGATGGAACCCTTCTCCCAAGACCGCTCCACCACCACCGGACACGCTTCACCGTCTTGGGTCCAAGCGTACCAAGTTTTCCAGTGGCTGTCGAGACGGGAAAAGTACCAGGGCGATTTCCACGCGATCTTTTCTGGCAAAGGAGCAGAGGAATCGGTGCGCCCCACCGCTTCCCATGGTGCTTCACCTTCCTCCTGGATTTTCGTGTTGCTGTCCTCGGTCATTTTCCGCGTGGCCTCAGGTGCCTTCTTGAACGAGAATCCCCAGCGGTCCTTGATGTTCACTGTTTCAACCCGACGACGTTCGCGGGCCTTCTTGGCTTCCCCCTCGGCAGACGATTCACCCTCCCCTTCGCCCTCAGCAACCTCCAACTTGTGCGAACGACGCCTTTCCTTGTCAGATTGTGGATCGGCCGGACCACCGATTCCGCCGGTATCGCCCGCTTCTTTCTCGTCCCGCTCTAGCCGCTCTGATTGGTCCGCATTTTTCTTCGGCTCTTCCGGCTCTCCGGAAACTTTTTCATCCAGCGATTCCACCCAGGTCTGGAAAGATGCGCGGGTATTGAAAGCGATCACCAAACGCCCGCCGCTGGCCACGAATTTTTCGATCTTCTCAATCACGCTCTTGGGGTCGGGACTGTCATCGGCCCCGGCAATGAGGAGGGTGGCGTCCGCCGGAAGCTCCACAACCTCCAGCGGGGTGATTTGACGCTCGATGCTTATACCCGGCAGTGCGGCCACGGCTTCGTAGAGGGCGCGCATACCCATCGGGTCCGCGCGGTAGGTCGAATACGGCGAATAAACATCGCCATACTCAAAACGCAGCAGAAACACACGCCCCAACTGCGCGAGGCAGGCCGCAGCCAGCAGCACGGAAAACACGATGAGAATTCGGTTACTCCCGCGCATGGTTTCGCATGACCTCAAAGTTGTGTATCAGTCCCCCACGAATAAAATCTTCGCTCGCCACATGCGGTCCATACCACACCGATTCATACATGCGCGCGCTAGCGCAAAAGGTGTCGAGTAACTCCGGGTGCACATGCGAACGCTGCCGCAATTCACCCGCATAGTCACGGTTCGATTTGAAACGCGCCAGACGCACCAGACCATCCTCGGCCAGCCACGCCAACATGGCAAGAAACAGCGCCCGCGCCGCCAGTCGATACTCGCCCCGCGCCATGAGTTCCTCCGCCAACTCGCGCCAGCCTTCCTCCGGCAGGGCATCGGCCCCAGTCGCCTCATCATTCAGGTCGGGGGTTACGCGCGGCACCGACGCGCCCGCCAGCACGATTTCCCGGCCTACCCGCCGCGTGCGCAACCACAACACGACCAGCGCAAGCAGTAACACACCGACCAGCACAACGAGGAGGGTCTTCAGCATTTCCGGTGACCCGGCCCAGCCGGAAGCCGCCTCCCGGCCACCTCCCGGCTCGCCGAATATCCCCTTCATGATTCGGTCAATAACATCGGATATCCATCGGAAGGCGTTGCGGATTTGCTCCGCCGTACGGTGGATCATATCGGACAGCCACGACCGTTCCCCTTCCTTCACAATGAGTTCCCGTGGCATGTGCCAGGCGTATTGCGACTGTTGCAGCTCCTTGCTGATGGCTTGGTCGAGTGCGGCCGGATCAACCGCATTTTCCGCGCGCGCCGTACCCGCCCACGAAAGCAGGACAGCAAAAACGACTAGCAACCGCACACCATTGCCCAAGGTGGCCCGCCGCCATTGCAGGCGCAAATCCTCGCCGGTATGCATCGAGGCGTGATGAAAACTCCGCAACACATAGGCGGCTTTCAGCACCGGATCCATGCACAGATACGCAAGCCCCCCCACAATGACAAAGAAAGTGGAATTGAATGCCGCCATACCTGACACAGAAAAAACAGTCTGTATACCAAGGAGCGAATGAAGCAGGCCCGCCCCAATGAGGACAAAGAGCGCAAGATTGATCGAGAGCATCGCACCCACCGGACAGGACAACACCAGCGGCAAGAACAACAACCCCAGAAGCAAGCGGATGATCGCTGAAGCCACCTCCCCAAGTTCTGTCGGCAATACAGCCGTAAGTACCGGGCTCACCACCAACACAAAAGCCAGCGCAAGAATCACCAAAACATGCCCCAGCAACCACAAAATTACGTGATTCTGGCGAGACCACACCCCGGCTTGAGCGCAACCATCCTTCGCCAACGCCCAAGCCGTTCGTCGGTCGCCCGCCTCTAGAACCGTCGCATGTTGATACGCCGCATAGGCCCAGGCGAAGGGCAGCACCATCAACGCGCTCACGGGCAAAACCAACCACCCGGTGGCCTGAATAAGAGCTTGCCGGGCAAGTCCCCGGCCAAAAGCGCCCGAGGTCCAGGGAGGGGCGGGAAGGCCACCCGCATGCGCCAGCAGCACCTGACAATAGCGGCTCTGCCACACCTTCATCCATGCGAATAGCAGCGCCACCCCAAGAGTAGCTTCCGGCAATTGCTGACTAGCGCGGGCGCTTTGCCCCATCGCCGCCCAGAACGTAATAAAACCCGCAACAAAAGGAAACGTGCCCGCATAATAAAGCGCAAGCGCCCCCGCCCCCGCCTCCCGAACAAGCGCGAGGGCCTCTTCGGAGGTTTCGATACCGGAGGGCCCGGCCAAAGGGTTGCGACGTTTCATGGCTCATCCCAATATCGCGCACTGTTATCCATGTCCTCATGGAAGACCGAGGGAATCTGCAACAGCCCCGCACCCATCCCATACAGAAGTGTCCACAGCAGGAGTATACCCGCCACAAACTGCATCATTGAACGCAACCGAGCCCGCGAAGGGAGACTGTCCACCTTGCCCGAAGACTGCGATGCGATACAGGTGGCGCAAAGAAAACGGCCGCTGTGCTCCGAGACACACTCACGGCAGAAATGCCGTCCGCACTCCGGGCATCGTGCCGCCGCTTCGCGCTGCGCGTGATTGAAACACCGGATGTTCGCTATGTCGCGCCGGAGCATACTCATGCCCGCATACACCTCATCGTCCACAAAAGGAGCCTGTGAAAAAGAAACCCAAGCCCCTCCGAACCAGACGCCCTAAATCTCCTGCCGAACACTATCACAAGAGAACATCATAGAGAACCGCATATCCCCCGTCAAATTAACAGCGCATAAATTCACGCCCCAACTGCAACCAGCCGTTCTCGCAGGTCATTTCCAACGCAGTGAGAAATCTTGTAACGGGCTATTGAAGTCAAAAAAACAAAAGCACAAAGCAAAAAAATCCCACTTCCGAAGGCCGAAGCGCGAAGCGCAAAAAATTCCCCCTTCCGAAGGGGGTG
>CAIZGN010000394.1 GCA_903932505.1 Candidatus Hydrogenedentota bacterium
ATCATCGGAGCGGCCTCGACCAGGGAGGACTTGCTGGCTTGGGCCAGCCAGTTGGACGACACGACTTTGCCCGCGGGGGCGGCTGAGTTTTTTGCGGCTGTTCTGGAGACCAAAGGATACCGACCCTGCACCTGCCCGCCGCCTTCTTCGCAGGTATGGCCCGGGAAAGGACGAACGCTGTTCGTCTGTGGGAGCGCCTCGGAAGCCACACGCAGCTTTCTGCGCCGGTGTGGGCGACTCGGTCTGCCCGTGTTTTCCCTCCCGCCCCAATTACGGTGTGCCGCCAGCCCGGCCGATGGCCTCGTTGGTCAATGGGCCGCGGATGCCGCTCGCGCATTTAAACCGCACGCCCGGGTCGTTTTGGCGATCAACAATCCATTGCTTGCCGATCCGCTTGCGCCCAGACGACTGTGCGATCAGTTGGTTGCGGCGGCCAGTGCCGTGTTGCAGCAGGCGCGGGTGAGTGATCTTTGCGTCGAGGGAGGAGCTACTGCCGCAGCCCTGCTGCATTCCATGGGCTGGACCCGATTGGCGGTCATTCGCGAACTCTCCCCAGGCGTGGTGACGATGCGCCCCGCGGCAAACACGACGGTCAAGGTAACGCTCAAACCGGGTAGCTACGCGTGGCCGGAAGAGCTATGGGTGTAACTCCGCAACCCGCGGCAACCCCGGATGACTGACGCAGCCCCCCATCGTCAGAGGCGCACTATGTCTCACTTCTTCTTGGATTGCAGAATTCGGAAAGCGGTTGGGCTCATGCCAGTCAGTTTCTTAAAGAAGTGACTGAAATAGAATTCGGTGGAGAAGTGCAGTTGATCGGCAATCTGCTTGATGGAGAGTTTCTCATCGGCGACCAGCATTCGCGCCTGGTCCAAGCGCCGATGCTGAATGAACTCATGGAGACTCTGGCCCAGGGCCTTCGAAAACAAATCACGGAGCTTTGAGTAACTAACACCCGAAGAAACGGCCATGTCCTTTACCTTCCAATCATAAAACGGATTGGAAGCGAGAATGTTGAGGACGCGCACGACCGGGGCCGGAATTTCGGGCTCGTTGGGCGACAGCAATTTACGTGAGTTCAGGAGTTGCCCAAGTATCTTGGTAATGATCAGGTGGATCTGCCAATCCCACTGCTTCGGCTTGCGTCTGGAGATTTGCCACATTTCTTGGAACTCGGAGCGGATAAATTCAGGTTCTTCCAGGAAGAACCGGGCCTTTTTGGCACCCCCCAACTGTTTGTGCCACGATTCCACCGCCGGTCCGCCAAACCGAAACCCCTGCTTTACCAGCGGCTGCCCCGCCCGCGGACGATAAACTCTCCTTTGTGCCATGTCAGCGAACCAAACGCAATTACCCGGCATCAGGTCATACGATTCTGCTCCGATCTCCAAGGTGCCCTGCCCTGACAAAACCCAAAACAAATGAACCCCAGGTTTTTCAAACGGTTCATGAACATCGGCTTGGCGCAAGCAGGCGGTATCCAATGAAAAAAGATGCCACAAAAGGCACCGCGCGATGGCGCTGGGCTCCACGGTCAGCAACCTAGTCGCCCTCGATGTCGCGTGTTTCATATTAAGTGGTTCGGCGTTCCCAAACTTGCCCTCTAAACTACAAGCTACCCAGTTCTTGCGTTGGCTAGCGCACATTTCAAACATTTCATGTCCCGCGGAAAAGGGCAAGGCGTGATTTATGGTAACTACTCAGGTGGATTTTTGAGCTTTGGGGAGGA
>CAIZGN010000395.1 GCA_903932505.1 Candidatus Hydrogenedentota bacterium
CAAAGATCCGGACTACTTAAAAGCTTTGGGGGACTCGGAACAAACCGTTACTGACATTGAAAAATGGATGGAAAAACTTCTTGAACGGTATCACGACCCATCCGATCAGGCTGTGATTTTTTCTGAAGTGACAGCGGAACTCCGTTTTAAAAAGGATTACTTAACGCTAATAAAGATTTGCAAGAAAAAGATGGAGTTGCTTGGAGAAAGTTATTTCGATTGGGAATCAATTGGAGACGCGCTTTCTGATCTGGAAAGAACCGCAGAAGCGAAAGATGCTTATCTGCAGGCTATTCGTCTTGCCCTTGCAAACAAGGGGGAAACTGCCGACTTGGAAGGCCTGCGACTAGTTTCCCTAGCTGTCATGAACTGGCAGGTTCAGAACTTCGATGAGGCGAAGCGGTGGGCGAAGGAGGTGATAGCGAAGTATCCGCAATATCGATCCCATCTTTATTGGTTGAATGCGAACCCTTAATGACGGACGGTTCTCCTTCTGCAATTCCTTGAAGTCAGCACCTGTGATGTCGCTTCAGTTGTTGTTTGCGGATTTTTTCTCCAGCTTCGCCTTCACGAATTCGATGACGATCGGGAGGACGGAGACGACGATGATCCCGAGGATCACGATCTTCATGTTTTTCTGGACGAACGGCAGCCCGCCGAAAAAGTAGCCGCCCCCGACAAAGAGCCCGACCCACAGGACGGCACCGAGGACGTTGAACGCGATGAATTTCCTGTAGGTCATGCTGCCGACCCCGGCCACGAACGGCGCGAACGTCCGCACGATCGGCATAAACTGCGCGAGTGACACCGCACGTCCGCCGTATTTTTCATAAAACGCATGCGCCTTCATCAGGTAGTCCTTGCGGAAAAACCATCCCGACTCGAAATGAAAAACCTTCGGGCCGATCCACGATCCGATCGCATAGTTGGTCGTGTTGCCCAGCACGGCCGCACCAAGCAGGAGCGGGGCGATAACCTCCACTTTCATCAGTCCCTGCGCCGCGAGCGCACCCACGGCGAAAAGCAGGGAGTCGCCCGGCAGGAACGGCGTCACCACGAGGCCGGTCTCGCAGAACACGATCACAAAAAGCAGGGCGTAAATCCAGACCCCGTAATGCTCGATGAATGTTCTCAGGTGGTCTTCTGCATGAAGAAAAAAGGAGATGATTTCGGACATGACGGCTGTCCTTATGAGCGGCAGGATTGCCGGTGGCAATGGGAATCTCTTGTTTGAAAGCTGGAGATTCTCGGCTATCACGAATCCGATTCATGTCAGAAGAACCCGATTCGCTGGACCTCGCGCTGGACGACTGCCTGCAACACGCGGCAGGAGAAGGGATTCTGCTCGGTGACATGCTCGGGCGGCTCGGGCGTTCGAGCTTCTGCTTTGCCTCGCTCCTGCTGGCAGTTCCATTCGTCCAGCCATTCTCGCTGGGGCCGCTCACGATGATGTGCGGGCTGGCGCTCATCGCGGTCGGCTGGCAGATGGGCACCGGCCGGGAGCGTCCTGCTCTCCCGGCAGCGGCCGCGAGGCTCAGGATTCATGGAAAAGCCTGGTGCGCTGTCCTCCGCTTCTGCAAACGCCTGCTCGCATTTTGCAGAAAGTTCACCCGGCCGCGTTTCAAGTCCTGGGTGTCGGGTCCCCGTGGGGA
>CAIZGN010000396.1 GCA_903932505.1 Candidatus Hydrogenedentota bacterium
ACGAACACATGGATCGCGAGTGCATGTCCTCGGCCGCCCGCTATGGCATCATGCTGGACGCCTCCTTGATCACCGGCATTGACCCGCCGCCCGATGTCGAGTCCGCCCTCGCCGCCATCAACACCGCCCACAATCAGGTCTCCTCCGATATTAGCCTTGCGCAAGCCGGAGCCGACCAGAAGATCGTGCAGTCCAAACGCGCGGTTGAGATCGAGACCCTGAAGGCCCACGCGGAGGTGGAGCCGCTCAAGGCGCTGGCGGAACAACTCGGTGCTTTGCGCAAGAGCGGGCCGGAAGCGTTGAACGCCTACCTGCGCAATGTCCGCCTGCGGCTTTTCGGCAAGGCCAAGAACGTCATTCTGGAAACCCAAAAATGATAGGCTTTATCCTTGGCTTAGCCTTTGGCTCCACCGCCTTCTGGGTCGGGGTTCCCGTGGTGCTCGCCCTGTGTCGACTCTTCGGCCTGTTTACCATTGTCAAAGAGCGATACTGCCATGTGTATGTCCTTTTCGGTAAAATCGTGGGTTGCGTGGATAACCCCGGCCTCAATTTCCTCCCTGCCTGGCTCGGTTGGCGTGCGTTTATTATGAGTTGGTTCGGAAAACGCTATGTGCTGGACATGCGTATGGATCAGTGTTACCTGCGCAGCAATCCCGTGAATTCCGAAGAAGGTGCGCCGATGGGTATCGGGATCTGGTACGAAATGTTCATCAGCAACCCGTTGAACTTCCTGTTCAAGAATGCCGATCCCCGGGGCTCTCTGTCGGCCAATGTGTGCAATTCCGTGGTGCGCAGCTTGAGCAATCTGCCCCTCGCCGAAATGCTGGAACAGCGCCACCGCATGAGCCAGATGGTCCGCGAGGACGTGTCCCCGAAATCGTACGAGTGGGGATACCAGCTGGGCACAGTGTATGTCCGGAAAGTGCATTTCCGCGACAACACGATGATCAAGCAGATCGAGGAAAAGGTGGTGAATCGTCTGCGGCAGGTCACGGCCGCCATCACGCAGGATGGGGCCAATCAGGTCAACATCATCACCAGCTCAGCCGACCGTCAAGCCGCCATAGAGTTCGCAAAGGCCCAGGCCGTCCGCCCCTGTGTGGTGGGCGAGGCCCTGACGCAGATCGCGAAAGATCCCGTGATTGCCGGTGCACTTTTCGACGTGCTGGAAACCGAGAACATGTCGAGCGGGGCCGGAGGGGTGGCCATCATTCCCCGGGGAAAGCCGCTGCTGGCCCAGATGCTCGCGGGGGTGCCACAAGGGCCTCCCACCGCGCGGACAACGGAGTCCGGAAACGCATACTCGTCCGCTCCGCCGAAGGTGGTGCCACCACCCGCACCCGCCAAGCCGCCCAAGCCCAAGGAAGTGTTTCACGAAGCCGCGGATGAACTGGCCGACTTGGCTGAGGCCGGTTTGGACGCGCTTCCCGCCTATCTGCAGAAGATTCCCGCGCAGTTTGTGGGCGAAGCCATGCGCCGTCTGCTGGCGAAAAAAGGAGGAGCCTAAATGTCGTTCGTCGCAGGTTGCCTGTTCGCCTTTGTGACGGCGACGATTGCCGTTCCGCTGGGCTTGGCGTTGATGCGGGCCTTCGGCGTATACACCGTGGTTACCGAGGGGGAATGTCACGTCTACGTGCTCTTTGGCAAGGTACTCGGGCATTTGCACGAACCCGGCTTGCGCTTCCCTTGCGCGGCCTTTGGCTTGCAGACCCTGCTGGTCGGCGTCATGGGGCGGCGATATGTGCTCGACATGCGCATGGACCAAAAATACCTGCGCAGTTTGCCCGTCAACTCCGAGGAAGGCGCGCCCATCGGCATCGGGGTGTGGTGGGAAATGTTTATCAGTGATCCCGTCGCCTACCTCTTCAAGAATGCCGATCCACAAGGATCATTGGCGGCCAACGTGAGCAATGCCGTCGTTCGCTGCCTCAGCAATATGCCCCTCTCCGAATTGCTGGGCACCCGCCACGGCATGAGTCTCATGGTGCGCAACGAGGTGTCCCCGAAGTCCAACGAATGGGGCTACAAGCTGGGCTCGGTCTATGTGCGCAAGGTTCACTTCCGCGACGAGGCACTCGTGCGACAGATCGAAGAAAAAGTGGTGAACCGTCTGCGTCAGGTCACCTCTGCGATCAAGCAGGACGGCGCCAATCAGGTCAGCATCATCACCAGCACGGCCGATCGTCAGGCCGCCATTGAGTTCGCCCGGGCGAAAGCCGTGCGCATGCAAATCGTGGGGGAGGCGCTTCAACAGATTTCCGAAGAGCCCGAGATTTGCTCCGCCCTCTTTGAGGTACTAGAAATCCAGAAGATCACCGACGGGGAACCCGTCCTCACCCTGCTCCCGGCAGATGCCTCGGCGGCGGAACGCTGCTAAGGATATGTCGGATGACCTCCGCGCAGGTCAGGCCTTTTTCGATGAATTCCGGACTCAGGATAATTCGATGCTCGAGGCAGCTCAGCGCGACAGCCTGTATGTCCTCCGGCAAAATGGTGGATCGGCCTTGAAAACCAGCATGGGCGCGCCCCGCCAGCATGAGTGCCTGGGTGGCTCGTGGTCCTGCGCCCACCTTGATGTTCACATGGTCGCGTGTTGTCCGCACGATTTCCACCACATAGCGTGTCAGCGCGGGATGCACGGTGATCTTTTCAAGCGCGCACCGCATTTCATGCAGGCGCTCCGAGGTTAGCACCGGCTGAATCACACCCTGATCCAAAAGTCGCTCCGGTGCCTCGCGTGTCAGGGTTCGCTCAGCCAGACGAAACTCGTCTTCCGCATCCGGGCACTCCATCGTGATGCGCAACAGGAACCGATCCAACTGCGCCTCGGGCAACGGGAAAACCCCTTCGCTCTCGATGGGGTTCTGAGTGGCAAAGACGGTGAAATTCTGGGTCAGCGGAAACGTGGTGCGATCCAAGGTCACCCGGTGTTCTTGCATGGCCTGCAGCAGAACGGATTGCGCCTTGGCGGGGGCCCGGTTGATTTCATCAACCATGAGAAACGTGGTGAATATAGGCCCCTTCAACAGCGCATAGTCGTTCGTCTCCGGGCGAAAAACCTGTTGTCCCACAATATCGGAGCGGGTCAGATCGGGCGTGAACTGGATGCGCTGAAATTCGCAGCCCAGCAGATACGCCAGCGATCGCACCAGCACGGTCTTCGCCACCCCAGGAATGCCCTCAAGCAGCACATTGCCCCCGGCGAAAATGGCCGCCAAGGCACGATCCACGGCATCGGTCTGCCCGATGATAACCCGCGCCATCTCCCGGCGGATTTGCTCCAGTGCTTGTTGAATAGGTTCCAGTTCACTGCTCATGCGCATGCTCCATCCCCGCTTGATTGCTTGTATAGTATACCCTCTCGGGGACTCAAGCCAATCAGCTCGCTTGTCCGGGGTGCCGTCCGAGAATTTTGTCCGCACTGCACACCCGATGTAGAATGCGAAACCGATGAATGGAGCGATGCAAACACCATGCTTAAGCGATACACAGCCCAAAGAGTCCCCTGGAGTCGCCGCACCAATGGCGCGCTTGAGATTCTCTGTCGCGCGTTGCCTTCCCTCCTCGTGTGCCTACTGTTGGGCGGAACATGGGCCGCTGCGGGCGAACTGACTTTTGAACTGCGAACGCAGTGGCCCGTGAACGGGGGAAAGGACGCTGCAGACTGGAAAACGCTTAGTCTTGAGCAGCATTGGCTGGCGGAGGAGACGGCCATTGTGGTCTGCGACATGTGGGATCGGCATTGGTCGCAAAGCGCAACCGAACGGGTAGCCGCGATGGCTCCGCGCATGAACGAGGTACTCAAAGCAGCCCGTTCACTCGGCATCACCATCATCCACGCCCCATCAGAAACAATGACATTCTACAAGGACACCCCGGCCCGTCGCCGCATGCTCTCCGCCCCGCACCACGACTTACCCAAAATGCAGGTGCGTATCGATCCCCCGTTGCCGGTGGATGATTCCGGGGGTGGCCCCGACACGAGCGAAAAGCCGGGCGATGTGGTCTGGACGAGGCAAGACCCCGCCATCGAAATCGACCAGTCGCTGGATGGCATTTCGGATGACGGCCAGGAAGTATGGAACTTCATGCAGTCCAAGGGAATCAAGCGCCTGCT
>CAIZGN010000397.1 GCA_903932505.1 Candidatus Hydrogenedentota bacterium
GACAAGTGGATGGGTTGTGGACGCGGGTGGGTGGAAGATGCGAAGGGCAATATGCCCCTTTACATTTTCGCGGGATCCCTCGCGATTCTCTATCTCGCTGCTTTTGTGCGCCTGCCGCGCAAGCTGGCCGCCTGCGGCGAGTTGGCGGCACGCCGCCACTGCCAGACTTTTGTCCCCACCGCCGAAGCCACCGCCATTACGCTGATTCTGGGCGCGGTACCCGCCCTCATCGCCAGTTTCCTCGCCTGGCGGCTGGGCTCGCTCGCCTATGACGACACCTACGACGAATTCGGCCGCGCACTCGGCGATGCCCTGTGGCGCAGTACCGTTCCCCTGCTCATTCTGGGCTGGATCTGGTATGTGTTGTGTTCGGGCGGGCTGGCCGAGTCGCATTTCGACTGGCCCGGCGGTCTCCTGCGCTCCATCCGCCGCCGCATTTTCTGGGCAGCCCTGCTGGAGGCCCTGCTCCTGTTTCCGGTGACCCTGTTGGAATGGGCCAGCGATGAGCAAATGCTGGCCTCGCTGGGGCGACCGCTTTTCATACTGGCCGTTGGCGTCATGGCCTGGCTCGGGCACAGTCTGCTCAAAGAGGGCCGTGGACCGGTGCCACGCCTGCTTGCGGCCCTGTCCGAACAACGCCGCACCCAAGTCGCCCGCGTGTGGCATCTCGCCGCCATCGGCGTGCCGCTGGCACTGATGGGGCTAGCTTGCGCCGGTTACCTGTACACCGCCATCCGGTTGAGCTGGCGATTCCAGGGCACTTTGCTGCTACTCCTCATTCTCTTTCTCGTTCGAGGACTGGCCCTGCGCGCACTCGCCATGGTTCGGCGGCGTATGGCCCGTGAACAAGCCAAGCGTCGGCGCGAGCAGCGCAACGCCGAAGAGGAAGGCGAGGAATACGAGGAACCCGGAACACTGAACCTCGAGATCGTCGACACCCAGACCCAAGGCGCGGTTCGCAGCCTCTTTGGGTTTATCGTGTTGCTGGGACTCTGGGTGGTGTGGGCGGATGTGCTGCCCGCCCTTGGCGTACTCGACCGTGTCGAATTGTGGTCTGTCACCGGCGAAGTCACCATGAGCGCACCCGACACCCCCGAAAACACAGCCGCCCAGACCCAAAACCCCGAACCAGCGACCCCAGCTGCAGCGGAGGCCCAAAAGACCCCGGAACCCGCTAAGGAAACCGCAACCAGAAGCCACACGCAAGTCACGCGCGTGGAACGGATACCGATCACGCTAGCACGACTGCTGCTCACCGTGCTCGTGGGCGCGCTCACCCTCATGGTAGTTAGAAACCTGCCCGGCTTGCTCGAAGTCACGGTCTTGCGAAGGCTCTCACTCGCGGCGGGCGAAAGATACGCCATCACCTCCATTGTGTCCTACACCATATCCGCGCTGGGTACCGTCGTAGCGTTTTCGATGCTCGGAGTCGGATGGAGCAAGGTGCAATGGCTCGTCGCGGCCATGGGCGTCGGCCTGGGATTCGGCTTGCAGGAAATCTTTGCAAACTTTGTATCCGGCATCATCATGCTCTTCGAGCGTCCCGTGCGCGTGGGCGACACCGTCACCATCAACGGCATGAATGGCACTGTCACCCGCATACGCATACGCGCCACACGCATCCTCGACTGGGATCGAAAGGAAATCATCGTTCCCAACAAGGAATTTATCATGGGCCAGCTCACCAACTGGACCCTCAGTGACCCCAGTGTGCGATTGGTCATCCCCATAGGCATCGCCTACGGTTCGGACACGGAAAAAGCGCTCGCGCTCATGCTAGGCATCGCGCAAAGTCAGCCCGAACTCCTCAGCGATCCCGCTCCGGGCGTGTTTTTCACCGGATTCGGGGACAGTGCGCTCCACTTCGAAATTCGAGCCCATTGCGCCCAACTCGATGAGCTTCCAGGCGTTCGCCACCGAATACTCATGGCCCTGGAACGCCAATTGCGCGAGGCAGGCATCCAGATACCATTTCCACAGCGGGATATCCACGTGCGAACCCTGCCCGACCGGGAAATCGGTCCCCTTCTGGACCGCCCCCGCCCGGACCTGGGGCAAATGTAAGGGAGCCTTCAAAGCTCTGCTGCACAGGCGACCCCCTTCATGGACTGCGGGGACGAAGTCACCGCTTTGCCTACCGCCCCCCCAACGCAAAACGGGCCGGAACTTGCGCTCCGACCCGTTTGCTTCACCGTACAAAAGAAATGCGCTTATACGTTGGCGCTGATATAGGCAATTGTGTCGGCAAGTTGGCGGTTAATGGGGTAGGCGTTATTGGCCGAATATTTGCTGAACTCCACA
>CAIZGN010000398.1 GCA_903932505.1 Candidatus Hydrogenedentota bacterium
GAGCAGGCGCTGGCGGTGCTGCGCAAGCGCGAGACGAACACGGGCGCACACCTGCCGGTTATCGCGCTCACGGCGCACGCATTGAAAGGCGATGACGAGAAATTTCTCTCTGCAGGGTTTGATGGCTATGTCTCCAAGCCGCTGGAAGTGAAAAAACTTGTGACCGAGATGAAGCGAGTATTGGACCTGAAAGACACAGCCGATGCAGTCGCTGGAAGGTAGCTGCACAATTGCGCGCATTCTGAGTCGTTCATTCGACAATATGGGCTACCGCCGCCAGTTGTCAGTTCAGGCAGCCGAGAAATATTTCGTATAGCTCGTCATTTTCAAATACGGCATGCGGCCTGCAGATAGGACTTGAAACCGTGAACCGTACATTCCCCCGAATTGCCGGATGCGGGTGCCACTGCAAACCATGTTCTTGTGCAATCGATTTGAATTCGGCAAACGATATTCCCTGACGTATCCGGCCGTACTTGACCGAACCATTAGATTCGGCACCTAGCCTTCCCATTGCCTGCTTCTCCTGCAGTAGGCGAATTGTCTTGCGCTCAGATGGCCACAACACGAAGATATTGATCGCCTCCCAGGCGATGGCGCAGCATACAACCGTCGTGATGACATTCAATACGATTGCTAATCTCTTCCTTGGCGGTGGGTTTGCTGTCACGAATTCTCCCTCCCTCTGACATGGATGGTGAGTACGAGCAGGGGGAATAATCCAAGTGCGTAGACATCCCCACGTCCTGCATTTTTTAGGTGCTACTTAGCAGCAGCGGCACCGACTTGTACCAAGAAGGGTGGAAGCCACGTTCCGAATCAGCAATACGGAATCGGCCTCATTGACCTATCCTTAGTGCTTTGGCCAATTTGCATGAAAATGCAACGCGCACTTGCCTGACAATTCAATAGATGATCCGAGCGCATGCTGAATGTAAATGGTATCAAATACTGCTTTCTGCACCGCTACTATGTCTGCACGGGCAGCGTAGGTCAGCACGTAATTGCGGCCGGGAGCAGTCATTCGATCACGCGGTCTGCACGCGCGAGAATTGGTCCCGGGATTACAAGGCCCAGGGCTTTCGCGATCTTCATGTTTATTACCAGTTCGAACTTGGTCGGCTGCTCGACCGGAAGGTCGGCCGGTTTGGCGCCCTTGAAAATCCTGTCTACATAACCGGCGGCGCGCCGGAGGTTCTCGACCAAATCGACTCCGTAGCTCATCAGGCCACCGGCTTCCGCATATTGCGGCTGCGCATAGATCGCGGGCAACCTCGCCTTTGCGGCCAAATCTGCGATTTGCCCGCGTTGGTCCAAAAAGAAAGGATCTGCAAGCACGACAAGTGCTTCAGCACGGTCTTTTTTCAGAAGGGAAAAAGCCCGCTCGACTTCCTCGGGGGTTTGTGCCCGCGCCGGAAATGTTCGAACCCGCATCGACTTCGAGGCTGCGTGAACGCTCCCATACATGGCTTCCATTGACTCATTTTCGGGGTTCATCAGCACTGCAACCCGAGACAACTTGGGCAGCGTCTGGATCAGCACCTCGATCTGTTTTTTGCTGGTCTCGCCAGTGAGTATCGCTATACCGGAAGTATTGCCTCCGGGGCGCGCCAGGCTCGCCACGAGCCCGGCGCCAACTGGATCGGCTACTGCCGCCATGACGATGGGAATGCTCTTGGTCGCCCGCTGCACTGCCCGGGTCGACGGTGTCGTTATCGCGACGATCAGGTCAACATTGAGCTTGATCAACTCCGTCGCAAGACTCGGCAAACGCTCATACTTGCCGTCGGCATATCGCCACTCGATAACGAGATTGTTTCCTTCGACGTATCCAAGTTCCCGCATACCGCGCAAGAAGCCCCCGACGGGGTCAGCATCATTCGATGCCGGGCGTGCGCGCGGCAGGAGAAATCCGATACGCCAGACCCTCGGGGGCTGTTGGGCTTGCGATAAAAATGGAGCAATCGCACCCGCGCCAATCCAAACGATCAAGTCACGTCGGTTCATTCTATCGGCCTAATCATTTCTAGTTACGTTCGCTGTCCTATCCGGACGCAAGCCCGCAAGAATAACTCCTGGGTAAGGTTTCATTGCGGATTCGGAGGAAACCCACGGGCAACCAATCCGAAATTGACGACTCGATTGGCCGTGTGCAGACGGGGCGGCGAGGATAGCGCCGGAGGCTATCGGGAATCGCCGATGTGAAGATGCACCCACGTGCCTCCCGTACAAATTAGGAGTATGCA
>CAIZGN010000399.1 GCA_903932505.1 Candidatus Hydrogenedentota bacterium
AAGATACTCAAAAGCACCCAAAACACCCCCCTCATCCACCGATACCCCGAACAACCCCTCAAACTTCGCCCGCGCCACAACCGAAAGATTCAAACCAGCGTCCCGACACAAACGATTAATCACCCCATAATGCGCCGCCATGATCGCATGCCGCCCCAGATACCCCCCCGAAAAAATCCGCGCCTGCCCCAAAGAAAAACCCGCCGAAACAACCCGCTCAAGAATAAAATCCAGCGCCTCATCAAAACGCGACGCCAACATCAACTCCGGCTTCAGCAACAAGAGATACTCATTCCGACCCCGGGGCACCCCCTCCGGCACAGCCGACAAAACAAGCTCCGCCCCACCATCCCGCACACAAGCCAACCCCTCCAGAACCCAGTCCCGGAAAACACCCACACCCGATTTCATCCCGAAGTCACCCATAAACACCTTTCCCAAGCGCACCCAAAGCGCCTACCACCTATCATACCCCCCAACCCCAAGACGCTTCCACACAACACCCCCGACCCGATTTGACCATTTTTCCCCGAACGTGCTATAGTACCCCCCGTTGAACGGGCGATTGGCTCAGTTGGTTAGAGCGCTGCCTTCACACGGCAGAGGTCACTGGTTCGAGTCCAGTATCGCCCACCATTCATAAACTACGCTGAGTCAAGCAGTTATCTTGATTACCCCGCCTAGCGGGAGCGGCCGAGAACCCAAGGTATACCGGGTAGTACTACCCGAAATGACCACGGAGGCCGCCCCATGAAGGCACAAAAAAACACCCCACCCCATCGCGTCCCCTCGTTCCGTCTGCACAAGGCCACCGGCCAAGGCTTCGTTGAAATCGAAGGACACCGACATTACTTGGGTCGCCACGACCGCCCGGAAACCTTGCAGGCCTACCACCGTTTCATTTCCGAATGGATCGCCAACGGTCGCCGATTGGAGGTTCCGCCCGATGAAATCACCGTCTTGGAATTGGTGGACCGCTACCTCGAGCATTGCGCCGTTTACTATGCCCGGTCAAATGGTGATGAGGGAGTTGCGCGCCTTGTCGAACAGAACCGCCGAACACGTCGAACACGTCCGGCAACTGAAACTCCGACGCTTGAGGCTCCTTTTGGGAGCCCTATGACCCGCCGCTATGGCCGGAAGCACTTCAGAGATAAATTCGTGCTTGAGAGCTTGGGTGTGTCGCGTCCGGTTATGCGGTCTTGATAGGCCTCTAATCATCCAACAGGAAGAGTATAGGGTGATAATTTCGGAAGACTAGCCCGTCACAGTGGAGATGAAAATTACGGCAATAGCGAAATATAAGGGAAGACGACTGTTAAACCCGCAGAAACCGAGGTTTGATTAACCGCCACACGCCCACAGTATCACGACAACGTAAGACCAGACTGCTCCTCCAGCCAGCAAAGCAGTCCGCCTAAGCTTTCGCCCTGCATGTACCGTTCCCAAAGGTTGCATTGGGCATCTTCCGGGAGTAACACGCGCCCGTCTCCGGCGATGAGCACCGCCGGGCTGCCATACCCATGCTGGAAGAGAAAATACCCCGGATGTTCCTTTTCACGGAATTTGGGATCCAGTTCGCCCGCGTAGTGCTCCGTGTTGTTCGCATGGTTCCAGACTTGCTCGCGGATTTCATGGCGCAAGGCCAGTAAGGCGAACAGCTTAAAGACAAGTACATACGCAGACCCCCGACGCCGGTGCCTGCACGTTGCGTGGGACACCTCGGGGTAGGGCGGCAAACGGAGATGGGCGATTGCTTCACGGAGCAGTGTTTCCAGGCTTTCTCCAGCCTCTGCCCGGTCTACGAGTTTGAGGCCGTGGTCGCCAGGACCACCCGTAATCCAGTTCTCGACATTGCCTGCCGCCGTAAAACGTCCGAGCGTCGGAAGATCTTTGGGATTCAATTTGCACAACACAAAATCCAATTGAATGCCGTAATAACCCAAGCCGTCGTGGCAAATGACGTAGGGGACGATACCGTGCGACGCGTAGAAACGTTCGCACACCTCGGCGGCCAGGTACCAAGCCAAGCCCCATCCCCCCTTATGCTTCTTGCGGTACTCTTCGTAGGCTACTGAGATTTGACTAACTGGATTCTTCTTCCAGTCAATCGAATTGTTGTCAGGCATAATTGCTCCCCTTCACCATTCGAATAATTCATCTTTGGGTTACCGGCTTACTGTCGGGGCTAATCGGGAGTTTCAAAATAGAAAGCAGCACACATGATTATCCAAATACGTAGGCAATCAACGGTGCGAATAACCTCATGGGGCAGCTACCGCACAATGATGAGGACTACAGCGTCTTGGGCTTCCTTTGAAATTTGGTCAAAATCCTTTGGTAGGTCTTGTCGCACCAGAGATAAACAGTCAGTCATTCCGGGAAGAGTTTGTGCGAGCACTTTAACATAAGAACTCTTCACGGCATAATTGACGTTCTGGGGAACTTGGCCGGTCAGTTTGACCGAAACAAGGTCATCCAGTTTAGCTGTCATGACTCCAACAACATTCCCTTTCTGATCGATAAGCGGTCCACCAGAATTTCCTGGTTGAATTTGCACGCTGGTCTGGAATAGCCTAGGGTCATCCCCGAGTCCTGATATTCCATTAATATCGCCTTTGGTCAGCTTTACCTCTACGCCTTGAAAATCTATATTTGGAAACCCAACAGTAAAAACAGAATCCCCTAACTTGATTTCCGTGGAGTCCGACAGAGGAAGAGCGGGAAAAACAGGAGAATTTTTGTTACCTTCACCTGATTCATCCGGTTTGTCTTCTATCTTAAGAAGGGCCAAATCATTCACCGAATCCATTTTTAGTAATTTCGCAGATAGCGTTTTGTCGCGAAATCTTATAGTGTAGGAAGTGCCCCTCGATACAACATGACTATTGGTGACTAGGGTTCCATCTTTGCAAACGAAAAATCCCGTCCCAGTCACAACGGTTTTCGATTCGGGCGGAGGAACAGTATTGTTCTTGTTGTTAGACTCCGGCGCATTGGTAGTACTTTCTTCAGTGGGTTTCCAATCGCGAGATAATTTTTGTGCTTCTGCTATCTGTTCCTTACTCATTGAGTTTCCTAGAATGTCTCTTTGTTTCCCTGCTCCTGGGAGTTCCTGCGCAGCAAGGTTATACCACTTGTAGGCAGATAAATAATCAACTGGCGTTCCTATACCATGAACATAGTGCCCCGCAAGACACCATTGCGCCCGTGAATCTCCTGATTCTGCACCAAGTTTGAGCCATTTGACACCTTCTATTTCGTCCTTCAGAATCCCATTGCCAAATATATAACAACAGGCGAGACTGTAGTAAGCTTTTCGCTCACCATTATCGGCAGCCATTCGAAAATACTTTGCTTGCTCTTGTAAGTTTTTGTCATGAACGTCACTTTCATAATAGAACCCCAACCAGAGCATAGCCTTGGTATTTCCTGCATCTGCAGCCATGCGGAAATACTTGCACGTCTCTCGTAGGTTTTTTTCAATACCCTCCCCCAAAAAGTAGCATCTTCCAAGATTGTATATGGCCGATGCGTTTCCCTTGTCTGCGGACAATCTATAGAACTTAATCTTGTCAGTATCTGACTTCTTTACCACTAGACCATCGCTAAAGAATTCGGCAACTTCAAAAAGAATCTGTGCATCTAGCCCCTCAACCACCCTGCGAAATACCTCGATTGCTCCCGAAGGGAGTATGCATTCTGTCCCTCCAAGCTGATAAACATTAGAATTCTCATAATGAGTTGCTGCATACTGAGCTAATCCGTCACCAGTAAAGAGCTTCTTGTAATATTGTTCCGCCTCATTAATATCTTTTTCAACTCCTTCTCCCAAAGCATAACAAGTACCTAACCACATGTATGCTCCGATACACCCCTTCTCTTCTGCTACCTGATAGAGCCGGACAGCTTCTTTCGCATCCTTTTCAACCCCATCCCCCAATCTATACAGATGACCCAAATGAAGCATTGCTGGAATCATCTCCTTCTCAACGCCCACCTTATAAAGCCTCACAGCTTCCTCTGGATTTTTCTCCACTCCGTCCCCATCTTTGTAAATTCGAGCCAGCGACAATATCGCTCCCTGGCTACCACTTTCGATCGCCAAACGGTATAGCCGAATCGCCTCGTCTATATTTTTTTCAATTCCAGTCCCATTTGCGTATACGTGCGCAAGTAAGGATATTGCCTCCGAACACCCTTTTTCTAGAGCGTATTTATATAATTTCTGCGCCTCTTGCCTGTTTTTCTCAACCCCAAATCCGTATTCATAGCAACTCCCCAATTCTACAGTAGCGTCTAAGCTTCCCTTTTCAGCAGCACAATTGAAAAGTTCAACAGCTTTCTCCTGATTGAACTCTACGCCAGTGCCCCACTGGTAGCAACGGCCAAGACCAACTATTGCATCTAAGTTACCCCGTCGGATGGCTTCTGTGAATAGGGCAACAGACTCTGAATTATTTCCCAGAACTCCAATCCTATCCAGATAGTAGACTCCCAAGCTATTTAGCGCAGTCACACTACCTTTTTCAATTGCGGACTTGAATAGCTTAAAAGCTTCCTCTGGATTTTCCAATATTCCCAACCCGTCTTGGTAGCACTTCCCAAGGAAAACCATTGCATCCAAACTCCCTTTTTGCATGGCCGACTTGTATAGTTTGATCGCTTCCTCAGGGTTTCTGAGGACGCCGTCCCCTCTTAGGAGGCAGCGACCTAGGCCAACCATTGCATCCACACTCCCCATCTCTATCGCCGCTTTATACAGTTTGACGGCTTCCTCAGGATTTCTCGTCACGCCATCTCCGCTACGGAAACACCCTCCCATCTGCACCATACCCCCCAAGTTCCCCTTGTCCATCGCTTCCCTATATAACTTAGCTGCTTCCTCTGGGTTTCTAGGGACACCATCCCCCGCAACATAGCAGCCGCCTAGGCTAACCATCGCATCCAAATTCCCCTTTGCCATGGCCTCCTTAAACATTTTGAAGGCTTCCTCAGGGTTTCTGGTTAAGCCATCCCCGGACTGGAGACACCTTCCCAAGCGCACCATTCCATCCAAATTTCCCTTGTCCATCGCGGCTTTATAGACCTTGACCGCTTCTTCGGGATTTCTTGGGGTTCCGTCCGCGAATCTATAGCAGTCACCAAGTCGCACCATGGCATCCAGTACGCCTGAATCCGCTGCTGCCTTAAGTCGCATGAATGCTTCGGCAGTGTCCCGGGTCATGCCGATTCCGTCGAGTGCTCGAATCCCCAGTTTTGCTTGTGATTCCAAATCGCCTTGGTCAGCAGCTTTTCGCATCCAAATATTGGCTTCACCATCATTCTTGGGCACGTTGGTCCCTGTTACATACAGTTCGGCTAATTTCTTTTGCGCCGCCAAATAGTTGGACTCGGCAGCCAACCGAATCCACTCGATTGCCCCTTCGAGATTCGTCTCGATTTTTTCCCCTTCCCAATAACTGGTTGCCAACTCGAATTGTGCGGCAGCATCGCCGTTTTCTGCTGCCCGCCTTAGTTGGCCTTCCTTGGTGAGGTAAGAGCACCCTGCGCACATTTCCAGTACGCCAAGAATAAAAAACGTGAGGGCACCCCACATGCTCATTTGCTTTTGATAGTGCTTCATCCCTTTGAACCTCCTTCCAAAACAGAAAAATCTAGCCAAGTTTTTATATATTTTACTTATATTCGAGCTTGTTAGCCACTAAAATCAGGCCTTTTTCTAACGACACAATTCACCCAGAGATTTTCACAAAGTTCCCATTTTCTCTTGGTACTCTTTGGAATACTGCCACAAAGCACGGTCCAGAGTCCGCATGTCCACACCGTACCGCTTGGCCAGTGCCCGACAGAACTCCACATAAGGCCACCAGAAATCAAAGTTATACAGGGCCGGAACCGCCGCCCCAACAGACCACAACGCCCTATAATCAACGATCGGGTACGGTTCAGCGTGGCAAAGGTGCAATATCACCGATGCAGTGGGCCATGAGACACCATCCAGCAGGGTAAGGGCTTCGATACGGGCCCTCTCATCTCTGGCCGAGAACGCAAATAGGGTAATCTCCTCGACATACGCATCTGAATTGCGCTCCATGTTCCCGGCGCTTCTAGGGGCCTTCCACTTGCAGACCCGTCGCAAATCAGCCTTCGTCAAATGACCCCGACCCCCTACCGATGCGACCATCTCAACAAAATCGTCTCCAGCCGCATATTCATATCGATGGGCGTAGTGTGGTATTTTCCGCGCCAGAAACCTCAGTTTGAACATCCTCTTTCCTCTTATGCGCTCCCTGTTCGCTGGTTTACTTGCTGACTCATACTGATTTCACAAGAATCCGGCCTAACCCTCCAACTCATTTTCGTCATTGGAACCGGGCAAAACATCGGTTTCAAGCCAATGCGCCGCCTCCAGATCACCGTTGAATGCTGTCAGAAAATTTTCAAAATCACTGACGCTCGACAAGAAAAAACGAAGGCAGCTGGCACTCTTCACCGGTCCCACTTTTATGTGCTCACCGATTCTTGACTGCCAGAAGTTTTCGTCTCCTTCAAACCGCCCGTTTTGCCACACATAGGCCACTTTCTGGTGTGCGGACACATGATAACGGCGCTTGCCGTCAATGCGATAGAACACCTCGCGTTTTCCAATGTTGTTCTCACGCCCCGTCTCTAGCTCTTTCCGGACAAAATCGGCAATAGCGATGTTCTCAATGCTACCCAACGCATCATTCCAGTTATTCCATTTTGATGAAAGAATCTGTTGTTTTCTGCGCCGAATCGCATGTTCGGCAAGCTCCGGCGGAGGGAAAATGCACGTGCAGCTCAAGTACTCGCTCTCGTCCTCAAGGGAGATATTGAGGCGATAGCAACGCACGTCGACTTCGTATGCATCGCTAAGCCATTCAGAAACGACTAGCACCTCATAATCAAAATCCTCAGCGATTAGAATAATGCGTTGACTGCTGTTAAGCTGCTCCAAATCCTCCTGAAGAAACTCCTCGATCTCCGACTCGACTTCTCCTGGAGCGTGACAAGTCAATAAATGGCGTTCATCCAGAAGGCGCTTTCCATCCCACTTGGAGACCATGGCCGCATAAGAAAGAGCCTGTAGCAACTGGTACTTGTTGTTGCCGCGCTTGAGCTCAATGATAACGGATGCGCCCGTTGGGTCGAGAGCCAGAAGGTCTATTCGGTCGTCCACAAAATCAGTGGGACGTACTTCTTCCCCCAAGAGCAGCAGTTGTTCATTCATTTCAGCGAAGAACGCTTCCGGGCTGTTGCGTATCATCTGCTGGAGATCTTCACGCTCCTTCCAGCCCGCCTCTGGCAAAGAATGCTGCTTAAGGCGCTTGAGCGCTTTACCCTCACGATCAACACGCAACATTTTGATGTCCTCCCATAATAATAACCTTTGCTCCTACGTCTCCGACCGCTTCCGCACCACGGTTCCCATACGCTTCCAACGCCCTGATTCAGCTTGGATGAACGCGAACTCCGGTGCATCGCATTATGCCGCCACCGTAACCCTTGGCGCACTCCCCGTCTGCACAGGCGCAACGGCCCAGCCAAAGGGCTTGTGATGTGCATGATAGCGACGCCTGTCATAGTACCAGATGCGGGTGGGCGCAGCAATGACAAAATAGCCTCCGCTGTGGTCAGTCCCCTTTTCATTCCCCTCAGACATCCCCCCCCGCTGGAAAAAGTGCCCGCCGGGATGCTACCTTGACGCCACGGGAATGCAGTGACAGTGGGTCGCATTATGCGTGTCGAAGGGTGGCTCCGCTTTGCAGGCATCACCGAATATTAAGGATGGCGCATGTTTTTTGTTCGTTATAAAGTGGCCCGATATTTGGCTTGGTGTGCGTTGGGGCTTGTATCCCTCAGCGCAATGGGCGATCCCAATCCGCCCACCCTGCAATCAGAAAAAGGTGCTTGGCCTATCCACCGGCAGTGGAACGCCGCCGAGTTACAGCATTACGCCCGGTGGGTAGAGCATCTTTTCGAAATGAAAACCGGGGGCTCCGCTGAACAGCGAGCCGCGAAAATCGAACGCATGATGACCGACCCGGAAATGAACCTTCTGGAACAACCGGATTTCCTCGGAGAAGGCGGCAATCCACAATTGCCCGCCAGCACCCTCCACATGGTGCATTCCATCATCGACTGCGGGAAGTTCACCGCCTTCATGCCCGCCTATTATGCCTGCCGCCGCGCCTTGCCGTGGATGACCGCCTCCGTGGCCTCAGGCGGCGGGGATATCCGTCTAGCAGGGTCTAACTACCCGGCAGGCGGCGTCAATTCGTTCACTGCGGCCTCCATCGAAGAATATTTCGACCAAGCCATTCCCGGATTTTCCACCGGAAATTTCCGGGTCAATCTATACGGCCGCAACTGCGACCAATCCGACACACTGCCAGTTTCCATCACGCGAGAGGCGCTGCTGCCGGGTTGCGTGGGTTACGTCAATGGTCACGCGCTGCTGGTCGCCAAGGTTACCGAGTACGGAGAAATTCGCTTTCTCGATGCAAGCACCGTCACCACACGCGACATCTTCACCTACAACGGCATGAATGCCATCTACGGCATCACCGCGCCGGGCACCAACCCGAAAAGCGAATGGGATGGCTGCTATCGCGGTCTGCGTGTGCTGCGTTTCCCCGTGGCGGAAGTCGACGCCAGTGGCAAGGTGACCGCCGTGCGTCGGCGCACAAACGAGGAAATGAAGGAATTTGGTTTTTCGACCGAACAATACGAACGCGTCAAGGATATCCTGCAACAGCACTACATCGAAACCAACGGGGTGCGCGTCCAGAGCCTGCATGACTATATCCGCCTCCGCCTGATGTCCGTGAAAACGATTTATCCCATCCGTTTCATGGCGCAATATGCCACCGAACTCATGGAGGCCTTCCGCATGCGTGAAGCCGTTGTCCAAGCGGCCTGGAAGGAAGTCCATGACAACGGCCCCGTGGTCTATCCCGAAAAACAGACGCAAGAAAACATCTTCAACGCCCAGAGCCGCTGGGGACAGTGGAGCACGGCCTATTCCGACATCGACCTGCGCAACAAGTACTTCTATCTCGCCGACTGGTGCGATTTTGCCATCCGCATGTATGAGGCCAACCCAAAATCAGTCGCCTTCCCAGGCTTCAAACGCTTGGGCATCACCACCCAAGAAGGTCTCGCGAAACTGCTGCTGGACTCGAAAAACCGCCTCTTTGCCAACCGCTCAATGACCTACACCAATTCCAAAGGGGATGCCGTGACCCTTTCCCTGCTGGACGTCGAGTCCCGGCTGTATGACCTCTCCTTCGATCCCAACCACCCCCCCGAACTCCGCTGGGGTGCCCAAGCCGGAAGCACGGAAATCGCCACCGCCCCGGAGAGTCCCACCCCCGTACCCAAGGGGGAGACCGTCGCCATGCAAGACGCCTACCGACTCCAATGTTTCTACCGGAGCCTCGGCCAGTTCGAAACCGAGATGAGCCATCTGCGCGGCATGTTCACCGAAGGTTTCCCCATTCGACCCAAGTTCGAACAACAACTGTCCAAGTGGGCCGGTTTTGACCACCCCGTGACCGCCAAGGCCTCGCTCTAACATGAAATACGCACGCGTACATATCGAGGCCATGGGCTACGAACTCGCCCCTGTCGTCGTGACCTCCGATGAGCTCGAAGAGCGCATCGCCACCGTGCACGACAACCTCCACATACCCTTCGGACAGCTCGAATCCATGACCGGCATCGCCGAACGCCGCTGGTGGCCCGCTGGCTACCGATTGTCCGATGGAGCCATCGCCGCCGCCCGCAAGGCCTTCGCAAACTGTGCCGTGCGACCCCAAGACGTGCAAACCGTCATCTATGCCGGGGTCTGCCGCGAACTCTTCGAACCCGCCACCGCCTGCCGGGTCGCAGGCGAACTCGGCGTACACCCCGCCGCCGAAGTCTTCGACATCAGCAACGCATGTCTCGGCGTACTCAATGGAATCCTCGACATTGCAAACCGAATCGAACTCGGCCAGATACGCGCCGGTCTCGTCGTCTCCTGCGAAACCGCCCGGGAAATTGTCGAGGAAACCATCACTCGACTCAATGCCGACCCCCGCATCGAACACTACGCCGAGGCACTGGCCACACTCACCGGGGGCTCCGGAGCCGTGGCCGTGCTGCTCACCGACGGCTCCTTCGGCACACCGCTCGGACGCCGCCAACTTCTCGGAGCAACCGTCCAAAGCGCACCCGAACATCACGAACTCTGCCGTTGGGGCCTCACGCTGGCAGAACCGGGCATGCTCCGCATGTTCGCCGCCACCGACGCAGGCAACGTACTCCGCCACGGCGTGGCCCTGGGCAAGCGAACATGGGACGCCTTCCTCATCGAACAAGACTGGCGCGTGGAGAACATTGCCAAAGTCATCTGCCATCAGGTCGGCAATACCAACCGCGACACCATCCTCCGCACTATCGGCGTCCCAAAAGATAAAGATTTTTCAACCTTCCCCTTCTTGGGCAATACCGGCACCGTCGCCCTCCCCATCACCGCAGCACTCGCCGACGAGCGCCGCTTCCTCCAACCAGGAGACCTCACCGCCTTTCTAGGCATCGGCAGCGGACTCAATTGCATGATGCTCGCACTAAAGTGGTAAAAAACACACCACCCCCCAAATTGCCCAAGCGCAAACGCCAGTGCAATAGGGTGAAGGGAGTAACTAACATGACGACTATGAAACCGATCCACATACTTCCGAATTCATCCATTTTTGCGACAAAACCCGGCTTTTTTTAACCCAAAAACCCGACGATCCACACATGAATAAACAGCAAAAACAAGGCATAACAATAAAAACAGGAATCCCTAAATTTGACTTAAGTCAAATTGCACCAATATCATACAAAGATTCAACACGATAACAGGAATCAAAAAAAGAGCCAAAAACGCCGACACACACACCGTTTCGCGTCCAGGCTCTCTTCACGATTGATAATCCTCCACCCGAGAAAGCGAGACGATCCAATGACGAAGCGACCCATCAAAGCCATTACATTTGACCTTTGGGACACCATTGTCCACGATGATTCCGACGAGCCCAAGCGTGCAGCCGCAGGCCTTCCCTCCAAACGGGTTGCCCGGAGAGATTTGCTTCACCAGTTTCTCAATCGGGAGGCTCCCATTCCCCGCGAAATCGTAGAACTGGCCTATGACGTGGGCGATGCCGCCTTCAACAAGGTCTGGCACGACCAGCATTTCACATGGACCATCGGTGAACGACTCAATGTGATTCTCACCGGGCTCAAGCGCGAACTGCCCCCCGAAGCCTTCGCTGAACTCGTCCGCCTGCACGAAAACATGGAACTCGATTATCGCCCCAACCCCGCGCCGGGGGTCCACGAAGCACTGCGCGCACTCAAAGGCCGCTATAAGCTGGGGATTGTCTCCGATGCGATCGTGAGTCCCGGACGCTGCCTGCGCGAACTGTTGCGTGGAGAGGGCTTACTCGATTTGTTCGACTCTTTCGTCTTTTCCGATGAAGCCGGATATTCAAAGCCACATCCCGGCGTCTTCCACGCCGCCGCAGAGCAACTCGGCTGTGCAGTCGAGGATATCGTGCATGTGGGCGACCGCGAACACAACGACATCGCCGGACCGCATGCCGTCGGTGCCAGAGCCATCCTGTTGACCGTGGTAAAGGATCGCGGAAGCGATAACACCCAAGCCGACGCCATCTGCAGGGATTACAGCGACTTCCTCGCGGTCGTAGAATCCATGGAATAATAATGATATTAGTGTGATTTCGATAAAAACGATAAACACGAATCAAGGACTCACCCCAAGTTTCCAGAATAGAAAGGAATCATCCATATGTCCAATACACCGCGCTTCCTAATCCTGGACGGCTACCCCAAGGAAAGCCGTGAACAGTTCGACGAAGTGGGCATGCGCCTGGCCTGGGTGCTCTACCGAGACATGTTGCAAACCTATCTACCCGATGCCGAATGCGATGTGTGGCTATCCAGTGACGCGCCGGGGGACGCCCCCACCGATGCCGACCTGCACAACTACGCCGGCATTCTGTGGCCCGGCTGCAACCTCACCGTTTATCACGATGACCCTCGGGTGCATTCCCAGCTTGACGTGGCAAAACGCGCCTACGCGGTTGGAACCCCCGGATTCGGCAGTTGCTGGGGCATTCAGGTGGCCGTCTATGCGGCGGGTGGCCGGGTCGAAGTGCATCCCAAAGGCCGGGAAATGGGCATCGTGCGCGATATCCTCGTTCAACCCGAGGGCCGTACCCATCCGATGTTTGAAGGCAAGCCCGAAGTCTTCTCGCATTTCGTCAGTCACGACGACTACATCACGAGCCTGCCCCACAATACACCCCGCCTCGCCGGAAACGCATGGAGCCCCGTACAGGCGGCCGCCGTGCGACATCTGGAAGGCGAATTCTGGGGCGTGCAGTATCACCCGGAATATGACTTGCACGAACTGGCCCGGCTCATCATCGCCCGCGAACCACGCCTCGTCAAACAGGGCCTGTTTCTCGGTCACGAAGACCTGCTGGCCTATGTGGATCGTCTTGAGGCCTTGCACGCCGAACCAGGCCGCACCGACCTGCGCTGGCAGTTGGGTATTGGCGACGATGTCCTGAACGCCGAAATCCGCCAACGCGAATTCATCAACTGGCTGGATCATCTGGTCCTGCCAAGAGTCGGTTTGCACAGGTAGTTATTGTTTCGCCGGGAGGAGCACGCCGGGCTCCTCCCGGCAGAACGCCTACAC
This sequence comes from Candidatus Hydrogenedentota bacterium, assembly GCA_903932505.1. Taxonomy (GTDB): domain Bacteria; phylum Hydrogenedentota; class Hydrogenedentia; order Hydrogenedentales; family CAIZGN01; genus CAIZGN01. The sequence continues at coordinate 12,782 of CAIZGN010000399.1, forward strand.
CCGCTCGCGATAACCCTGCGCCTCCACGTGCCGCCCCAACGCTTCCAGCGCAACCGCCGCATCCAGACGCAGGCACCGGTGTTCGGGCTCAATCGAAAGCGCCTGCTCAAAGCAGGCCAGTGCCCGTTCCCAGTCACCGCCCCGAGAATGCAGCACACCCAGATTGCGAACGATGACGACATCATCCGGCGAGAGTTTGGCCGCCAGATTCAGGGCCGTTTCCGCCTCACGGGTTTGGCCCAACATCAACAGCATGCCGCCCAGCTCGCGCAGCCACAATCCGTTCGCCGGTTCAAGTCGCAGCGCGCGCTGATACGCCGCCGCAGCCCGAGCATACTCGCCGAGTTCACCATGCTGAACCGCAAGTTCGGCCCAGGCTGGTGCGCAATCCGGCATCTCCTCCGTTTTCTGACGACCCAGTTCAAGATAAAGTCTGCGCTTGGCCTCAATGGCCTCCGGTGTCTTTCCCAACGGGTAGTGGTGGATGGGCACACCGCTGGGTAGCACCTCGGCATCCACCTCCGGGCGATGGCTGCGAATCAGTTCATGCACCCGCCCCACAAAGCGGTTCTCCGGGGCGTTGGGGAGGAGTCGCACCTTGACGCTTGGATACCAACCCGCATACCCCTTCGCATTCGGATCGTCCGGCGCACACGCGACAAAGTCTGAAAGGAAGGTATCGTCCGTATAATTGCGCGTGATGAAGGAATACCAATAATGCGGCCCGCGCTCCGGGAGTTCGAGCAGCCTGGGCACATCCGCGACATCGATCCGCTCATCGGCATCCATCACGAAAACCCATGCCCCCCGGCAAAGATCGAGCGAGGCATTGCGGGCGGCAGAAAAGTCATCGCACCAAGGAAAATGCCCCACCACACAACCCCGCTCACGCGCCAGTTTCTCCGTGCCGTCCTCGGATCCCGTGTCCACCACGCAAACCTCCCACCCAAGGGGACGAAGGCTGTCGAGGCAATCAGGAAGATCGCGCACCTCATTGCGCACGATCATCGCCACGGACACCCGGGTATTCATGGCCGGTTCTCCCGACTGCTGCCTACGCGGATGGCGGAGCAGGTTCAGCCGATGCAGCCGGTGCCGAAGGCGCGGCAGGCTCGGCCGGGGCAGCAGTTTCTGCCGGAACTGCAGGCGCAGCATCCGGTTTCTTCACAGCGAGCGAAGCCAAACCGGCCTTGACGTATTCACGGATCCGAGGCTCAGGATCATTCTCTGCGCACTGCTTAAGCGTCGCAATGGCATCCTCGCTTCCGGCCTTCACCAATACTTCCATGGCATGAACCCGGGTATTAGCGTCCATTTTCAAGTCGACCGCAGCCTCCCTGCAGATGGGCGTCATCGCGGCCGCCCTGGCCACTGGAACCACCTGAACCAGAGAAACACGTTGGTTGAGATTAAGTTCCGGACGTTTCCACAGTTCAACGGCCAAGTTAATCGCCTCATCATCGTTGTCGCGCATAAGGCAATAAACCGCAGCGAATTGAACTCGCAAATCCGGATCATGAAGCAATTCCCGGGTTCGCTTGACCGCATCCGGGATAGTCACCATACCAAGCAACTGCGTGGCACAACCTCGCGTATCTTCATTCTGCCCCGGTTGCGTCATCGCAACGAGGCGCGGAACCATTTCCGGGCTCACCAGCGGTACCATCACCATGGTGATCAATACTTTAACTTCACTCTTGGTCGCTGGGTTAGCCAGCTGATCCAACAGAGGATCCGCGCCCTTGGGGCCACTCCGCGCCATCTGCGTAGCCAGAAGCGATGCCGTCGGAACGTCCCACTCCTTGATGGATCGTTGCGCAATTTCCATGAACTTCGTCAGTTCGGACCCCGCATTCTCCGGATTTCCCGGTGCGCTTGAAGCCTTCGACCCATCGGATGTGTTGCCCGTGGGCGGGGGCACCAGTTCACAGCCGGAAAAGGTAACGACACCGGCCAACAACAAAAGAACCCAAGAAAAATAACGAATACTCATAGCCTGATTTCCCATGGCGTGAAAAATTCCCTTGCATTTCGTCCACACTACGAACTCAAGTGTAGCACACCCGCAAGTCAACGCAACAATACCGCAATAACTCAAAGTGCTACCGAATTATCGCGCACACGCAATACAACCCAAAATCCAAGGGGACAAGCCCCGGCAGCGTGTGGCATTCCGGCGTAAACCCCAACTGCTGAATCGCAGCCAGGATGTCGCGGTGGGACGATGGGTGAATGGCCTCTGGCTCATAGCCAAGCAGGCGAAAGAAGGCGTCCATCCAAAGATTGCGGCACGGAAAACCCAACACCAGAACCCCGCCCGGCTTTAGCACACGCAACATCGCATCAATCGCGGGAACCGGATCCTCAAAGTGTTCGAGCATGCTCACGTTCACCACCGCGTCGAAGGTCTCGTCCTTGTACGGCAGCGCGAACACGCTGGCGGGCAGAACCTGTGCCTGAACCCCCAGTCGTGAGAGGCGCGACCTCACCGTGGCGGCATGAAGATGAAGATCCACACCGTACAATGACTCGCAGCGAAGCCGCAGGCTGGGCAGAAAAATACCGCTACCATAGGCCACTTCAAGCATCCGTCCGCACCGGGTTTCTGGCAATCGCTCCAGCACCATCCGAAGCCGCTTGCGATAGAACCAGCCCACCACCGGCCAATAGTAATACCGGTTCGGCTCGTTGCGGGGATCAATCGGCGGCAGGTCTGCGGCCGCAGGCAGCTCCAAACTCGTGTCCATGTGCCGGTAGACTCCCGTGGCGGCAAAGCCGCCGGTTGCTATCCCCTGCAAAACAGCCTATCGGTTTTGCCACATCGTGTCAACCCACACCAACGAGACCCCCGGCTTGATGTCAGGGCGAGCGACTCGGATAATGGG
>CAIZGN010000400.1 GCA_903932505.1 Candidatus Hydrogenedentota bacterium
CCCCGGTCAAGAGTGCGGTGTTCAGCCCCGACGGCCAGCGCATCCTCACCACATCGGGTGATGGCACGGTGCGGCTGTGGGATGCCAGTGGGCAGCCGCTCGCCACGCTCAGCGGCCACACGGCCCCGGTCAAGAGTGCGGTGTTCAGCCCCGACGGCCAGCGCATCCTTACCGCCTCAAATGATGGCACGGCGCGGCTGTGGGACGCCAGCGGGCAGCCGCTCGCCACCCTCGGCGGCGACCTGGGCATGGCCTATCGCGCAGTGTTCAGCCCCGACGGCCAGCACATCCTCACCACCCCCCCAAACTTTGATGGCCTCTGGGTGCGGCTGTGGGACGCCAGCGGGCAGCCCCTCGCCACCCTCACAGACCGGATCGCGGTGTTCAGCCCGGACGGCCAGCGCATCATCACTGCGTCCAATGATGGCACAGCACGGCTGTGGGCCGTTTCGGCGATACTCAACGCAGGCACCAACGGGCAGCCCCTCTCCACCCTCAAAGGCCACGGGGGAGCGATTAAGAGTGCAGTGTTCAGCCCCGACGGCCAGCGCATCCTTACCGCCTCAGATGATAAGACGGCGCGGCTGTGGGACGCCAGCGGGCAGCCGCTCGCCACCCTCGGCGGCAACACGGCCCCGGTCAAGAGTGCGGTGTTCAGCCCCGACGGCCAGCGCATCCTCACTGGCTCATACAACAACACAGTGCGGCTGTGGGACGCCAGCGGGCAATCGCTCGCCACCCTCGGCGGCGACCCGGCCCCGGTCAAGAGTGCGGTGTTCAGCCCCGACGGCCAGCGCATCCTTACCGCATCGGGTGATGGCACGGCGCGGCTGTGGGACGCCAGCGGGCAGCCCCTCGCCACGTTCAGCGGCCTGATCACCAGCGCGGTGTTCAGCCCCGATGGCTCCCGCATCCTCACTTCGGGTATGTCCACAGCGCGGCAGTACCTCGTCCGCATCGAAGATTTGCGTCGGGCGGCGGCGTGCCGGGTGGGCCGGGGGCTTACGCCGGAGGAGGTCGCCCGCTTCCAGGTGCCGACACCGCTGGCCTTCGACTTCGCCACGCGCCAGTGCCCGCCGGTGTACTCGTGGCAGGCAACTGGCACCCCAACACCCACACCTGCGCCGTGAGCGAGAGACGACATTTCACGGAACGATTTCGATTTGTTGGCAGATTAACGGCGCATTCGTTCTGATTATATTCGCGTAGGCCACAATGGTATCGACCAGGTGTTGAGGTGCAATGCTTCCTAATCGCTTCGAGCGATAGAGGAACACGCCGTTATATTGGTTGAATGGACGTTTCTGTGGGTATTCTTGTGACCCGTTGCGGAGCAATCCAAAATTGAACCAAACCTGGTTCCCTTCCGCCGGCATCCATAGTGCAGCAGCAATCTTGGGCGCTTTGCTGCGCTCCCATACCTCAAGGACAAGTCGGAAATGATCTCCTTGGACTTGTACACCCAAGATCACCGGCTGGCCAAAGCGATCCTTATTCATCAGAAAGTATTTGAGATCAAATAGCCCTACGCCACGAGTCATGCCAGAGTCGACCAACACCTGCCCTGGTTGCGCATTCCAGAAGTCGTTGTAAATGAAGGTGAAGCCGTTCTTCTGCATGACATCGCGCACACGCTGGGCGAGCTGGGCATAACGCATCTTATCAATCACGTCGTGAAGACGGATGGACGCAAGGTGTTGGATTTCCTTCTGGGCGTGAAAGAAGTCGCCATGCTCGTCATCCCAATCAATACTGAAATGGTTCTGGAGGGCGTCGAGATGCGTGATAAAGTCGATATAATCACGGAGGAGTTGACCGTGATAGCTGGTGATAGCAGTAATGTCCGGAAGGATGGCGTGGAGCTTGTCTGCAAGATCATGATAACTGAGATAGTGCCATTCCACACCATTGGACAGGCGTATCGTCGTTCCGGGAAATGGCAGGAATGTAGGACGGGTCAGACTCAACAAGAGAAAGCTGGTCTGCGCTTTATTTGGCGTCGCAGCCGCATACTCTTCTAGTTGTGCTAATGCGGGTAGACTCTTGACCTTATTCTCAATAATTAATACTTCCCCGCCTGAATATTCTAGCGACAAATCGATATTATGTCGCTCGCGATAGACGTTGAGTTGACCATAGGTCAGTGGCGCATGTTTAAGAAAAGTGGCGAAGATACGGCCTGCCTGATCGGGATAACTCTCGCACAACCACGCCAAGAAATTACTATGGAACAACTCTTTGGAGGCAAGGGAGAGATGAAACAGCGGCGACCGTTTCAGCGCGCTAACGATTTGCTCGAAGGATGCTGCTGGAGATGGGGTCATAAGCGCATACCCATTCTATAATAGCAAGGCGTAAGAGAAAAGTGATCCAATTGTAGCACAACAAGGTCTGTACAAATGACACTATCATAGCTATAGCAATCCTACTTGGATTGTGAAGACCTTGACGGCAACTTTCACGGGCAAGGCTTCAGGAAGCCATCAAGCCGTTGGCGGTCTTCACAAATCTGGTGAGATTGCTATACCACTGTCCAGATGCCTGATCATTGGGGATTTTTGCATAACCCCTCGAAAAGGTAAAGTAAACGTAATCAGATGCAACTGACGTGCGCTGACCTTCCCTAAATCCTTAAGACGATGTGATAATGGCATTTTGAGACATATTTTGAGTGTCACCTGCAGAGTTATTTGGCGCATTTGTTGCAGAGTTATTCTGCGCATCCTCCCAGCCACTTGACGCCGGGTGTACATTGAGACCACACC
>CAIZGN010000401.1 GCA_903932505.1 Candidatus Hydrogenedentota bacterium
GATGGTCTGACAGGTCTGACACCGGTCTGACACTAGGGGTGTCAGACCCTGCCATGCACGGTCTGACGGTCTGACACCCCCCCCCTTTAGGGGGTGTCAGTGTCAGACCGAAGCATGGCCGACTTGGCCAAGGAGGAACTTACCATGAACGAATACGCACAGGGACGTCCGATGGACGCATGCGCACCGCAGCATTCCCGAATGGAAGGGATTGGCCTAGCGTTGCTTTTGTTCCTCTTGCAGTGCGCTCAAAAGCGATTGGTAAATATTTCTGGCGGTGGTGAGTCTTTCTCGGATGGCCTTCGCCTGGTCGACGATGCGGCGGTTCCAGTAGTCGGCCGGGTGCATGGTTCCGCCTTGGGCCATCTTTTCCGAGGCTTGGATTTCTTCTTCGATTTTGTCGAGCACTTTCATTTGCGCTTCGATGACGCCGGTGGCCCGCTCGGGATTCCAATGGCGGAATCCGTTTCTGGTGACATAGATGGGGGTGGTGTGCGACTGGGAGCCGTTGTGTCCGTTCGCACGGGCGGCAATCCAGAATCCTTTACCCGCCGGGATTGTCATTTCGACGGACAGTTCGGGGGTTTGGGTGTCCGCCGATTTCACGTTTTGGATGACCTTGCTCAACTGCACGATTTCGAGGTTGGCGGGGGCGGATTCTCCGGGAAGGCCGTAGGCGCGGGCCTTAAGGGTCAAGGGTCGGTCGGTGTCCAGCGCGATTTCGTCACCGGGCAGGGCGTTATCCACGGTGAACTCGAGCATGGGGCCGTTGGTGGCGAAGGTATGGCCCTTTTTCACCGCATCGAACCAGCGGGCGGGTGTGAAGGGGGCGTCGTTGCCGGTGTAGGCGTAGAGGCGCACCGCGCCGAGCATGCCGCCGTAGGGCATGTCGCTTCCTGCGGAGGCGGTGAGCTTGTAGCCGAGGTCGAGGAAGTCGTAGTAGAGCGTGGTGCCCACACGCCATTGGAGAACGCTGTAGAAGTCATAGATTTCCCGGGGCGCCATCATCGCCATGCCGTAGTGCACATTGCAGGCGTTTTCGCCCACGTGGGTTTGTCCGAAAAGCCCGCCCTGCTTGTGTACTTCATCCGCCACCCAGTCAATGAGCATGTAGCGATCGAGATCGCGCGCCAGACCGGTGATGTTCAATCCGATGTTATGCCCGAGCAGCGAGCGGGGATCTTCCTGCCCCGGTACGAGGAAATGCCCGTCCTCCTGCACCTGGAAATCCGGCCCGAATCCGCGCTGGGCATAGTAGGTCCGCATGTGGTCGCCCATTTCGAGAATGTTGGAGACCCCGATATCCATGGCGCGGGTAAAGGCCATGAGTTGGTCGGCATCCTCGCTGCTCATGAGGCGCGAATGCACATGATCATCGCCCGAATACCAGCCTTTGTCGGCCATCTTTACCCATCGCTTGAGCGTGTACGTTTTCTTCGTCCAGGTGTTCTCGCTGATGGAAAACGTGTCCAGTACCGGCTCATATTCGGTGCCGTGCCAGATGCGCGCCTCCCACTCGCCCGGGGGCAAGGCCATTTCGAAGGCCTTCGGCATGACCCAATAGTGCCCCGAAAATGCGCCGGGGATGGGCACGGTATAGCCTCGTTCCGGGCCGTAAATATCGAGGCGGGTGACATCGTTGATCATGGGTCTCAGATCGGCCGCTCCGGCGGGGGCCCAGACCTTCCCGCTTTTTTTCGCGGTGATGCGCAGCAGCACGGGAGTGGATTTGCCGGTCTCATCGAGGAATTCCATGCGCAGCTGGCCTTGCCGGAAAGGCGGCACGGTGAAGGCGTGGACCATGGAAGCGGAGGTATCGCCGGGGCGGGCGAAGGTGATCTGTTCCACGCACCCGGCAGCGGGTATCTGTTCCAGGTGAAGCAGGATGTAGGTGGTTCCGGCCGGTTCCACCGTCACGGTGAAGTGTTCCTTGTAGCGTTCCGCGACGAGATCGACCGTGGACACGGCAAAGCGCGTCGGGCCTTCACCGGTGATGACCTTGAACAGGATGAGCGCATTCTGGGGGTCGTCCAACGCGGGAGAATCCGGATTGTGGGCGGGCTTGCCTTTGGAGTAGTCCAGCACCACAAGGTTGGGCACGGCATTCACCACCTTGCACAGCGATTCTTCCGCCTTCCACCGGTTGAAGTCGGCATCGATTTCGGTGGCACCCGCAACCGCGTTCTTGCGAATCTGCTCGGCTGAATCCAGATGGTGAATGGCCCGGTCAAGTTCGGCCCATTGTTCATCGAGGAAAAGGCCCCTGCCAGATTGCGCCAGACTCTTAAGGAAATCTTGGGAACCGGTCAATGCGGGGGGTATAGCCTCTTTTGCCGTGGTTCCTGCGCGTTCGATTTCGCCGCCATGCGCCCACACCCGCAGCGGGGCGCAAATCACGAGCGCAATAAGGAGGAGGGGCAAGTAATGTTGATTCATTTTCATATTCCTGTTGAGTCTGCGTCGTTATCGCAGAATGGTTTGTGTGAAGGCGAAGGGCCGCCCCGACATGCGGAACTCGGTCTTGCTTTGCAGAGGAAGCGGGGGCTGTTCCTCCTTGTGTATGGCATCGGGCTGTGCGAGCGTATTCATGGACAGGAGACTGTCCGCCCACAGGGCCGTTGTCTGCGCTGTTTTGAATTCACGACCCAAGCGTGCCAGGCTGAAGACCGCCTCTTGGGGGGTAGCCGTCATGTTGAACAGATACAGCACCAGCGCCTCCCGGCGGCTATCCCACGCGGCCTGCACCTGCACATCCGCCGTGTCGAGCGGGGTGTATCCCTCGAGCTTGAGCGGCCAGGCCACCGGGGATTGCGTGAGCAATTCGAAGGCCCGCCCGGTGGCCGCCAGATACGCGCCCTCTTTGGGAGTTTCCAGCACGCATTGCGCATGGGTATTGGCGAAGTTATTGAAGTTGACGAAAAGAATGTCACCGCCCTTGCGCTGCCACATCATGGCATTGCGCATAACGTTCATTGCATAGCGCCACTTGCTGAAGATAAACGACTGGGTTGTGACCGGCATCTCGAGCCGGTTATACGCGTCAGGGTGCCCTTCAAAGGCGAGCCACTCCGTGTTGCAGTATTCAATTTTCGTGTTGTGGGCCGCATTGTAGGTGCGCAAGCGCCCGAGAATGGCATCCTGAAAACCCTCCCCGTAACAGCGGTCGGCCAGAAAGTCAATATCCCGCCCGGCGATGTCCAGCATGGCTTCCAGATTCTCCGCGAACTTCGGCCCGTAAGAAATGAGTCCGACCTTGATGCTCGAATCCACCGCTTTCATCGCCCGGGCGTAGGTCACCGCCGCTCGGGCATACTCATCCGCTTGGAACCAGCGGTAGACCTCGTTGTCCAGTTCCCAATAGCGCACACCAAAAGGCTCGGCATAGCCGTGTTCGGCCCGCAACTTGCCCATGGGATGCGAGACCGGTGCGTTGCAATAGGCGACCCAATCCGCGGCAAGTTGGGCACCGGCCGCAAGATCCGTGAACTGCGGAAAGTCATAGCCATGCGGGCCCTTCTCCACTTCGCTGAGGTGATAGTCGAAAACCTGCTTGAGCGGGTGGAAAACATTGACGCAGAACATCATCTGCGCGCCGAGTTCCTTGCAGAGCATGGCGCACTCCGCCGTGCCGACATCATTGGCATTTTCGCCGCCCCAGAACGGAGAATCTTGGGGCTTACGCGCATCGCGCGGACCCACGCCATCCCGCCAATCATAGAAGCTGGAAAAACAGCCGCCGGGAAAGCGCATGACGGAAGGCCGCACAGGACGAGACACTTCAATGGCTTCACGACGCCAACCGTGCAGATTGGAGTCAGGCACAAGCGAAAAGGCATCGGCTTCAAGGACACTGTCCGGGGGAATGCGCAACATGAAAACGGCCCGCCCCTCGAACGCCGGATTGGCTAATTGCGCGACACAGGGTTGAAATTCCCCGCCGATGTCGGAAAGAAGGGCGGAAACAATCGGTCGCTCCCAGTTCCCTTCCGGATAAAGCGCGATTTCCACCTTCGATGCGTTCCGGATATTTCTCAGATGCCCGCGAAACGTGTACCCTTCGCCTTTTCGCAGGTACTTTCCGGCCTGTGCAAGACCGCCCCACTGTTGCGCCTCCTTATTTTCCACCCGCATGCATTGCCGACCGTGTACACCGCCGGGTTGCGGATGAATCGCGACTTGGAGCGGGGACGTGGTCTCCACCACAAAGGTGGATACTTCGCTTATTTCGAAGGAGGGCAACGCGCCGGGTGCGGCAAACCAAGCGTTGTGTTCGTAGCCCGAGTGGTACCAGTCGAACTTGCGCCAATCCTTTTCATAGCCCTTCGACGGATTCTTGGGATCGAGCCACAGGTCCCACCACTGAATGCTGATGGGGCGGTAGGGCGCGAAGTGCTCGAAGCTGCGGTTGAAAAAGAGTTCCCCCCACATTGGCTCGACTTGGCGGCCATAGCCCAGTTCAATGAAGTTCCCGTAGAGCA
>CAIZGN010000402.1 GCA_903932505.1 Candidatus Hydrogenedentota bacterium
GCAGACATTGGCAACACTGGCGGCGGCCGATCCGGGATATACTCTCCGGATGTCTCCAGGCGGTGCATAACATGCCCGGCAGAGCCAAAGTTCCAGTTGCCATGGGGAAGGATTTAAGCAGCCGCAGGTATGAAACACAAGTCAGGCCGTGCATCCGAGCACTACCCCACAAAAAATCCGCCGCCGGCTGCCAAATGGAGGTTGTCCACCCCTCTTCTGAATCCGGCTCAGGAACCATTCCATCCCGTGCAAGATCACACGTCCGGAACGGACCCGGAAGTCGCCTTGGCACGAGGACGCACAAACCTCAACATTATGCCTGTCTACGCGAACAAGCATCACCTGACCCGATTGCTCGCGTTGACACTCCAGCCGTTGGGACGGGGGCGAAGAACAAGGGATGCCGGCCGATCATGAGCGGCAAACTGCGACCGGGACTATCGACGGAATCACGGAACATCCTTTTGGCAGTAGAACGCCCCTTCGGGCCGCCTAGGAGGACTTTCCACTCTCAACAAGGACGGCGGAAGGCTCAATCCTTGTCCTGCCGCGCCTTCACCATTACAAAACCGGCGCGCTTCGGGGCGGGCATCGGATGGTCACTGCCCTTCACTGAACGCCAGATCACTTCATTAAACAGTAGATCGTCAACCGCATCCTCCCTGGCTAGATCAAACTTGATGTGGGAACCCCACGACGCAACCGAGTTTGTCGCCCTCAAATCGACGTTCGCGGGCAGTGCCAAAAACGGCGTGGTGTCCACCGCTGCCGAGAAGCAATTGAACATCGGGGCAGCGGCAGCATCGAACTGGGTCATGGGCTGCAGACCGAGGATCAGTTCCATGGTCCGCAACATGCTCGACGTGGAATACATGGTGGAATCGACTCCACGTTTGCGCGAATACGGACTGATGACCAGCGCCTCGGTCCGGTGGGCGTCCACATGATCAGGCCCGTTCTGCGCGTCGTCTTCAACCACGAAAATAGACGTTGTCGCCCAGAACTTCGAGCGGGTGATGGCCTCGACAACTTTGCCAAGCGCAGCATCGTTCTCGGCGACGTAGGCAGTCGGGGTCAACTTGCCCCTCGTCACGCCGTGCGTATGATCGTTTGGCAGGCGGAGAATCTGCAGGCGCGGCATCTCGCCCTCCCTCTCATACCGGTGCAGTTCGCTGATGAAGCGGTTCGCGCGTAAATCATCCGGATAATCCATGTCAAAACTCATGAACCACGGATCGAAATGGCCTTGCAGCGCTTTCAAGTGCGTGGTGGCCGGCTGGTTGGTCGTCGAGGCGTTCTGCACGAACTCGCCGTAGCTGCGATAGCTGACCCCGGCCTCGCGAGCCCGGTCCCAGATGTAACCGCTCGCTGGCGTGGCCACGGGGAACACCCCTTCGCTCGGATATGGGAATTTGGACTTCTTGTGGCCGTAGTTCAATGGCCACGTCTTTTCCACGAAATCGGTCGCGTAGGCAGCCATGCTCCATTCATGACCGTCGGCACTGACCTCGCTTTCGGCATAAAAATTATCCAGAAGCACAAATTCGCGCACAAGCTTATGTATATTTGGCGTGACCTTCTCGGGAAATAGACAAAGTGTCGGGTCGCCATTCCCCTCAGGCATGTCCCCAAAAACCTGATCGTAGGTCCTGTTCTCCTTGATGATGTAGATACAATGTTTGATGGGACTCGAATCTCCTACACGGGACGGTATTGGGTTCCCCGGCGGACGAGCCATGACGACACCGGAATCTTCACGCAATGGGGTGCATCGGAGCACCTGGTCGGTCCAATCAGCCATCTGGCGCGGCAACTCTTTTGCCGACGGCAGATCGATAATCCCCAGAGTGCCCCTGAAGAGTCGCCCGATGTATTGCTCGGTGGACTTACCCTGCACGGGTTGCGGCCCCAGAGGATTGGCCTTCGCAATATTACCCTTGCCATTGGCAACGAGGAGTTTTCTTCCGTCCGGCGTCACACGCACGGAGGTCGGATACCAACCGGTCGGAATAAACCCCAGCGCTCGACTTTTCCCGGGCAGTCGCACATCAAAAACGCCAATGGAGTTGATGTTGGCGTTGGCGAC
>CAIZGN010000403.1 GCA_903932505.1 Candidatus Hydrogenedentota bacterium
CCCTTCGGGCCACCCGTTTCGGATGGGGGATTTTTGCCCTTCGGGCCATATCGTTGTGTTCAGGGTAAGGCTGGGGTTTGGTGCTATCGTGCTAGTGGTTCGCTGTCGAATCGTCGAATTTCGATGATGTCTGTGGCGGCTCGGTGGCTTTGGGTGGCTAGATATAGGGCGGTTTGTGCGATGTCTTGGGGGAGTAGCCAGTTGGTTTTGTCGCGGCCGGGCATGACTTCTTCGGCTAGGCGGGTTTTGACGCCTCCTGGGCAGATGGCGTGTACTGCGATGCCGTATTCGCGGAGTTCTAGGGCGAGAGATTTGGTGAGGCCGTTGACCGCGTGCTTGGCGGCGCAATAGGCGCTTTGGTGCTGAATGGCCTTGATGCCGGTGACGCTGGAAATATTGATGATTCGTCCGGTTCGTCGTTCAATCATGGATGGCAGTACGGCTTGGATGCCGTGGTAGACGCTGGTGAGGTTGGTGTCGAGAATTTGCTGCCATTCGGCGAGGGGAATGTCTTGGAAGGGCTTGAACCGGGCTCCACCTGCGTTGTTGACGAGGATGTCGATGGGGCCAAAGTGTGCTTGGGCTTTCTGAACGGCCTCGGTAATGTGTTCGGGGCGGGTGACGTCGCAGACCAGCGCAAGTGCTTTTCCGCCTTCCTTGCGGATTGTTTCGGCGGTTTCTTCGACCTCGGCCGCTGTTCGGGCAATGGCGGTGACGGCGCAGCCTTCGCGAGCGAAGCATAGGGCTATCGCGCGACCAATGCCTCTTCCGGCACCGGTGATGAATGCGGTTTTTCCATTGAGTTGCATTGTTTTCCTCCGTGCGCGGCCTTATTGCAGGGCGGGTTCTGCGGGTTTGCCATTTTCGCCGTCATTAAGGCGCAGGGCCACGCTTGCGATGGAGTCCTTGAGGCAACTGCGATCCCCTTGCTCGAGTTCGCGATACAGCACGGCGTACTCGGAATCGTCGCGCAATTTGGAAGGCTCGAAACCGGCGTCGCGTATCACTCGCATGACGTCCGACACGAGAATGGTTTCCGGTGATCGGCCGGGCTGATAGGTCACGGGTTCTGTGGCGCAGGCGGTGATCAGGCCTGCCTCCGTGAGTGCGGCCAGGGTTTCGTGGAGCAAGCGGGAGGGTACATTCCAGGAACGCGCCGCGATTTCGACGGAGAGTCCGCTGAGGCCCTTCTGGAATCGGCGGGCCGCCTCCACCGCCACACGCACAGCCAGTGCTTCGCGGTAGGCGTGACTGGCCTTGTCGGCGAAACGCTCCAGTGCGAAGGTGGCCTCGTTTTGATAGGCGAATGACAAGAGGGCCCCAAAGAGGAGTGTGAGCCAACTGAAATAGATCCACAAGAGGAGCAAGGGCACCAGCGCTAGACTTGAGTAAAAAATCTGGTAGCGGGCCAATTGGAACCAGAAGCGCAACAGGGCCCAGGACAAGAGCGACCATACGCCCGCCGCAACCCCGCCACTGACTGCGGCATAGCGGAATTTTACTTTGGTGTTGGGCACGAAGTAATAGAGGAGGGTGAAGGTGAAGCAGAGTATGAGGAATGGGCCGCCGCGCAGGGGCAGGGCGGCGAGGCCCAGTTGGGTGGTGACATATTGGCTTTCGAGCGCTGCGTTGACCCCGAGCATCATGGCGGCACCAAAGGGAAGCAAGAGGGTGATCATCATGTAGTCGCTGATGGAGCGGACAATGTTGCGGGTTTGTTGCACACCCCATATCCGGTTGAAGGTGTACTCAACGTTGCGCATGAAGCCGAAGACGGTACTGAGGACGAAGAGCAAGCCCGCGATGCCGATGGCACCGGGGCGCTGGGCTGCACTTTGCGCTTGCTGCAAAAGGGTTTCGATGGGGTTGACGCCGCCGGACGCGAGGAGTTGTCGGTCTTCGAAAATGGGAAACATGAGGGCGAGCATCTTTTGCGCCAGTTTGGTGTTACTGACCTCGGTCTGGATATGCTCCTTGACCTGACGTGTCAATTCCTTGATGTCGGTTTGGTCCTTTTGTCCTTGCTGCAAGAGGTCGGTTAGCTCCATGCGGAAACGGCCACTGCCTGCAGTGTCACGCTTTACTTGGGGAACCATGGCGATGATGCGCTCAGAAATATCATTGGGTGTGCCGGGTTGCGCCAGGATTTCGGCGATGCGCCGGTCAATCCCCTTCAACCATTCGTCTTGCGGGGAGGAGGCGGACTCCGCTTCTCCATCCGGAGATGCAGGGTCAGCGGCTGGCGGGTTCAACTCCCCGGGGGCGGGTGGTTGTTGCTGATCCCGTTCGTGCAGCAACTGCACGGCGGCAGCGACCCGGGTTTCGATGTATTCATTCAGGGTGTTATAGGCATAGTCACCGAGATTGAAGGTCTGGATGATGAAGAACATGAAGACCAGGAAGGGAATGATAAATAGGATGGTGGCGAAGGTCAGGGCGGAGGCGCGAAGCATGATGGTTTCTTCGGTAACCCCGCGCAACAACAAAATGCAGGCGCGGAGCTGTTTGATCACGACTCCGTGGGGCGGCGTTTCGCCCGGCACACCGATACGCCAGATATCGTGTGTCAGGAAGCGGTGTCCGCGCCGCAGGGCCTCAAGAAACTTTTCGACAAGCGCCATCATGCACCTATCCTACCATAGCGACCCGAGCTCCGGCGAACCGCAAAACGCGGTTCGGTACTGGCTCTTGGCCGCTCAATGGTGTATGCTTATGGCGCAGTATTTCTTGGAGCACTCAGGCCTATGACAGACACGGCAGATCATAGCCGCGCCTCGCAAGATCGGGAGCGGCGCGGCATGGAGATCGTCGCGGAACTTATCCGTCGCAATTATGATGTTGGCGAGGTGGGACTTCCGCGCTGGCTTGAGTCTGCCCATCAGCGTCGGCACCGGAAGATGGTGGTGGAGACGGGCAAGGGGAAGTTTCTGGCGAAAACCTATCACCGTCAGCCTGTGGTGCTTGATTCGCTGATGTTTCAGCACAACCTGTCGGATCACCTTCGAAAGAATGACTTGCCTGTGGCCGGCATCCAGAGAACGCGGGCCGGTCGTGGTTTTGCCGAGGCGGACACGTGGTTGCTGGAGTTGCAGGAATTCGTGGAAGGCGGGTCGATGCGCGTGACTTCAAAAACGCTGGGTGTCTCCGGCGATGCGCTGGGTCGACTGCACAAGGTGTGTCAGTATGTGCCTGCCCCCCCGCGCGATACGTTGATGTGGCGCTTCAGCGAAGTGCCCCGCCCGACCTTCCAGCAGATGTACGCCCAGGCTTGTGAAGAAGTGGGGGAGGCAACGGTGGCTCCGTTTTGTGATCAATTGGCTAAGTTCAGTCATGAGGGTGCCACGGCGCTGGACGCGGAAAAACGGGATCAGTTTGAGACGGGTTTGATTCATGGGGACTGGCACGGGGGAAATCTGATGTTTCGGGGGGATGAGCTGGTGGCGATTGTCGACCTTGAGTTTTCCGGTTCCGGTTGCTACCTCGAGGACATCGCGTATGGTATCTCCAACCTGTGCATCCGTACCTCCACCAACGAAGAGCGGCTTCGGATGCGAACGAATATTCTGCTGGATCATTACCAGCGCCACCGCGTGCTTTCCTATGCGGAGATGGTGGCGCTGTATTACGCGGTTGGGGTCAAACATATTACGACGGTCGCCTATCAGATACGTATGCTGAAGACCATTGCGGGTTTTAACGCCGCGCAGTGGATGGAGCGTCTGGCCTTTCAGTGCCAGTGGTTGGCGGAACAGTCCCGCAAGGCACGCTGGGGCGAATGAGTTGTTGGTGAAGGAGTTGGAATGGGTATTGAATGGCATGATGTGACGATTCCGATGCGGCCTGGCATGACGGTCTGGCCGGGGGATCCTGTGTTCGAGCTTGAGGCCGCCTCACGGATTCGCGAGGGGGCGTCGTGCAATACCTCGCTGCTTCGCTTGTCCACGCACACGGGAACCCACTGCGATGCGCCTTGGCACTTCGAGGACGGGGGGAAGCACATGCATGAGCTTGATTCGACCCTGTTCTTCGGGCCTGCTCTGGTCATCGAATGGCCTGAGCCACGCATGATCCGCGCTGCGGACTTGCCCGATGGCCCCTTGCCGACCCGCGTGCTCTTCAAGACCCCCAATTCAGACCGTCCTGTCGATGCGCCGTTTTTTGAGGAGTTTGTAGCGCTCGAGGAAGACGCCGCCCACCGCTTGGTGGAACGTGGTGTCCGGCTGGTGGGTATCGACTATCTGTCGGTTGCGCCCAAGGGTCGATCCGGGCCGACACACCATGCCCTGCTGCGGCGCGAGGTTCTGATTGTGGAGGGACTGCGTCTCGCTGGCATACCGGCGGGGCTGCACGAGTTCATCGTGTTCCCGATGCCGCTCGCCGACGCCGACGGAGCGCCCTGCCGCGCTTTTGTGGGGATTCAGACCCTGTAATCAACTCGTCAGGAAGGGCAACACGCGGAACATCTCTTCGATGGTGGTCGTTCCTTTGCGGGCCTTCTTCAGAGCATCTTCCTGCAGGGTTTCCATACCCTGTTCCAGGGCGATTTGATGGATCTGAGCGGTTGTGGGGCGTTCCAGCACGCGCTCCGCAATGGCTTGGGTGACGGTTAAGAATTCGCCTGCGCTTGCGCGACCACGATAACCAATTCCTTGACAGGCATCGCAGCCTTTGCCCTTGTAGAAGGGGCCGTCATCCAGATCGAGTCCGAAATGCTGCAGGAGGATGGGATCCGGGGAGTAGACATCGGTGCATTGGGCGCAATTGAGGCGGATGAGGCGTTGTGCGAGCACACCCGTGAGTGAGGAGGCGACGAGGAAGGGTTCGATGCCCATATCAAGCAGGCGCGTAAAAACGCCGCACGCCGTTCCCGAGTGGACGGTGCTGATGACGAAGTGTCCGGTGAGACCTGCTTGAATGGCCATGCGCGCGGTTTCCGCATCGCGGATTTCGCCGACCATGATGACTTCCGGATCCTGTCGCAGGATGGAGCGCAAGGCGTTGGCGAAGGTGAACTCCACATGCGGGTTGACTTGGATCTGCGATACTTTTTCGATGCTGTACTCGACGGGATCCTCGATGGTC
The DNA here is from genome assembly GCA_903932505.1 of Candidatus Hydrogenedentota bacterium. GTDB lineage: Bacteria > Hydrogenedentota > Hydrogenedentia > Hydrogenedentales > CAIZGN01 > CAIZGN01. Next base: position 5,083 of record CAIZGN010000403.1, read on the forward strand.
ACGATATTGGTTGTGTTCTGCTGCAGATACATCATTTCCTGCAGGAGCGCGTAAATGGTGGTGGTTTTTCCGCTTGAACTGGGGCCGGTCAGCATGAGCGTACCCTGGGTACGGGTAATGAGCTCGCGCAGCGAGTCCACCACGAAGGGCTGGAAGCCGAGAGCGTCCAAGCGGTACACATCGTGGCTTTCGCCCAGCAGACGAATGACGGTTTTTTCGCCCCGGATGGTGGGTACGGTGGAGACGCGCATCGGGCGGGCGCAGGTGGTTTTTTCGCGGTCGATACGGCCGTCCTGTGGAAGATCTTTGCGGTAGACGACCAACTCGGACAAGACCTTGATGCGGGCAATGATTTTGGGTTGAAAATCTTTTGGGATAATGGCTATCTGCTGTAGGATGCCGTCCAGCCGATAGCGCAGGGAGAGCGAATCGGTCCATGGTTCGAGATGGATGTCGCTGGCCATGTGGTAGGCCCCTTGGCTGAGGGCGACGTCGACGGCGTCGGCAACCCCGGTTTCGTCATCCGCTTGAAGTAGCTCCAGCAATCGCAGCCCAATGGCCTTGAGGGGAATGGTGCGGGCGAGGTCACGATCCTGTTTGCTTTGATCTGCCATGGGAGAACCCTTTCATAAGGAGACAATGCTCTAATCTTGCACCAAATTCGCCACAAAGTCAATCGGGATGAACAGGTTTCCCGAGCTGCGCTTAGTGCGCAGAACTGATCCCGTCCGAAGGGAGGGGGAAACACTCCTCCTGCTATGGCCGAACGGACACCCCGTGCTGCCGCAAGTAGGAACGTGCATCTTGAATGCTGTATTCCTGAAAATGGAAGATGGATGCGGCCAAGGCGGCATCCGCGCCACCTTCTTGCAGTGCGGCCCGCAGATGATCCAGATTGCCCGCGCCACCGCTTGCAATCACCGGAATGCTCACTGCGTCGGCAATTGCTCGGGTGAGGGGAATGTCGTAGCCGTCTTTGGTACCGTCGCAATCCATGCAGGTGAGGAGAATTTCGCCCGCGCCCCGTCGCTCGGCCTCGATGGCCCAGGCAACCGGTTCGAGTGTGGTGGGGCGTCCGCCTTCGCGTCCGCCGTGGCTCTTCACGATGTAGTGGTCACCGTCCCGCTTGGCATCGATCGCCACAACGATACACTGCGAGCCGAATCGGGATGCGGACTCCGTGATGAAATCGGGATTTTGGATGGCCGGGGTGTTGATGGAGACTTTGTCGGCACCGGCATTGAGGAGGCGACGAATATCCTCGATGGTTCGAATCCCACCGCCGACGCAGAGCGGCATGAAGACCTGTTCGGCGGTGCGGCGCACGGTGTCCAGCAGGGTGTCGCGGTTGTCGGTGGACGCGCGAATGTCGAGGAAGACGAGTTCATCCGCGCCTTCCTCGTCGTAGCGCTTGGCAATTTCAGCGGGGTCGCCCGCATCGCGCAGGCCCAAAAATTTCACGCCTTTTACGACGCGCCCATCGGTGACGTCGAGGCAGGGAATGATGCGTTTTGCTAGCATGGGTGAGTTCCGTGAGTGTTGGTCAAGTATTCGCTTGGATTAACGCAGAGACCACGGGTCATCCGCCTTCTTGGGTTCCGTGCCCGCCTCCGGCTCATCATCGAAAGAAAGGGGGGGCAGGGGTTTCTCCGCGTCCTCGGTCGGGAGGGACTCTTCCATCGGTTCTGCGATGGGCAGTGCCTCAGGTATCTCTTCGGGCAGCGCTTCGGGCAATGACTCCGGCGCAATCGCTTCTGTTTCCGGTTCTCCGGCGAAGGTCCACGCAGGTTCCTCGACGGGCTCCGCAGCCGGTTCTTCGGTGGCGGTTTCCGCAACCGGTTCGACGAAAACTTCTGGCCGTTCCAGGTCGTCAGCGGTGTTTGCATCAACAAAGGCGTGGCTCACTTCGTGGGCGTCTTCGGTGGATTCCTCTTCCTCCACCACGTCTTGGGATTCAGTATCCGCTACATACGGCCCCTCAACCGCCAGGCGTTCCCGCTCAAGGACTTCCTCGTGCAAGATTTTGCTCGCCTTCTTGGCGTCGACCTTGATGTGCTCGACATTCAGGGTGATGGTGGAAATGTCTTCCAGACCGAGCATGCGGCTTGCGGTTTGGGCGATGTATTCGTGAATGAGTTCGACGGTTTTCCGGGCGCGTTCGGCGGGCTGGGCCTGCAGAACGACCGTGGCGTCGATTCGGACCCGGTTCCCGTTGTCTGCCGGTCTCACTTTTGATTGAAACTTTGCAACTTCCGGCATGCGGCAGAGCACACGGTGCAAGGTGTTTTCTATGGGCTTGAGCGCGATACTGATCGGGCCGTGTTGTCCGGGGAACACAATGCTTTTCCCCCGTGATGGGAAGCGGGGGATGAATCCGTAGAATCCGAGGAGCACGGCGGTGCCGTAGACGGACCAAGTGAGCAGGTTGATCCCTTTGATGTCGGGAAGTGCCTCTTTGAGCGAGGCGTAGCAGGCGCGACCTTGCAGTTGACCACCCTCGGCTTGGGCGAGGTAGCCAAGGCGGTGGGCCAGGCCGATGATTCCCGCGAGCATGATGAGAAAGCTGATGGACTTGAGTACGAAAAGTTTCATGACGCTACTCCTCCAAGGCGCATGATGCGCCTATTCTCCGGCATTCTGTGGGGGCATTTCATCGGTGTCCGCGATGCCCGCTATCTGAATTTCAATACGGTGAATGGGACGGTCAGAAAGTCGGCGCATGGCGCGGGCGACGGCTTCCTGCACGCATCGCCCGAGTGCGGGCAAGGAAACCCCGTATTCCGCGTGGATCCGAACCGAAATATCCAGAGCGCCGTTGCGAGTAATCCGCATGGAAACTCCGGAGGAACCCCGCAACCACTCGGCAAGGGTGGCGTCAAAGCCGACCACACCGGGCTGGAGCTTGGCGTGATGGCGCGCGACCCGTGCGTACACCGTTCTGTCGGACAGTTCCAATTCGATCGGCAGGACTTGTTCGCTGTCGAAAATGGGTATCCTCGCGGGAGCCGGGCTGTCGATCGCCACCGCGTTTGGCTTTGAACGCCTTAGGTGCCGGAGCAATTGCATATGAACCCATCCTGCGCGACTCATGGCGCGGTGTTTCCCAGAGACACTTGACGCCCGATTATAGCGCGACTGCGTGGAGATTTCACCATTATGGCGGGAAATGTCGACCGCTCAGGCCGTTCTCCTGCTCACACGCGGGTTATGTAGTCGCCCGTTCGGGTGTCCACCCGGAGCACATCGCCCTCTTCGATGAAAAGCGGCACCTGAATGGTGGCCCCGGATTCCAAGGTGGCGGGCTTTGTGGCCCCGGAGGAGCGGTCGCCCTGAACGCCGGGATCGGACTTGGTCACCTTGAGTTCCACGTGGGCGGGCACCTTGGCCGAGAGGGCCTTGTCCTTGTAGAAGAAGAGGCTGACGCGATCGTTTTCCTTCATCCATTGCTTGCACGTGGATACCACGTTCTCGTTGACCGCGACTTGCTCGTAGGTGTCGGGGTGCATGAAATGAAAGAGGTCGCCATCGTGGTAGAGATACTGCCACTGCTGTTCCTCAATGCGGGCTTCTTCAAACTTTTCGCCGGAACGGTAGGTTTTTTCAAGAACCCGGCCGGTGAGGAAGTTTTTGAGCTTGGTGCGCACGAAGGCACCGCCCTTTCCGGGCTTGACGTGCTGGAATTCGACGAGTTCCATGAGGTCGCCATCGACCACGATCACGATGCCATTCTTAAAATCTGCTGTAGAAATCATGTTGTAAGAACCTCGAGTTTTTTGGGCGCGCGGGTCAACACCGCGCAGCCTTGTTCTGTCACCACGGCCAGGTCTTCAATACGGACTCCACCCTGGCCTGGCAGATATATCCCCGGTTCCACGGTCACCACCATGCCGGTTTGCAGCACGGCGGTGGATTCTTTGTTCAGGCGGGGCGCTTCGTGCACTTCAATGCCAACGCCATGCCCAAGCCCGTGCCCGAAGAATTCGCCGAACCCGGCGTCCTGAATTCGTTTACGGGCGATTGCATCGGCTTCGGCGCAGGCTACCCCGGGCTTAACGGCCCCTAAACCGGCCTCCTGCGCAGCCAAGACAGCCGAATAGACATCCTGGAACCATTCTCCGGGAATTTTACCGAATACATAAGTCCGGGTCAAGTCCGAGCAGTAACCGTCGAGTATGCAGCCGCAATCAATGAGAATAATGTCGCCAATTTCGAGGGGCTTGTCTGAGGGGCGACCGTGGGGCAGGGAGCTTCGGGAACCAAAAAGGACGATCGGGCTGAAGGAGGCGTCGGAGGCCCCTCGGCACTTGAATTCATATTCCAAGCGGGCGGCCCATTCCCGCTCTGTGACTCCCGGTTTGAACACGGGGAGGAGCGCGAGGAGGGCATCCTCGGCCAGTTCGCTTGCGGCACGGATGCGGCGGATTTCGTCGGGTGTTTTGACCTCGCGCATACGGCTGAGGAGGGTGGGGGCTGGCACCAGGTTGCTGCCCAGGGCTTCGGTGAACAAAGTGGCCTGCCGTACGGTCATCACCGATGGGTCGAAGGCGGGTTGCCCGATTCGGAATTCGCGAAGCCGCTCGCCCAAGCGGGTTTCCAGTGCCCCCGTGACTTCGCAGACCTCGAAATCCTGAACCAACTGCCGGGCATGCTCGGTGTAGCGGAAATCACAGAGAAAGAGTGCTTTTTCCATTGTGATGGCGATGGCGGAGGCGCTGGCGCGGAATCCGGAGAGATACTGGTTGGCGGCGGGGAAAAAACTCACGAAAGCATCGCAGTGTATGGCCTTGAGGGCGGCGCGCACCCCTTCGATTCGTTCACGCATGGAATGAAGCTCCTGTGTGTCCGCCGGGCGGATCAGCCGACACCGATTTCCTGGAATTTTTTCTGCAGTGCCTCAAAGGAGGCCCGCACCTCCTTGGATTGGGCTTCCGCCGCGTCGGCTTGTTCGGTCTGGCCCTTTTCACGGTAGAGAACGGCCAGGGACTGCAGCACCTCAGAATAATACATGCCCATGCGCACTGAAAGCGGATTGGCGTCCAAGGCGAGCTTGACATAATCGGCGGAACGTCGTGAATACTCGACAATGTCCTTGCGCTCGTCATTTTTTCCGACAAAGAACAGCGCATTTCCATAGCCCAGAATCACTTCGGGGTGACAGCGATTGCGGTTCAGGGCCTGTTCTGACCAATACAGGTACTGGTCCATGAACTGCTCGTGCAGCGGTTTCATCTCTGGCGGGAGCGGCTCCATCGCCAATCGGTGGTTCCACTCGGCGAGATACATGGCCATCTTGTGGTTGTGTGGATAGCGGGCATCTATGGCAGCCATGCAATCCGTCCAATACTGGGCTTGGGTGCGAAATTCTGTCAGGGCGGCCCAAGGATGGGTGATAACGATGATCGCATCCGACCGAATGCCCTCGCCGGGCTGAATGGGGCGTGCTGTCCGTCCCGTGCCATCTGGCAGGAAAATCTGGCCAATTCTGTTCAGCGTCTCGACGTTGCCAATCATTTCCATCACATCCGTCACGCGGAACTGAGGGCGCCGCTTGGAGCGATCCATGCCATATTTAATATTTTCGCTGACGAAAATCCCTGCACCCTCGATGTGTCGTTTCATGGGCGCTTCATTGTCGGAGTGGTTGAGCGCCATGCGGCTGAAGCAGAGATCCTGCAGGAAAAATCGGCTCCCGGAAATCACGGCGGCGACACCGATGGCCAAGGTGAGCGCCGGGCCTAAGATGGGTTTCCAGCGCGTCGTTTCGGGATCTTCCTTTAGCACACTTTCATTGATGCGATCTTCGTTCTCGGGCCGTTGCAAACGCATGGATGCGAAAAAAGCTCCGGCGAAGACCATGAAAATCATCATAAGGGAAGGGTGGGAAAAGTCGATGTCCACCCCGGCATGGGCCAGGAAGGCGACAAGACCCGCCCAGCAACCGGCAAACAGAAGACGGCGTCCGGGATCCGTTTCCTGCAATACTTGGCGGGCACCTTTGAGGAGCACCGTTGCGCAGAAGCCCATCCAGAAAATCGCGCCCAGAAGCCCTGTCTCGCACCAAAGCTGGAGATAGCCGTTATGTGCTTCGCGCACGTCCCCGGCGCCAAAGTACTGGTATCGGGGATACATAGTGCCGAAGTTTTTCAGCCCCACGCCGACCAGCGAGTGGTGCAGCGCCATGTCCAGTCCCACGGCCCAATAACTGAAACGCAACGACGCGGATCGGAGATTCTTGAAGTCTTCCCAGGTGGGGTTGAAGCCCTTCTCCGTGATGGTCATATTTCCGGGGGTTCGTGCGTCTACGACAGGCGCGGGTGCTGGCGCGGGTGCTGGCGCGGGTGCAGCAGGGGCAACAGGCGGTGCGGCGGGGGGGGCCGGGTCGAGTGCTTGGGCTTGGGCTATGGCTGGGAGCAGGGTCGGAACGGCCATCGCGCCAACCAGGAGCAAGATCGTCGCCCAAAGTGCCCGCTTGAGCAAGCGGCCTGCCGTGGATTGATCCTTGATCCGGTACAGCAGTCCCGCCAGTACCATGGAAACCGCCATGGCCAGCATGGCTCCGCGCGAAAGTGTCAGCCAGAGGGCCGTGAGATCCACGGCCAGCGCCACGGTCAGGAAAGAGGTCCAAGCCAGCCAGAGCGATGCCGGGATGCCTCTATTGCGTGCGACGGTGTAGATAACGAATGAGGGAACGATACCGGCCAACCAGGACATTGAAAATACAAAGATGGTGCCTAGATACCAAGGCTGGGGAGCCTCTTTGGGTCGGCATGCGATGGGGAACTGCACAGAGAGGAAAAGAACGGTGAGAATAAACAGCCAGGTACCTGCGGCTACGGCGATGGCCCGGTAACGCGGGCCCGGGGAACTAGCCTTGCCAACTTGGTAGAGTCCGGATCGAAGTGAGGTGCGCGCACGGTTCAAGGCGAGCAGGAGGCTTGAAAAAGTAACCGGTATCACGAGGATGAGAAAAGCGGAGAGCGTGTTGGGGAAGAGCATGCTGCCGAAAGCGCGGTTGAGATTGAAGCGGCGTGCAAGCTCCGGGGTGACCGAATCAAAGTATTGCTTGAACCAAGCGGGGTCTTGGACCAGTTTGCGAAGGTAGGGCAGGAGAAACTGGTAATGCAGGATGCTGAATCCGGCCTCGAATGCGGCGGAGAGTATCAATCCACCCAGTACCACCGCCACACTCGCGCGGCAGCGAAGGGCGTTGGAGGCGACCACAAACAAAAGGCCGTAGGAGACCCATTGGGTGAGGGCGCGGTGGGATTGGTCGTAGCACACGGAAAACCAAGTTGACAGCACGAGCATAGCTGCGAAACACAGTAGAAAGAGGCCGGATACCCCATGGTCGAAGGATTGCCGGGCACGCATGGCGCGTACCGCCCATAATGCGGACAGCAAAACGGCACCCCACAGGAAGTAAAAGTTGTCGGCGGGATAGGTATAGCCATCAATCCAGGGGCGAATCAAGAGGAGCGCGGCGAGACCCAGCGAGACATGGATGATACCCGCCACTCCGACCAGACCAATTCCCAGCGTAATCGCCACGAGGTCCAAACATTGGGGATCGATGAAGGTGGGATTTGGAATGGCGAGTTTTTCGGCTAGGAAGAATTTGATGAACGAAAGATTGTTCACAGAGGCGGCGAGAAAGGAGCCACAGAGGAGGTATCCGACGATGCAAAGGAACGCAGGTCGCCACGGCATGAACGACTTGGGCCATCGGTCTCGAAACGCAAACTCGGTGGTGGTGATCACTTCAGTGGTATGCACAACAGGCTTCTTGGCCATTGATCAATCTCCGTCCCGTCGGGTGTGGGCACGCATCAACAGCACGATGAGCATGAAAACGCCAATGGTTTGTGCCAGGATGATAAGGGTACCCATGTGATCTGCGGAGTGTAACAGTGCGCCGCCGGAACCCACAACACCCGCGACCAGGAAAATAAAGCTTACGGCCTGCCGGTTGCTCATACCCAATTCGACGAGTCGGTGTGAGAAGTGGCGCTTGTCTCCCAACATGATGTTCTGGCCGTTCTTGAGGCGGATGAGTACCACGGTGATGGTGTCGAAGAGGGGCACGCTGAGTGCGAGCAGGGGCGCGGCCATGGACAGTCGGGAGGACGGCGTGTTTTCGATGTGGAAGGTTCCCACCACGGCCACGGTGGCCAAGATGTAGCCATTGAACATCGAACCGGCATCGCCCATGAAGATCCGGGCGGGCGTCAGGTTGTGGTAAAGAAATCCGGCCACCGAACCCGCGAAAACCATGAGAAGAAAACGCACCAGCTCATCGTGGAAGGGCTGGATACTGAGAAAGAACGAGAAGGCCGCGATTACCGAGATGCCTCCGCAAAGCCCGTCCATGTTGTCCAGGAAATTAAGGGAATTGGTCATCAGCACCACCCAGAAAATGGTGGCCAGCGCAGGCAGCAGGGGGTAGTCCTTGAGTACAAAGAGGTCCAGGCTCACGTCAGACAACACGAGAACCAGTGCGGCCGTGATTTGTCCCACAAGTTTGATCCAGGGGGAGAGGTTGCGAAGGTCATCCACCAAGCCAAGTACGAAGATCAGTGCGCCACCTGCGAAAATGCCCGCCAACTTCACGTGGTGGTCGGCACCGAGAATAGCCCCCAGGTTCTCAGAAAGCCAGCCCGCGCCCAAGCGCTCCGAAAAGTAAGTAATCGCCAAATGCACCAAGATAATGCAGTAGAAGGTGGTTACAATCGCGACACCCCCCATGAGAGGGATGGGTTCCCGATGTACCTTTCGCTCGCCGGGATGATCGTATATTTCCCATCGAAGCGCCACACGCCGTACGACTTCAGTTAGGAAAACAGCCAATAGAAAGGAAAAAATCAACGCATAAGCGTATATCGAGTACTGAAAAATCATCCCAAAGCTTTCTGATATAGGTCAAATTCCTGCCGGGCCACTACCTCGGCGAGAAATTGTGTCTCCACGCGCTTGCGCGCGTACTCGCCCATGGTTTGGCGTCGCGCAGGGTCGTCCAGCAGGCTATTGATCGCGTCGGCCAGCTCGGCCGCGTTTCGGGGCATTACATTGAGCCCGGTCTTTCCATCCTCGTTGGCGTACTCTACACCCGTACCCAGTCGCGTGGCCACCACGGGCTTGCCGCAGGCATGCGCCTCCAAAATCGATATGCCAAACGCCTCGCTGCGCTCTACAGAGGGAAAGGCGAAAACGGCGCATGCATGCAAGTGGGCCACTAGGTCCTCGTTGCTCAGCGAGCCGGGAAAATGCACCCGGAGTCCTTGGGCCCGGGCTTTCTCCATGCATTCAGCCCGTTCGGGGCCATCGCCTGCCACCACAATGGGGGCGCGTATGGCTGCTGCAGCCTCGATGAGATAAGGCAGACCTTTATAATATCGGTGCCTTCCAGAGAACAGCACAAAGTCACCCCCGTATTCCGTCCGCAGCGCATTAACCCGGGCCGGATCCGGGTGGGCGAATTCTTCCGGCAGGATGCCCAAAGGCACTACCTGGCAGCGGTCGCGAACAGCCGAGAGGACGGGGGAGGTATTCAAATAGTTTGTGGACGTGGGGATTACCAGCCGAGCCTGACGAATAAAATGCATTTGCAATGGCCCGTACAGGCGCATTGCCGATGCTTGGCGTACCACATCGCTATGGTAGCGGACAACGAGGCAGCCCTTGGGGCGTGCAAGCAGATACGCCAATTCCGCAGTGGGGTTGGGCATGTGAACGACAATTACATCCGCTTTTTTGCGCCGCAGATGCCAGGGAAACGAGGGCGAAAACGGTGCACTCTGCAGGCGGAACCACTCTCCGGCCTCGGTGACGGAAGTGCCGTCCCGGACGGTTTGAACGGTGTGGGGGGAACGGCTGCACACCAAGGCCTCCACATCGGCCCACTGGCGCTGGAAACGGCACATGAGCGCCATGTGACGCTCCATCCCTCCGTGTACCGGAGGATCAAAATCTTTGTATACGTGGAGAATCTTCAAAGATAATTACAACTCGTTGTTTTTCAATAGCTTATGACCATTTATTAAAATACTAAAGGTGCTATCTTGTATATTTATTCCCCAACAGGTTGGCAAGTAACCCTGAAAATACACTAACCTTTTCTGGCATCATACCCGATATTTCTTGCATTTACAAGCCTCTCCATCTCCTTCACGGAGCCCATGCATCCAAGGTGGGCTTTGCGCTTAACCCGGTATGAAAGGTGTGCTGTCACTTTTTCAGAATGTAGTTCATTTCGGAGAAATACATCAAAGATGGGGGGAGGACGGGGTATGAGCTCGTTTGCACTGAAATTCGTGGGTATTTTCGTATACGCCAATCCCCTACGCACTATTCGCTGGGTAAGGCCTGTCGCCCCGGTTCCCTTGTATTGCGCCGTCTTCCAAGGGTACGTATAATCCTCGCAACCGTCCACACACTGAAAACCTCAGCGGAGGAATTGATGTCATGGCGCACGACAATACTTTTCACAGCCCGCTCAATCCGGTAAATTTCCTGCGACGCAGCGCGTTCATCCATCCGGAGAAGATCGCGGTGCAGTATGGTGAGCGCCACTATACCTACCGGGAACTGGAGGAGCGAGTCAATCGCCTGAGCCGCCGCCTTCGGCAGGAGGGGTTAAAACGGCACGACCGCGTGGCCTTCTTGTGTCCGAACACCCCCCCGCTGCTTGAGGCGCACTTTGCCGTCCCTGCGGCAGGCGGTATATTGGTGGCCATCAATACACGGCTGAATGCGGGCGAAATTGCCCATATCCTCCTACACAGTGGCGCGCGCTGGCTTTTTGTCGACGAGGAACTGATCCCGCTGGTCGAGTCCTTCGAAGGAACCCGCCTGCGCATGGTCCGGATTGCGGACACAGGTGGGCCCGGAGATCCGTACGAGGACTTTATCGCCGCAGCACCCGCCGACCCGGTCGAAAGCTGGTTGGTGGACGAAGAGGAAACGATTTCGCTCAACTACACGTCGGGCACGACCGGTCAGCCCAAGGGCGTCATGTACACCTATCGCGGGGCCTATATCAACGCGCTGGGGCAGGCGATGGAGACGGGCATGTGCGGCGATTCGGTGTACATGTGGTCGCTGCCCATGTTCCATTGCAACGGCTGGTGCTTTCCGTGGGCGGTAGTCGCGGTGTCTGGCACGCAGGTCTGCCTGCGTCGTCCTGACCCGGCGGTGCTGTGGTCGCTGCTCAAGAACAGTGGCGTTACCCATTATTGCGGTTCACCCACGGTGCAAATCATGTTGATGAACCACGCCCAGGCCTGCACCCTGGATCGGCCTGTGACGGTCTGCGTTGCTGGCGCACCGCCTTCCCCCACCCTGCTCGGGCAGCTCAAAGCACGGAATTTCAAGCCCATCCATGTCTACGGTCTCACTGAAACCTACGGACCAACCACCAGTTGCGTGTGGCGTTCGGAATGGGACGCTCAATCTGCAGAGGCGCAGGCCCGCCTGCTCGCCCGGCAAGGGCAGGCGCAAGTGACCGCCGATCTCGTCCGCATCGTGGATGACGAGATGAACGATGTACCCCGCGATGGGGCGACCATGGGCGAAGTGGTGATGCGCGGCAACATCGTCATGAAGGGCTATTATGAGGATCCGGACGCCACCGCCCACGCCTTCCGGGGGGGATGGTTTCACTCCGGGGACCTCGGGGTCTGGCATCCCGATGGCGATATCGAATTGCGCGACCGGAAAAAGGACATCATCATTTCCGGCGGTGAGAACATATCGACCATAGAGGTGGAACAGGCGGTGGCCAAACACCCCGCCGTTCTGGAGTGCGCGGTGGTGGCCATACCCGATGAAAAATGGGGGGAGCGCCCCAAGGCCTTCGTCACCCTCATCCCCGGTCAGCAAGCCACGGAACAGGAAGTCATCGCGTTCTGCCGCGAACAGATCGCCCACTACAAGTGCCCGGCGGCCGTCGAGTTTGGCGACCTGCCCAAGACCTCGACTGGCAAGGTACAGAAATTTCTATTGCGCCAGAAAGAATGGGCCGGTAAGGAAAAGCGGATTAATTAGGCCGGGGAATAGCTCTCGGCGGGTTGCGGGCCATAGGTCACTGGGGCCGCCATTTCTTGCCTTAGACCACATACTGCGTGTGGGTTCCTGCTTGAGAAACGCCGCTCGCTTTGGTAAATTGACCGTGCGGGGAAGGCGGGTACGGAGTCTATGGAAGAAACCCTCGGAGAAGCCCTTAGTGGTTTTGACGCTGTCTTGGCGGCGTGGAAAACGGCCTTGGCCGGATTTCCGACGCTTCAGGCACGCCTTTTTGAAAACACGGCGGAATGGGACAAGTTGTTGCGCTACAAACTCCTACCGCATCTTGAAGGGGAGGGATGTCTGGTGGCAGCGGCGGCTGGCGGCACCAATACCGGAAAATCCACCGTCTTCAATCTGCTCCTCGGGCGCGATATCAGCCCCATCCGCTCAACGGCCGCAGCCACCTGCCGTCCCGTGGTGGCGGCCAGTCCATACCGCTATGGGCAGTGTCTGGCGGGGCGGCTGATGCCCGAATTCCAACCCCTGCACCTCGAGGACGCCGAAATGCTGGTCAACGGACTGGCCCCGGAGAATGCCCTGTTCGCGGCCTGCGACGAATCGCTGCCGGATCGACTGGTGCTGCTCGACATTCCGGACGTGGATTCCATTGACAAGCAAAACTGGGAAGTGGCGGAAAATATCCAGGCCTCGGGTGATGTGCTTATCGCGGTCTTGACCGGCGAGAAGTATAAGGATGACCGGGTCATTGCCTTTTTTCGGCGTGCACACGCAGCGGGGCGGATCATCATACCGTTGATGAACAAGGCCAACCCGGAGAATGATTTCGAAGTGGCCCGCGCGCAAATCGATGATTTTGCCAAGGAAATCGGACTGGACGGGGCGATGCGTTTCGCCATCGCGCACGATTTCAGCGTAGCCAAGCACCTGAACGCGCCCATCGAGCCGCTGGATGGGCAGCTGCCCCTGCGCGCCCATCTTGAGTCGCTCGATGCCGCCGCCATCAAGGCACAGGTCTACAAAGAGAGCGTTGCGCATTTCGTGTCCCAGACCGGCGAATTTCTCGACCGCGCCCAAGAAACTTTCTCTTCCATCGGGGATATCGTGCGCGAGATCGAGCACCATGCGGCGGCTTGTGCTGATCGTTACGACCCGCAGCCGGACGAAAGCGTGGGTGAACTGCTGCACGAATACATCACCGCGCGGCGCAGCAACTTCAGCCAGTATGTGAGCGCACTGGGTACCCGTATCGGTCGCAACTTGGCCCCCATCGGCCAATATGTGCAGCAGGCCGTGCGCAAGCGCACCACCCTCGGCGCCGAGCCTCCAAATCCCACGCAGGATGAAGTCACTGAGCGAACCGTGAAGTCCGTCGAGCGGTTTGCCTGTGATTTCATTCGGGATTTATTTCAGACCACCAATAACCTGCGTGAACCCGCAAAGGGTATGTTGCTCCAGGCACTCGAATTTCTCGATGCCGACGAGGCCATCGAAGCCGTCGGTAAATGCATGGTGTCGGATAGCGAGCTTTCCGAGTCCTTCCGCGCCCACGTCGAGCATACCCTCGACCTGTGGTGGGAAGAACAGCCCATGCGGCGTTTTCTCCTGCAGGAACTCGACGCCCTGCTGCTGCTCTCGCCCGCCGCCATCGCCATACCCATCGCCATCCACACTGGCGGCTTAGGCGCGCCGGAAATTGCGGCCGCCGTCAGTCCGCTGGCCGGTGTGTTTTTTTCCCGCATCATGGAACATCAACTCGCCGACCAATGGCTCGATCTTATCGCCCCTTGGCGCGCTGAGCAACAGGTGCGCTTTCGGGTGACCCTGGAGGAACACATCCTCACCCCCTGCCTCGCCCCCTTGCGTCAGGCCTTGGAGGCCTGTGATGCCAACACGTTTGAAACGCTGAGGAGACACCGCGAATCATGCCGGAAAGCCTGCTAGGCATTATCGAACAACTCGAGCAGCTCGCCCGCTACGATGGCCCCTGGAAGGTCCTGCGGGACGAGGCTCCCAAGCTCGCGAGTCAGTGCGCCGAGCTCCGGGAACGGGAACAGCGTCTCGACGATGTGCTGGTCGTCGCGCTTGTTGGCGGCACCGGCGTGGGGAAATCCACGCTGCTCAATGCCATTGCGGGGGACAACATCGCGGAAACCTCCGCCATGCGACCCTGCACCGCCGTGCCTGTAGTCTATCATCCGCCGGGCCTCCGCATGGATTTCGGGGACTGGAAACAGGTGCCCCGCTCCGCGCTGGAGTACCTGGTGCTCATTGACACACCCGATTCGGACACCATTGTGCATCGGCATCGCGAACTGGCGAACGCCGTACTGCGTCAGTGCGACCTTGTTATTTTGTGCGCCAGTCCGGAAAAGTATCTGGACGAGGACACTTGGTCGCTGTTGCGCCCCATGCGGGGGGAACGCACCATGATTTGCGTGGAGACCAAGGCGTCGGAGCAGGAATCCATTTGTGATGATTGGCGCAAACGTCTCGAGGCCGACGGCTTTGCCATCGAACAATACTTCCGTGTGAATGCCCGGCAGACCTTCGACCGAAAACTCGTCGGCGGGCCCGCCCTGGCCGGTGAGTACGATTTTCCACGGCTGGAGATGTTCCTGCGCCAGGAACTCTCGAAGGAGCGCATCGCCCGCATCAAGCGGTCCAACGCGGCGGGACTCCTGCAGCAAATTGCCGCGCGACTCAACGACCATGCCCGAACTGCGGGGAACCATCTGGAGTGCCTCAACCTTATGGTGCATGCAGCGGACAAGGAAATTGCACGGGATTCCTGCAGCCGGATCGAAAATCGACTACTGGCCGCCCCGCACCTCTGGAGTTTCGCCATCGGCCGCGAAATCAGCCTGCGGGCCAAGGGCGTTCTGGGGACGCTGTACCGCCTGGCGGAAGTGGTGCGCAGTCTCCCCGCGCGTCTGCCGATGATGCTCACCGGTTCGCCCTCCTCTGGACGACAGGCAGCCGCACTGTTGACCGGGCAGGAACTCGCCGGTGATGATTTTGAGTTGGTTCAAAGCCCCATCGTGGAAGAATATCGCACCCGCTACAGTGAGATCGCGCTGGCCTTCACCCGGGCCGGGATTGATCCGCCAAGCGAGGAAACGAGTCTGGAGGCGTTCAAGCAGGAGTTCGCCCGTCGGTTGACGGGCATGCTGCAGGGCCCCGCCCGTCAGCGCCTTATTCAGCATGCCGCTTTGCTCACGAGTTGGCCGACCACTCTGTTCTTCGATGTTTTCCCGCTCGTCTTTGTCGCTTTTTGTGGATACAAAATTGTGCGCGACTATTTCACCGGCCCGATTTTGGGGACGGACTTCTTCATCCATAGCGGTGCGGTGCTGGCCTTGTTGCTCGCTGCGGAATTGCTTCTGCTGGCGATACTGGCCCGGTGGCTGGGCTGGGCCGCGAGGCGCAGGAGCGTGGGCGACCTGCGCGCCGCCATGCACGCGCCCCAACTCGCCTTTCAGCGGGAGACGCAAACCCTCGCCGCCATCAAGGACGAACTGCACACCGCGACCAACCTACTCGACGAAGTTCGATAGCGAGAACCCAATCGGCCCGGTTGTCAGTGTCCGTGACGGAAATCGAACATGCGCATGATGCCCGTCATCCGCATGTTCACAGGCGGGGCTCCGGGGTATTTCAAGAACTCTGCGTGTCCATCCATGTAGAGCACATTACTGCCGCCGGGGATGTGGTTGTATTGCGTGGCGGCGAGACCCATGTTGTCGTACATAACGAAAACGCCGCTCTCAGCGACC
>CAIZGN010000404.1 GCA_903932505.1 Candidatus Hydrogenedentota bacterium
CCGTTCAATCGATTTCAGCCTTGAAAACGCTTGGTTCTGGCGCTATTGTTAAAGCATGGCTTTAACTACGCGTGCCAATCTAATCAGACGGCTGCAAACAACGTTCCCGCGAGGAACCCCGTTTGGCCATCACGAACTCACCCAAATAGGGGTGTCCTCTGCGTTGGCGCACCATTATCTCAAATCCGGCTGGCTTGCCCGACTGGGACGCGGTGTGTTTATGTTCCCCAACGATACGTTGCGGCAGGAGGAGTGCCTGAAGTTCTTGTCCCGTCATATACCCGGCTTTCATGTCGGTGGAAAAACTGCCCTGGCTTGGAGGGGGATGCGCCATAATCTAGCTGCGAAAGAACCCCTTTGGTTGTGGGGTGACAAGAAAGCCAGGTTACCCGCATGGTTCAATCAACGATTTCATGCACAATACACGGCTCGGAATTCATTTGTTCCGGCGATGCCCAGTGATCTTGGATTGCAGCCCCTGCCGGAGACTCCTGATGGAGTGCTGGTTTCTGTGCCAGAAAGAGCCGTGATTGAGATGTTGAGTGATGTAGGCATCCATTTTGGAATTGAGGAATCTCGCAACCTCATGGAAGGCGTCCGATCGTTACGCCCGGAGGTCTTGGCAATGCTACTTAGTCACTGCCAACGAATCAAAGTCGTGCGCCTCTGTGTTCTTTGGGCGGAGGAACTCAATCTTTCGTGGGCCAAAGCGGCACGGCAGGCGGCGGGAAAGAAAATCGGGCAAAGCCGCTGGACCTCTCAACTCAAAGACGGCACAACGCTCATCCTAAAGACATAATGAATAAGGTTTACATCGAAACGGTCCGGCTTCTCCTTGAAGCCGCCCCGATAATCTTTGAAACACCGTTATTCGCGATGAAAGGCGGAACGGCCATTAATCTATTCGTGCAGAACATGCCCCGATTGTCGGTGGACATCGACGTGGTTTATGCCAACCACACGGCAACCCGCGAGGAAGTATTGAATTCAATATCGGACGCATTGGAAACGACAAGAAACCGGCTTGCCCAATTCGACATCGAAACGGAAGTATCGGCCACAAAACAGGGCGACGAAATCAAAATGTTCATCCGGCGTGGGCGCAACCAAGTGAAAGTTGAAGTGAACCACGTGTTTCGCGGCACAGTCCTGCCAGTGGAAAAACGGCAGCTTTCTGCCGAAGCACGCCAGCTTTTTACTATCGAATTGATTGCACCGATCCTGGCCACCCCAGAGCTTTACGGGAGTAAATTGGTGGCCGCCTTGGACCGACAGCATCCTCGCGATTTATTCGACGTGCATGGGATGTTTCAGCAATTTGGTCTGATGCCGGAAACAGTGGAATGTTTTGTTTGCTACTTGGCCGGGCACAATCGCCCTGTGCATGAGGTGCTGTTTTCCCGCGATCAGGACATTTCGCGAGTATTCGAGAACGAGTTTATCGGCATGACGCGCAACGCCATTGCGCTCGATGAACTGAATTCAACCCGACGCCGGTTGAGAGAGCAACTGCCAACCATGCTCACGGCTAATCATCGACGGTTTTTGCTGGGCTTGGTGGCAGGCGAACCCGAATGGAATCTCATGAAATGCGCACACCTGGCCGAATTGCCAGCGATTCGCTGGAAACTCCAGAACCTTGCCAAACTCAAGAAATCCAACCCCACGAAATTTGGCCAACAGACTGAAGCATTGCGCGAGCGTTTAGAAAAGTGAAATCCCCCAATACCGTCGTTGGGGTGCGACGAACACTTTACCCAACTGACTTTTGAACGCCGTTATTCATCTCGTTTCTAGCGTTATTACACGCTATTGCATGGCGCATTACGCCAGCCAAGGCAAAACCTTTTTTTGGTGGCGGCTGAAGTCGTCTAGTGTCTTATGTGCCCACATTGCAGCTTTTGCAACCACCTGCGGCAGTTCCTTCGGTTTGTAGGAAAACTTTTTCCACACCTTGGATTTACCATACGCGTCTTCAAACATCCATGTAGCGCCTTTACCATCTTCCTGCAAAACGGACGTGACGCACTCGGCCATTTTGGCAACGTGC
>CAIZGN010000405.1 GCA_903932505.1 Candidatus Hydrogenedentota bacterium
AATGCACACCGGCAACCTGCGCAAGAAACAAAACGGTAACACCCTCAAAGAGGGCCGTGCCGTTTTGATTCGCCGTGGCCCCCACGGTAAGCACGAAGGAATTGATATCCCGAGGAACCCCCAATTTTTGCTCGCACTCTCGCAAAGCGGTAGGGAGGGTGGCGTTCGAAGAGGAAGTCGAAAAGGCGGTGATCATAACCGTCTCGACCCGACGGAAAAACTCCCGTGGGGATATGCGGGACAAGGTGGCCAGTGAAATCGAGTAGACCACAAAGAGTTGAAGGGCCAACCCCAGCAACACCGTTGCCACAAACCATCCAAGGCTAATCAACATCTGAAATCCGAACCGGGCGGTCATGGTGAACAACAGCGCGCAGACGGCATAGGGTGCCAGGTGCATGACGATTCCGATACCTTTTGAAACGGCCTCGTAGACGCCTTCCAGCACGCGCATCACAGGCTCCGATTTATCACCGATGAGGGTAAGGGTGACCCCAAGAAAGAGGGAGAAGAACATCAGACCGAGCATATCGGGCGGATCCTTGGCGACCGATTGCAGAATATTGGTCGGCACCATCATTTTGACGGCGACCATCAGCGGGGCTTCGCTGGGGGATGTCGATGATTGGGTGGTGGATATTTTTGCCTGTGCCTCGCTGCCATAGCGTTCCTGCAGACGCTGGCTCACGGAGGGATCCATGCGCTCCCCTGGACGCACAAGATTGGAAAGTCCGAGGCCAATCCCGACTGATCTGGCCGAAACGACGATGGTATAAAGCAGACACTTGACCCCCACCCTGCCCACGCGACGAATATCACCGATGCCCGCAACGCCCAAGGTGAGCGAACTGAAGACCAAGGGAATGACCAGCATCAGCAAGAGGCGCAGGAAGAATTGACCGAGTGGTTCGGTGATTTGCGTGGTGAACCATTGGAGGGGAACGGAGGTCTCGCCCAGCACGGCGTTGAGCAGACCGCCCAGCGTGGCACCGCCGATGAGTCCCAGCAAAATCCGGGTATGGAGCGGCCACTTATTTCTCACTCTTTTTTCCGACATGATGTGCCTTTACATAGGGTTTGGTCTTGAATGAAAACATGGATTTCCTGCCCCGGATTCTATCTTCATTCCACGGGCTCAGGCAAGCACTTCAGTGAAGGCCGCATCAAGAATGTCGACCGCCTGCTGCAATTCCACCTCGGATATCGTCAAAGGCGGGGCTAAGGTGAGGACATTACCGCGCGAAACCTTAAAACTCAGTCCCCGGCGCAGACAAGCATAGAGCATGCGTTCGGCAATGGCTTCGGCAGAAAGCACCGTATGGGCAGCGGAAAAAAGTTCGATGCCCGCAAGCAGGCCCACGCCCCGAATTTCCCGGATGCAACGGTGCTTCTCCCCCAATGCTTGTAGCTTTGCGAATAGGGTTCCGCACAAAGTCTGGCTGCGTTCTAAGAGATGTTCCTCTTCAATGCAATCGAGAACGGCGAGCGCGGCAGCGCAGGCCACGGGGGATTTCTCGTGGGTAAAATGGCCCAAAGAATAGGCGGCGGCAACATCCAGCCCCTCGCGCGCCAACACAGCAGCCAGCGGCATCACACCACCACCAAGGCCTTTCCCGATACAGAGGATATCGGGGATCACCCCGTAATGTTCACACGCGAATAGGGTTCCGGTGCGCCCCAGGCAAGTGGGTACTTCATCGAAGATCAAGAGCGCACCATGTTGGTCGCACAGTTCCCGCACTCGCTGCCAATAGGCCCGGCCCGGCCGGGTCACATCAGTGCAGCGGATGGGTTCAGCGATGACGGCCGCAATGTCACCCTCGTGTTCCATGACCGAAGCCAGGTATTCCACATTGCCACAGTCGCTCTCATCCCCGCCGCAGTCATTGGGCGGGGGAACGTGAATCGCACCGGGAAGCAAAGGCCCCATGCCCGACCGAAACATGGCCTCGCCTCCGATACTGATGGCATCAAGCGAAGCGCCATGAAAAGCACCCCAGAAACTGATGGTCTTGAAGCGGCCCGTGGCCACCCGTGCCAATTTGAGTGCCATGCTGATAGCCAAAGCACCAGCGGGCGCGAAAAGACACTTACAGAGATTGCCCGGAGCGATTTGTGCCAGACGCCGGGCCAGAGTGACCGCGACATCATTGGTATACCGTCTGGGGCAGAATGGGAGCGTCTCCAACTGCTTTTTGATGGCTTCGATGACACGCTCATTGTGGTAGCCCACCTGATGTACGCTGTTTCCGTGAAAATCGAGATAGGCGCGCCCCTCCACATCGCGGATGATGGCCCCATCGCAGGACTCAAGCGCATTGAGACAGGGAGTCGAAAGCGATTGATGCAGGAAGTAGCGACTGTCCTCTTCAAGTAAAGCCCTCGTAGAAGGCGAGAGCTGCTGCTCCATCCATTCTGCACGCAAGGCCGATGCGTTCACATCGCCTTCGCTTCGATCCATTTTCTTCGGGCTCATGGCTCGCCAATACAGGTCGTTGAAAGGCCCGGAGTACATCCGGTCTGGGATTCTATAGCCGCTATCACAGAAAGACACGCTGCAAATGAATCCACCACGAAATGCGCCCGGGCGGTGTTGTAAACTTGCCGGGTAACAGTTTTTCGCTGCTCCTGTTCCCCAACGGGCAACGCCTCCCACTCCGCCTGACTCAACCCCACCATATTACCCGTGTTGACAACGCCCACGGTCCACATACCACCGTTCAACCCGGCACTGATGTCGGGGATGGTATCGCCAATCGCTATGATGCTCGCAATATCGTGTATATTGAGTGCCTCCATCGCCCGGAATAACATGTACGGCGCAGGACGGCCGGAAGCCACATCGGAAGCACAGAAAGCGGCATCGGGGCAAAACCCACCCTTCTTCGCGCAGTCCAACACCACTTCAAGCATGTCGCGGTTATAGCCCGTAGTGACCGCGACGGCAATCCCCCGCGCACGAAGCTGGGCGACCGTCTCTACCACGCCGGGTATCACATCGCCATAGTCGGGAAGGCACTCCAACTGCAGAGGGATAAACTCGGCGTACAAGGCGTCCAAATCGGCCTCCGAATAGGAGGTGCCGTTTTTTCTTCGCCATTGCGCCGCGATATCGGGATTCTCCAGCATGGCCTTAATATGGTCGCGCTTGTTCATGCCCATGGGTTCACGGGCTTGGGCGGGCGTGGCAACGATACCGTGACGCTCAAAGAGTCGCACAAAGGCCCCGGCGGGCGCACGACTTCCAAAATCGACCGTGGTGCCCGCCAAATCCGCCACCACAAGCTGAACCTTGTTTCTCTTACTCATGGGTTTCCCCTCTGGCCCGCTCGGTTCCCGCGCGAAAGCCCATTTCTGTTTTGATGCGCCATATCGCGCTCAACAGGTCACGAATATCCGAAGCGAATAGCCGACCAATGGTGCCAATGCGAAAACAGTCCGCATTGCCAACCTTGCCGGGATAAATAACCTTGCCTTCCGCGCTCAGGAGGCTGTAAAAGGTTTCGAAATCAAACTTGGGATCCTCGGGACACAGGAACGACGTGATAATGCCACTCTGCAAGGCGGGCGCAAGATACTCCTCAAAACCCAAGGCCCGCATACCCTCGACCAGAATGGTTTGATTGGCCCGGTATCGTTCGCCGCGCGCTTTGGGACCACCCTCGGCTTCCAGCTCTCGCAGCGCCTGCCGAAATGCAAGCAGGGCGTGCGTTGGTGGCGTAAAACGAAATTGACCGTTCCCTTCGAGTCCCCGATATTGGTCAACGAGATCAAGACAGAGACTCCGGGAACGCCCCTCACATGCCAAGAGTGATTCCAAACGGGCGACCACAAAGCAAAAGCCGGGAACCCCCTCAATGCACTTATTCGCGGAAGAAATGAGGTAATCGATGTGGCATTCTTCCTGATTAAAGGGTACGGCACCAAAACTGCTCATGGCGTCCACGATAAAGACCCGGGAAAGGCCATACACAGTATGTCCGATGGCCTGAACGGGATTAAGGACACCGGAGGTGGTTTCGCAATGACAGATGGAAACGTGAGTAATCGCAGGGTCGGCGGCTAGCGCTTGCGCGAAGTCATCTTCCCGCAACGCCTCATTCTCAGGAACCTCCACCGTGGAAACCGGAATGCCCGCCATCTCGGCGATCTTGACCATGCGCCGACCATAGGCACCATTGACCCCCACCAGCAATTTGCCCCCGGTCACCGCCGTGTTCACAACCGCCTCCAAACCGAAGGTGCCGCTTCCCTGCAGAAGCACAGCCGTGTAGGCATTACCCGAAACCCCGGCCAAATTCAACAAGGCGGCTCGAATAGTCCGAATGGTTTCAATAAACGCGGCATCGCGCGAACCCATGTCATGCAACATGGCCTGTTTTACAGAGGGACTGGTCGTCAGGGGCCCGGGGGTAAATAGGGCCTTGTCTTTCCATGATTCCAAAGTTCGCATGCAAATTCCTTTCCATCGTCAGGGTGCAAAACGTCGCCTATCCTAGCAAACCGGACGATGAGAAACCATTCCCGGATTAGATGACCGGAATTCGGGAATCATCAGCGGTGGGTCGCCTGTGTCGGGGGGCCACACAAAGGGCATGTCCCAGCCAATAAATGACGTTGTAAAGGAGCGAATAAACGATGCCCGTTATTGGGGCAAGTGTTCGCCCCGTGTCATTATAAAGTGCTTTCTCCGCAGCTTCAGATGCCGGGGTCTTCACATGCGCCAATTCATAGGCAGCAACCTCTTCCCCAGGAAATGGCCCTCAAAACGAGCCGACGCCACAATAGCAAAGTACAGGGTAAGGCAGCTGATGAGGAACAAGCCAAAACGGCCCCGCACGGGTAGAACCCGGCACACACTCAGCCATCGAACAAAGACCGGAATCCAGCACAATATAATCGCGTAGATTCCCTTCCGAAACCCTCCCGAAAAACAAAACAGTGGAAACCCGACCAAAAAGGCAGTGCCCAGAAGCCACAAGACAGCTCCCATAATTCTAGCGATCCTCTCTCTCACCCCAGCCGAGGAATAGCCACCAGTATTCTTAGTGTCTTCCATCACTTCCCTCCATCCTTCGGAGTAACTGCGACATCACCCAAGGCGACCAAAGTCGCCATTATACCCCCCCGCACCGCAGTCATCCTGCCCGCAGCCCCAAAGGGTCAAAACACCCCAAAAAAGCGAAGTCCACAATCCCCCCCTGCACCGCAGTCATCCTGCCCGAAGCCCCGAAGGGGCTAAACAAAAATAGCCGTGGGCAAAGCCCACGGTCCACAAACCCCACCGCCCACAACCCCGAAGGGGTTGAACAAGATCAACACAGACAATACCACCATATATACTCCAGCGTTCAAGGCCACCCCCCCCCCACAACCCAAGCATCCTTCCTGCCTCCCCTAGGAATGCAAGATACCGTGCTAAAGGGTAAAGGGACATTCAATGCACCAACACCCCAAAAAAAAAACCGATGAAGACTTTTCTTCAAAGTTGCTTCTTGTCAGGCGGCATGGTAGGCTTTTCCGATATGCGGTGGGGCCAGCGTGGCCGTCCTATAATCGTGGATCGTTTTCGAGGAGAGATTGACCATGGCCGAGATGGACAAATATTTCAAACTGATGGTGGAGCACAACACGTCCGACCTGCATTATTGCTCGGGGTGTCGCCCCATGTTTCGCAAGGACGGCACGATCGTCCCCCTGAAGGCCGGGGAAATGCTGACGCCCGAGCAGGCGGAGAGCGACCTTTTCGAAATCACGCCGGAAAAAAATATTAAAGAGTTCAAGGAATGCAACGACACGGACTTTGCCTATGAGCTGGAGGGTTTCGGGCGTTTTCGTGCGAACATCTTCCGCGACCACAAGGGCATTGGCGGTGTTTTCCGTCTCATCCCCTCAAAAATTCTAACGTTCGAGCAATTGAATCTCCCCCACACCCTGAAAAAATTCTGCAACTTGAACAAGGGGCTGGTGCTGGTCACAGGCCCCACAGGTAGCGGTAAATCGACCACCTTGGCTGCGATGATCGACTATATCAACAAGACCCGCAACGACCACATTATCACCATTGAGGATCCCATCGAATTCGTGCATCAAAATCAGCGTTGTCTGCTCAACCAGCGCGAAGTGCATTCCCACACAAAATCCTTCAGCGCGGCCTTGCGCGCAGCCCTTCGCGAAGATCCGGACATCGTGCTGGTGGGTGAAATGCGCGACCTCGAAACCACGCACATCGCCATTGAGACGGCAGAAACAGGCCACCTGGTTTTTGGAACCCTGCACACGACGACCGCCGTATCGACTGTCGACCGCTTGATCGATCAGTTTCCGGCCAACCAGCAGGCCCAAATCCGAACGATGCTGTCAAACGCGCTCAAGGGCGTGGTTGCGCAGAACCTGCTCAAGCGAAAAGGTGGCGGACGCGTGGGCGTGCTGGAAGTCATGGTGGTTAACGCCGCCGTCGCCTCCCTCATTCGCGAAGGAAAGACCGCCCAAGTCATGAGCATCATGCAGACCGCGAAAAAAGAGGGGATGACCCTTCTGAATGAGGAGTTGGCCCGTTTCGTGAAGGAAGAGGTTGTCGAAGTAACCGAGGCCTATACGAAGG
>CAIZGN010000406.1 GCA_903932505.1 Candidatus Hydrogenedentota bacterium
CCCGCCGCATAATGCTGGGGCAGTTCGGATACATCGGCCGTCGGGGGCGGCCATACAGTCTGGCGATTTCCCCGCAGATCCAGCAGATCGACGCGGACATCCCCTTGGTCAAAATCCATTTCCATGGGATGCGCCACAGTGGATTTATACCGGGCATCCGGGATGTCAACCGCCCCCGAGGGTTTGACTTGGTACGTGACGATCTGGCCTTCCGCAATGACCGTATTCGGCGGCGGATTCTGATTCAGCACCACATCGATCGGCACATCGGGTAGGTCGATCTCGGAGGGAACCAAGGTCACATTGTAGGGCGCGAGCATTGCCAGAACTTGCTGCACACTGAGACCGCGCAGGTCAGGCATGAACGCGCTGGGTTGCTCTCCCCCACCGCTGACGAGCAGATGGATATTGCCCTGATCGGCGAGGTCGGAACCGGGCGGCGGATCTTGGGCCAGCACGGTGTCGCGCGGGGTGTTGCTGGGGATACGGGCGACCGTACCCATCCGGAAGCTCGATTGCGCCAACTCGCGGCGGGCATCTTCGAGGGTCTTGTTCAGCAGGTCGGGGGTTTGCAGGAAATCGGCCCCCATGCTAACCGTGGGATACACTTTACGGCCCATGCGCACAACGCGCCCGGCCGTGGGTCGCTGTGTGATGACGTGGTATTTCGGGATGGAGGGATGGGGCACCTGGGTCTGCTGCCCCAGTTCAAGGCCTTGATCCGCCAACAAATACGCAACTTTGGTGATGGGCATGCCCTCGATATTGGGCACGGTGACATGCTGCCCCCCCGCGAGAGTCTCGGTAAAGACATAGTATCCGGCCGCGGCCATAACCCCCATGAAAAAGAGGGTCGCCAGCGTCCAGCGAATGCTCCACGCCACAAATCGAAGGCAGAACGAGACAATTCCTAAGACGCCACCCGAAAGCGAGTCAAGAAAAAGCCGTCCATAGCCCCTTCGGACGGGAGGATCCGGTATTGTCCCGTTGCGCATTTCCACCGATTGAAATACTCCGGCCCGTCTTCCGGGCTCGCCACGCC
Organism: Candidatus Hydrogenedentota bacterium; assembly: GCA_903932505.1. Lineage (GTDB taxonomy): Bacteria > Hydrogenedentota > Hydrogenedentia > Hydrogenedentales > CAIZGN01 > CAIZGN01. The sequence goes on from CAIZGN010000406.1 coordinate 1,043, forward strand.
TTCTTTTGCCAACAGATCCACCACCTGCAAGGTTTCTCGCGGGGTGAACGTACACACTGAATACACAAGCACACCACCGGGCTTGCACAGACGCACAGCAGATCGTAGCAAGGCCAGTTGCTGTTCCGCAAGGCGGGCGATGGCCTCAGGGTTCATGGTCCATTTCAAATCCGGATGCCGCCGCAGTGTTCCCAAGCCCGAGCAGGGCGCATCCACCAGAATACGGTCAAAAAGCACACTAAACGGGGGCGCGTTCCCGTCCGCGCACACCGCATGTACGCCGGGCGTTTCCAAACGGCTCACATTCTCCCGCACAAGTCCGAGACGCCCGGGCGCGCAATCCAGCGCAACGACATGACCACGCCCCTCCATGCACTGGGCAAGGTGCGTCGTCTTCCCACCGGGTGCGGCACACATATCCAATACCCAATCCCCGGCCTGGGGTTCCAACAAACGCGGCGGCAGCATGGACGCGACGTCCTGCACCATGAAGTGACCGGCCTGGAACCATTTGGAATGCACCGGCGGGCCACCATCAAGCACGGTGACTTCTTCGGGCAGATCCGTTTTCTTTTCAACGACCATCCCCGAACGCTGAAGATTGTCGATCAGGGTTTCGGTGTCGGTTTTGAGGGTGTTGACCCGCAAGGTGGTTGGGGCTTCTTCAACGGAGGCCGCCAGCAGGGTTTCCGCGTTTTCAGGGCCGAATTCCGTCAACCAAGTGTCGACCAGCCATGCGGGCGCGGAATAACGCACGGTGAGATAGGCTGCGAGATCGCACTCCTTGTCCGGCCAACGGATGTCTTCAAGCTGTTGCGGTGCCTTGCGCAGAACTGCATTAACCAAACGCGCTGTACCCGCATGCCCGCGCCGCTTCGCCAAATCCACCGAGGTGTGAACCATGGACGGAAAGGTGACCTGATGGCAGAAAAGGGATTGAAATACCCCCATTCGCAGAATGGCGAGAATCGGTGGCGGAAGCTCATCCAGCGGCTGGTGGCAGATGCGCCGCAAAGCGTGGTCGCACAATCCGAGATGGCGCACGGTACCGTAGGCCAGTTGCGTCATGAAACGGCGTCCACGATCGGACATTTCCTTGCGATGGATGGTTTTTGCAAGCGAACGATCCAGATGCATCCCCTGCTGAAACACACGGAGGATGACGTCAATGGCGGCGTCGCGAACGAGGTCTACGGGCATGGGCTGTTATCCTTTGCTATTCCGGAACCGGATCGAACCGGTCTCCGGCTTGCATTTTGTGACCACGCAGGAAATCGCCCATTGGCATTGCCTTTTTTCCCGGGGCCTGAAACACGAGAAGGGCCAACTGCCCCTCCCCGGTCGCCACCACCACCCTGTTTTTCTCCACACCAACCACAACGCCGGGCTCAGCCCCCGCAGGCGCGTCCACCACGGCCGATCGGTGAATCCGGCAGGACTCGCCGTGCAGGAGCGTCTGGGCACTCGGCCACGGATAGGCCGCTCGCACAAGGTTGTGAATTTCCCGGGCGGATCGCGTCCAGTCAACGTGACCATCCTTCTTCTCAAACATCCGCGAAAGGGTGACCCGGGCAACGTCTTGCGGGGCAAATACCGCTGCCCCGGACGCGACTTGGTCCACCCCCTGCACCAACAGGCGCGCCCCTATGGCTGCGAGGCGCTGCGACAATTCTTCGGTATTCTCATCGGGGTCGATGGGCGTGCGCTCCTGTATCAGCAGGTCGCCCGCGTCCATCTCCAGCAACAAACGCATGATCGATACCCCAGTCTCAGCGTCACCGGCCAGAATGGCCGAAGATATCGGCGACGGGCCTCGATGCCGGGGAAGCAAGCTGGGATGCACGTTCAGATAGCCCAAAGGCGGCACATCCAGCAGGGGTTGCTTGAGAAGGCGTCCATAGGCAGTCACTGCGCACAGATCCGGTTGCCGGGCCTTCAGCCAATCCTCAAACGCCCCGTCATTCAACTTTTCGGGTTGATGGACAGGCAATCCGTGCGCCTCGGCAAACACCTTCGTGGGAGGCGGCACCAACTTGGCACTGCGGCCCTGCGGACGATCCGGCTGGCAAACCACGGAGACCACCGAATGCGCCGATGCAAGAGCCGCCAAGCTCGGCACAGCCAATTCCGGGGTTCCGAAGAAAACGATACGCATAAGGCACTTTCAGCGCGCCGGGACACGGCCGCCCGTTTCGCAGGGGTCGATAAAAACTAGGTGAGCCCGGGGATGTCCAGCCCGCCCGCCACTTCGGTCATCTTCTGCTTCACGAGTTCGCGCGCACGAGTCAAAGCATCGTTGACGGCGGCACGAATGAGCGTCTCAAGCATCTCCACATCGTCTTTGTTGACCACCTCGGGGTCGATCTTAAGTGAAAGCAGTTCCAAATCCCCGCTCATCTCCACGGTGACCATACCGCCGCCCGATGCGCCCGAAATGCGTTCCTTGGCCAAGCCCGCCTTGATTTCCTCGATGCGAGACTTCATCTCCATCGCCTGCTTCAACATTGCGCCGATTTTCGTAATATCACCCAGTCCACCCAACATATGCGTGCCGTCCTTTCGCTCAATAACGTTTTGAAGTGTGGCCTCAAGTATATCGTGCAGGGGGTGGAACCCGCAAGAAGTGCCCGAAAGAACGAAATAATTGCGCGGGGAAGGAGGCTGCCCCTATAATAGGGGACTTCGTTTTTCTTTACCGACTGCGCAACCGACAAGGAGCCTTCCCCGTGAAATTTAAAGTTGAGGGTATCATTTCTGCAATGGTCACACCGTTTACCAAAGGCGGTGAGTATGTCGATTTCGACAAAGTGGGCCCGTTAACCGAGCGTTTGATCAAAATGGGGGCTTCCGGGCTCTTCCCGTGCGGCACGACAGGCGAGGGCATGCTCATGAGCACGGATGAGCGGAAAGCAGTGCTGGAAGAGGTCATCTTTGCAGCGGCCAAGAAGGCGAAGGTCATCGCGCACACGGGTACGCTGGAACTGGCGACCACCATTGAACTCACCCGGCATGCCGCCGAAGTCGGTGCCTATGCCGCAGGTATCGTAGCCCCATTTTTCTATGGCTACGATGAATCCGCCCTCTACCAATACTATGCGGCCATTGCCAAGGCCGTTCCGGATTTCCCGGTCCTGCTGTACAACATCCCCGGTTGCGCGAAGAACGTGGTCACTCCTGAACTCACCAAACGCCTCGCGGATGACTTCGAGAATATCGTCGGTATCAAGGACAGTTCCGGCAACATCATCGGGCTGATCCAAATGATTGGCGACGCCAAGAAGGGATTCCATGTAATCAACGGCGTAGATGACTACGGCATGCAGGGTTTCCTCTCCGGCGCACCAGCTGCCGTATCCGGCACCTCGAACGCAGTGCTGGACATCTACGTGGCGGTATGGAACGCACTGAAGAAGGGTGACCTGAAGAAAGCCCGGGAAAAACAGATCCTGTTAAGCACCGCCGCACGCATTCTCGAATACGGATCCAAGGCCTCCATCTTCAAGGAAGCCTCCCGTCTGCGCGGTTTCGACGCGGGTTATGTGCGTCCGCCGCAGCGTGAATTGACGAACGAAGAGAAAAAGAAACTGGCCAAGGGCTTGGAGTCTATCGGGGTGATTTAATGAGGGCCATCTGACCCGACCCGCAAATGCCAATGCGCCGACTCAGGTCGGCGCATTGCTTTTTTAAGGTCGATGGATTTCAGGCGGTCTATCTCAGGTGCTTCCCTGCTGGATTTTCTGAAAACTGCGGAGTGTAAGGAGGAGCAGAACGGCAGAGGCCAGCACAAGCGCAATCCACAGCACAAAACGGTGTCTTTCTGTCCAAGGAGGAAGCTCCTGCACCTTAGGCTGTACCGTCATCGTACCCGAGGTCACTTCCGGACAGTTTCGCTCCGCGAGTCCGGCCATCGAAATCCCCAAGTCATAGGATGGCGGGTATGCGGCCGGATTGCCGCCCAGCATCGTGTAGGGGCGACCGACTTGGGCGTCAAATACCACGCTGGGGAAATCGCGCCGTTTCACATCAAAACCATCCACGTGCAGGGGCGGCATGTCGCCGTTGTACACCCGAAGCCGCAGAAAACGGAACGAGGTGCTCAAGTCCTCCATGGCCAGTGATTCTTTGCTCTCACTGGCTTCGTGCATCCGGTAAAAGACGCCGCGTCCGACCGGCGACCACGGAATCTCTCGCTCGTATTCCTGAGCCCCCTGCTCCATGGGGCGCACAACGCGTTCTGTGGCCGCATCGCGTCCGAAGAGCGCATAGGCGCGGTGGAAATACGGGTCAGACACCCGAAGAGCCACCGTGTCGAGCGGAAGGTTGCGGACACCAAGGTCGAATTCATAGATCGTGTCGTTCGACTCTCCCTCGGGTGCCACAAGTTTCGGTGCGACTTCAATGGGGCTGAGCCGTTTGGGTGGCATGGCCTCGGCCAATACGGCCTGCACGCCCAGCACATCAATCCGGCGCGGGTCGTCCGGCATGCAATAAACAGTCAACCGGAGGTAGCGGAAATCATTGACAGGAAAACTCAGCGTGTCGGCCTTGAAATGTTCGGCCGTGAGCGACACATCAAAAAGCCACTGATTTTCCAGCAGCGTGTTCCAAATGGCACCATCCACACTCCCTTCGAGCAGGGCCTTGCGCCGATAATTGGTCTCGGACAGTTGCACCTGCACCCGGTTCTTCTGGATGGCGGCACCGAAATCGAGGGTGACCGAGGCATGCCCCTCGGGCATGAAGACTCGGTTGATCAGGACGATGGGTTTCCATGCAAGACGCTCGGATGGCGCGGATACCGGGGGACGAAACAGGACGTGGGGAACCAGCATCCCCTGCGCATCCACGATGCGAAGGTCATTGAGGCTGCCCTGGCTTTGCTCCAGCATGGCGGCGTTTATGGGCACCCGCACGAAGCCGGAGACTTCCGCCGGAATCTCAATGGGGCATTTCCAGCTCCAGTCCTTGGCGTCAAACGGTACAGCCGATGACGCCGCCATGGCGGCACTGCCGATGAACGAAGCAGCGAAAAGCACCATCCGGGACGAGAGCTTCATTGTGGGACCTCCGTGTTTTCCGGCAGATTTTCCTTCTTCATTGCACCCTCAAGGGTGTGCTGGTGGTAGAAGTAACTGGCAGCCAGCAAGAGGACGCCCGTGCCCAACCATGAAATGATCCGGTAGACCGTTTCCAGGTTGCTGGTATCGTAGACCACGACCTTGAGAATGGCGGTACCGAAGAGGGCCAGCCCCGCATAACGGCGAAGACGCTCCTGAGTGACCAGCCCAACCCACACCAGACCACAGGCCTGAGCCGCCCACAGCGCGGACACAATGCCCTCGCCCAGCCAG
>CAIZGN010000407.1 GCA_903932505.1 Candidatus Hydrogenedentota bacterium
CGGTCGCCGGTGCGTTCGGGGTCACGAGGCTTGGCGTTGTTCCCGCCAATGAAGACCTTGCCTGCGGCGATGATCGGGGAACCATAGGCGCTGTCCCCGAGTTCCACCGCCCACTTGATGCCCGCGCCGGTCTTCGGGTCGAACTGCACGGGCAGGCCCGTTTCCTTCGATATCATATTCCGCGAGTGAAACTCACCCCATTGTGGATAGTCGGCACACCAAGCCGGGGCGGAAAGAATCAGCGCACCCAGCATCCAGCAACAGGCAATCCAGCGTCTCTGTATTTTCATAACGTGTTCCGCTTTCATTTTTCAGGCAAAAGAGTGCCACAGTGTAGCAGGAAGCGTCCGGCACGGCCAAACCATGTCGGTTCCCCTTCCATGCCTCACGGAGTCCTCCACACGAGGGAAGGCGGGGCGAGCAATCCCGCCGGATACAGCATGTAGTCGTCGGTGAAGGCCTTGCCTTCCGTCACCCAGTTATCGGGCCCATAGCCGCCCGCGCGCAGGGGGATGGCGTGGAGCGGGCCGAAGGTGTTGCGCCGGGTGAGCACAACCTCGGTATCAAGGCCTTGCTGGCCGGGCAGGAGATCTGTCACCTCGGCTTCATAAGGTGCCCACGCAATGAGACGCTTGCCGCCTGCGGCATCAAGGACATTCACACAAGCACCCTCAAACTGTTCCGTGTCGAGAAAGGCGCGCGCTCCGGCCGGGGCATCCGCCGGAATGGGCAGATGGTAGCGAATACGCCCCGAGTAGAAGGGCAAGCCTTGTAGCGCGGTGTCGCTGGCCTCAAGCTTTTCGGGGAGCGGAATGAGTATGCGTCGGACGCCGTCAATGCGCACTCCGAAATTTCCGGCCAGATAGAGACTTTCAAGATTGATGTCCTCGTGGAACCCCACGCTGATCTCAATCTGATTGCTCCCGGTGTGAAGCGCTTTGACGGGTAGGTTGACGCGTTTGAAACAGGTGTCGAGCATCCACCCTTTGACTTCAGGGGCGACCACATTCCCGTTGATCGCGATGCTAAAAAGTTCCGGATGCTCAATAAGCAGGTCGAGACTTTCGGGCACGGTTTCAACATCGAAATCAAAGCGCAACGCCACCTTGGCGCGCGCTTGCTTGGGGGTGTGCCCGGAAAACCACGGCTGTACCATTTCGCCGCCCCGGCGCGGGATTTTGAAGGCGTCCCGCAAAGCGCGGTCCACTTTGAGGATTTCGCGGGCTTCCTGCCATTCACCGTCATCCACCCGGCATGCGGCGCGGTCCAGAACGCAGAGATTGGGCTCGTCCAGCTTGTACGCATAAGGCCCGGGAATCGCCTGCCGACGAATCTCGCGCAGGACGGGTTTGGCGGGTGGCGTGGTATCGGAGGCCGGCGCGATGACATAAAGCTTTTCCCCCGCGACCGGGAAATCAGCCGAGAACTCGAGGAATCCGTTGTCCGACTTCGCGGGAATGCTGAAACGGTCACCATGCAGGGGATCCCATTCTTCTACAACCCCCGTGCCCTGAATACGGATCTTGCAGTTCGGGAAGGCTGTCTTGCGATCCATGTTGAGTGCAAGGACATAGCGCAGGGGCCCGTCAATGCGGGTCTGGCAAAAGATATCCTTGGCCGGTTGGTTTTCCCCTGCTAGAGAGACGGTCACCGGATGTCCGGCGGCCTGCGCGCAGGCGTTAACGACTGCGTCCCGTTCAAAGGGGACGCAGCGGGCAAGTTTCGCCAGTTGGGCAGGACGATCCGATGCCACCGCTCCGACATAGGCGGGCGGTGTTCCTGCCATGATGACCATGCCGCCCGCTTTCTGGAATTCTTCAAGCCGATCCAGCGTACTGGGGCGAATGGTTTCGAGTCCTGACACTACGGCCACGCGATACTGCGCATTGCCGAGGCGAAGAGCCGGTGCACCGTTTTCGACCCCGACCTGCCCCAGTCGGTTCAGCATGTCCTCGTCCCCGAGGTCAAAATCCAACTGCGCGCCGCACAACCAGTGGAAGAGTTCCTGATACTGTCGGTCGAGCGCTTGCACCTCGGGGGAAATCGAGGAAAGCCACGTGGCCCAACCCGCGTAAATCTGCGCCCAAGTGCTTTCGATGGGGTTGATCACGAGAATCGAGCAGTCGGGACTGCCCTGCGACATGACGGCCTGCATGCGCGAGAAATAGGTTTCCACGGCGGCAAAGTCTGGATACCAGGTGGATTGATAGAAGATGCTCGCGGGGAAATCGCGCTTGGATTCGCCGTCCATCGTGTACCACGACAGATGCGGGCAACGAACGTTGATGCCAAAGAGTGACTGCCAATCCCCTGCGGCCTTGTACGAGGCAAAATTCATCTGCCAGCCTGTGCATCCGTAGAGCTCAGACAGCAGCCAGGGTTTTCCGAGCTGGCGCGCGGCGGAGGACAGTTGTTTCACTATCCAGTAATTGCGGTTGCCCTCGCTGAGCACATCCACGCCGGGATTGTCCATATATTCGTAGTAGCGCATCATGGAACCGCAGGGCACGGCCTGTGCGCCCAGCGAATCTTCATGCAGCACATGCCCAGTGATTTTGAGGCCGTTTTGTGAACACCAGTTCTGGATGGGCTTTGCCCAGTTGTCCAAAAACATCTGCTGGAGGTTTTCCATGTACTGCCACTTGACCAGGCTGATACGCTGACCGTTGGGCCGCAGGAAAAGTTCGGGAAGACGGGGAATGAGGTCGTAGCCAAAGCGTTGTGCGAAGGTGGCGGGGAGCGATTCCGTCCAAGGCGTGCAGAACTCGGAGCGGGTGAGGCTGCCCTGGCTCACGTTCTTGCACATGACCATCCCATGGTGCGGTTCGTCGGTGAATATGCCTTGGATGGAGCGACCCAGCCGGTCGCCGCAGTGGGCCTTGTATTGCTCGTGCGTCAGGTTGATGAAATGCTCGGTCGCCTTCAGGCTGAGCGTGTCGAGGTAGGTGTTGCCGTTGTAGAAGGAACTTGCGTCCATGGGCACAACGCGGAAGGTGAGGATCGATTTTTCCTTGAACACTTCGGGCTTGGAATCGGCTGACAGTTGAACAGCGTCGGTGTAGTTGATCCCATCAAGCTTGCAGGCGAAGGCCGCGACGAGATCTACGTCCCATTGGAACGTCGCACCCTCCTTGATGTCCATCAAGAGGTATTTCATGCGGTATTGGGGATCTTCGGTGGCTTTGCCACCGGCAGACCCGCTTGGCCAGCGATCCTCGTCGTAGAGCCAGGCCTCCATCCCAAGTTTTTCGGCCTCATCGGCGCACGTGTTGATGAGGTTGAACCAGTCTTCGCCGAGATATTCTGTGGCAAGGCCCGTTCGCGAGTGCATGAAGAATCCGCCGAAACCCATGTTCTTCACCACGCCGATCTGACGGAGCAGCTCGTCCTTGTCCAGCTTTCCGTTCCACGACCAGAAGGGTTTTCCGCGCCAGGCGTTTCCGGGGTTGTCGAACAGTTTCTTCGTGTCTTCGTAGCGCATTGGAACCTCCTTTTCCCTCTGGGCGTTGGTTTGAGCGATGCTGCCGACAGAAAGGCAAAGTATCGCGGCGAACAAAAGCAGGAAAGAGACGAGTTTGTGGTTTAGCATTGTGTCACTACCTCAATCAGGGTTTCATAATTGGTTAGCGTATCCGCAGGAATGACGCGGCCATAAGGACAGGCGGTCGGCATCAGGACAAAGCCGCGCCCTTCGCCATGCGTGCCATCCTCGACGGCGCGCCGGGCAACCTCGCGAAAGCGGGGGGGCGGCAGGGTTTCAATATCGCTGATTTCGATGTTGCCGAAGAGCACAAGGTCGCGCCCGTATTCGCGGCGCACGTCCGCGAGGTGCACATTGCCCTGCGGCGGCGGTTCCAGCGGGTCGGTGGCGCTGGCACCCATGGCAACGATTTGCGGCAGCGCTCGCGCGACGCGTCCATGCGAGTGAATGCGCGCATAACCGCCATGGCGCTGGATGGACTCGACCATCGGGCCGGTGTAGCGCACCACGTACTCTTCGAAGCAATGCGGGGGCAGATAAGGTTCGACGGCATACTCGGGCCCATAGACCCGCCAAAGGTGCCCGGGAAAGTCGCGGGCAACGGCCTCGGTACGGCGTTGCACAGGCCCGGCGATCCGCTCGAGCAGTCGGTGCATGAGTTCCGGTTCGGTCATTGCGAGGATGGTGTAGGTGGCCATGTCGAAGAGACTCGCCACCTCACAAATGGGATCCGCCGTGTCCACCATTACAATCCCGCGCTCACCCACCCGCTCGTCGAGCCGTTCCAGCGAAGCAATATCTACCTCATCCTTTTCAAAGAAGGCATCGGGCAAGGTGAGGTAGGCTTTGAGATCCTCAACATCCTTGAGCCAATGCTCAACGACCCACAGGGTGTCGGCATCGGGATCTCGCCGCACCAATTGGGTCAGGGTGCGTCCACCGGTCTCGAGGGTACTCTTGGTGAGTCGGGAACCATTCTCGAAGTAAACCTCCTGCCGCTGGAATACCTCCACAGGACGGGCGGCACTCGGGAGGGACTTCAGCCTTCCCATGCGAATGAGATCCGTTTCCTCCTCGGCCAGTCGCAACAGCGGTTGCCAAGATGGGGCGTTATAGACGTTGAAGGGATCAGGATCGCTTGGGTTGATGATGAACCCGCCAATCTCATAAAAGTTGACCGCAGGCCGATCCACCGGTTTACCCGCGAGGGTGGCCATGAGTCGTTCTCGTGAATTCATGCAGAATCTCCGTCAGTGTTCGATGTTGCGGCGGTGCTTTTCAACGCAGATGTGCAGCACGGCAAGGTCGGCGGCCGTCACACCGGGAATGCGCGAAGCCTGCCCGAAATTAATCGGCCGCACCTCCTTGAGGCGTTGCTTGCATTCCTTGGGGAGGCCCGGCAGGCTGTCATAGTCCAAGTCGTCCGGAATTGGCTTTAACTCCGTTTTTTTGGAGGTCTCCACACTCTGCGCCTGCCGCTCCATGTAGCCTTCGTATTTCATGCGAATTTCGACCTGCTCCCCCGTTTCGAAATCAAGCGCTTCGGGCGGGGGGGTGAGCTGCCACACATCGCGGATGCCGATGCGGGTGCGCCGCAGAAACTGTGCACCCGACTGCGCATGCACCATGAGCGGTTCGCCGCATCCGGTCAAGACCGCCTGTGTGTCATCCGAAGGTTTGATGGTCACCTCTGCGAGGCGGGCCGCTTCACGGGCCGCCGCCACATCGCGTTGACGGGCTCGTGCGATAGTTTCGTCATTTCCAAAGCCGTATTGGGCGAGACGGATGTCCGCGTTGTCGTGCCGCAGGAGCAGGCGGTATTCGGCGCGTGAGGTGAAGAGGCGATAGGGTTCAAGTACACCGCGCGTGACGATGTCATCCACCATGACGCCGACATAGCCCTCGCCACGTCCAATAATGAGCGGCACATCGCCACGCAGTTGCCTCGCGGCATTCAGCGCGGCGTAGAGGCCCTGGGCGGCGGCTTCTTCATAACCCGAGGTGCCGTTGATCTGCCCGGCGTGAAAGAGGCCGGGCACGCGCTTCGTTTCAAGGGTCGGCTTGAGCTGCGTGGGGGGGATGTAGTCGTATTCAACCGCATAACCCGGGCGCAGGATCTCGGCCTGCTCAAGTCCCGGACAACTCTGCAACATCGCCCGCTGCACTTCTTCCGGGAGACTGGTGGACATACCGTTCACATAGATTTCGCAGGTGTTCAGGCCTTCCGGCTCAAGGAAAAGGTGATGGCGGGTCTTGTCCGGAAACTTTACGATCTTATCCTCAATGCTGGGGCAATACCGGGTGCCAATCCCCGTGATAATCCCCGAGTACAGGGGCGAACGATCAAGGTTCTGCTGAATGATGGCATGGGTGCGCTCGTTGGTGTAAGTGATCCAGCAGGAAATCTTATTCGGGTGAAAACCCTCGATAGGCGTCGAAAAGGAGAAGGGTCGCGCGGGCTCGTCGCCGGGTTGTTCCTCCATGACGTCGGTATTGAGGCTGCGCCGGTGGATTCTCGCGCACGTCCCCGTTTTCATGCGGCCCACATCAAAGCCCAGACGCCGATAAGCCTCGCTCAGGGCGTCCGCAGGCCGATCCCCACCACGCCCGCCTTCAATCATCTTCATGCCATAGTGCAATCGGCCGTGCAGAAAGGTGCCGGTGCACACAATGACCGCACGCGCTGAAAACTCATCCTCGACCGAGGTGCGTACCCCGGCCACCCGATTGTCCCGCACCAGAAAATCAACGACCTCCGCCTGTTTCAGCGAGAGGCCGGGCGTGGACTCGCAGACCCGTTTCATGTCGAATTGATAGGCGATGCGATCCGCCTGCGCGCGCGGGGAATGCACCGCCGGGCCTTTGGAGCGGTTCAGCATTTTGAAGTGGATGCCGGTTCGATCAATGCAGCGCCCCATCTCTCCGCCCAGCGCATCAATCTCGCGCACAAGCTGTCCCTTGGCGGTTCCGCCAATCGCGGGATTACAGGACATTTGCCCGAGGCTGTCGAGGTTCAGCCCCATGAGAGCGGTACGCAGCCCCATGCGCGCACAGGCCAGTCCGGCCTCGATGCCAGCATGGCCCGCGCCCACCACTATCACATCAAAGTCGCAATGCATCGCTGACATACCATCCAGTTTTCGGCCCGGGCCGGGAGGGAAGGGGCTGAGCGTCTCTAGGCTCAGCGTGTCGCAGAGTATAGCACGCGCTCTTCCGCGCGCCCAAGCAGTGCGGCGTTCCATCGCGCAAGGTTGACATCGCGTGGCTAAGTAGGGAACTATGAACATCGTTCGTGTGGACTGCGATGAAAGGCGGTTCATCCGTTGCAGGCGCACGGTGGAATTCGGGTGCCTGCGTGCTTGACCGGCACCCTATTGAATCTTATTATTTTATTGATTGGAAGCGGTTTTCATCGGTCCCTTACATTAAGAGAGGCGGTCTTCATGGCTGACTTGGCAAAACTAAAGAGTCTGATCGAGTGGCCTGCGATGCGTGGCGTGATCGAAAAAGAGGTTCGCAATCTTATTGGCCCGCTTCGCACAGAGAAAGTCGATCTTCAGTTGAAGACGGTCGATGAGGTGGACGCTCGAGGATACGTCCGACGGCGGATTAATTTCTTTGTTGATCCTTGGGATCGGGTTTCCGCATGGCTCTTTATTCCTGATGGCAAAGAAGAGGCACCCGGCCTTCTGTGCTGCCATCAGGAGGTTCCGCAGGGGAAGGATGAACCTGCCGGATTGGAAGGTGACACGCGTCTGGCCTTCGCGCAGCACTACGCCGAGCTGGGTTATGTGACGCTTTCGATCGACTGCCTGACAGCAGGGGATCGCACGACCGCCCGCAAGCCCGCCTATGACACCAAGGCCTTTTACAAGGAGAATCCAAAATCCTCGTATGTGGGGAAGATGTTGTCGGATCACATGAGCGCGTTGGATGTGTTTGACGAGGTGAAGCGGGTGGACACCGCGCGTTTGGGAGTGATCGGGCATGGGATGGGTGGTCTTAACGCGCTCATGCTTGCGGCCTTCGATGACCGGGTGCAGGCCTGCGTGTCAAGCTGCGCCTTTACACGTTTTGCGACCGACAAGAATCCGCAATGGTGGGTGGAGCACGATGGTATGGAATTGTTGCCGGGTCTTGCGCACCACATCAAGGAGGGCAAGTACCCCTTTGATTGGGAGCATGTGCTTGCCTTGGCTGCCCCGAGTGCAATTCTGGTGCTATGCAGTTTGTCCGAGGCCCGATTTTCGAATCCCCGAAGCGTTCAGAAAGCCGTGTCCCAAGCCTCTAAAGTTTACAAAATGCTCGGTGCGGGGAGCGCACTGGATCATTTTGGACACCACGACGGGCACCGCATTACACCCGAGACACTTGAAGTGGCCGATGAATGGTTTGAGCGCTGGCTATAAACCGGGATTGGGGGTGGGGTTTTTCTTCGGGAATTCCGGGGCGTTTCTTATCGTTCAGTAAATGGGCCGAGTGACAAGGTTCCCCGGTCGTGACGGTGGGGAAATCGGAAGGAGTTTGCCGTGCAAGAAGAGTCCTCGAATGTTGCGTGTTCCTTGGATATAGCCGCTGGACACATTGAGCGGATCCTGGAGAATATCGAGAAGGTCGTTTTCGGAAAACGGGATGTCATTAAACTTTGTATCGTGAGTCTGCTTGCGCGGGGTCATCTGCTTATTGAGGATGTGCCCGGGATCGGGAAAACGACCATCGCGCAAAGTCTGGCGCGTTCTTTGGATTGCTCCTTCTCCCGCATCCAGTTCACCAGTGACATGCTGCCCTCTGATATCTTGGGTATTTCAGTACTGGATCCAAAAACCAACGAATTCGTCTTCAGGGCTGGACCCATCTTTGCGAACATCGTGTTGGCGGACGAGGTAAACCGTACCCCCCCGAAGACGCAAAGTGCTTTGCTGGAAGCGATGAGCGAAGCGCAGGTTTCCATCGAGGGGCGTCCGCATCACCTTCCAAAGCCGTTCATGGTGATGGCGACACAAAATCCGATCGAATACGAGGGTACCTATGTGCTGCCCGAGTCGCAGTTGGATCGCTTCATGCTCCGGGTTGGCATCGGCTACCCACCTGAGGCGGATGAACTACGCATCATGCAGCGCCATGAGCCTGAAAAAGCACTCGCCTCGCTAAAGCCAGTCATCACCTCCAACGAGTTGCTCGCCTTGCAGGCGCGAGTGCGCGAGGTCGCGGTGGAGGAGAGTCTCGCCCGTTACATGCTCCAGATTATTCTGGCAACGCGTAATCATGAGCACATTGTGCTGGGTGCGAGTCCTCGTGCATCCCAGTCGTTTTATGAGGCATGCCAGGCCCACGCCTTGGTTTCCGGGCGCGACTACGTGACGCCGGACGACGTCCGGAATCTCGCGGAACCCGTCCTAGGCCACCGGATTCTGGTCCGGTCGCGTGGCGCGGACCTGGCATCCGCAGCCCGCGAGCGAAGCCGCGTGGTGCATGATATTGTGAAGCAGATCCCCGTGCCGGTGTGATCCGGACGGGTGCGGCCGAAGCCGCCTCCCGCCTCTTGCGCAATACGGTGCGCAGCTGGCAAAACTGGTGGTTATTTTATGTTGAGGATATGGAAAAGGAATCGGGCTCGTCGGATACTACCCGGCGGCTGGGTGTTCACCGCGATGTTTTTTGGTGTTCTGATCGCCGCTTGGAACACCGGTACGAGTTTACTCTACATCGTGGGTTCCGGGCTTTCGAGCTTCATCTTGCTGTCCCTTATTCTGGCACGCTGGAATCTTCGGAACATTCACCTTTCGTGTGAGGCTCCGTACGCCGTTCATCGGGGCGAGCCGCTGATGGCCGGGGTTCGCATTGAGAATCGGAAGTGGCTCATGCCCACCTTTTCCGTGCGTATCGAAAACTCCGGAGACGATGGTGGTGCGGCCGGTTACCTTCTGCATGTACCCGCCCAACGGGCGGCGGAACTCAATATATCCCATGTGTTTGCGCGACGGGGTGTGCAGCACTTGCCGCCTTTTTCGCTGGTCACCGCTTTTCCCTTTGGCTTGATGGAGCATCGACGTGTTTTCATGGTGGAGCACGAGGTGGTGGTGTATCCCAAGATTACAGCGGTTCGGGCATCTTATCTCGAACAGGCGGCGGGCGGGAATACCGTTGCCCGTGCGGCTTCATCAGAGGGGGACGAGTTTTTCAGTCTTCGTGAGTATCTTCCGGGGGATGATTTGCGCCGCATTGTTTGGCGCATCAGCGCACGTCTTGGAAAGTGGATGGTTCGCGAAATGTCGAGCGAGGGTTCGCGGAACGTGATTATTGCCTTGGATACGCGGGCCTCTTTTGTAACGCCCGAAGACGAGGAACGCTTTGAAGAATGCGTGGAATTGACAGCATCGATTGCTATCATGCTGGTCATGCGCCAGTACTGTGTCTCAATCATCACCCCCGACACCCGTTTGGAACCGGGGGACGGCGCGTACCACCAGCGCCGTGTTCTGGAATTGCTTGCTCGCGTGCAACCGGTGGCCCCGTCCGCCTTCACCGGATTTGACGGCGTGATTGCCAAGATTTGCAACGGCCCTGACCGTCTCCTGTGCCTGTCGCCTGATCCCGCACGTTGGGGCACCCAGGCGGGGTCGGGGCGACAACACATTCTGGACCCACGGGAGTTGATTCATGCATAAGAGAATCCACGTGGCACTTCGGATTTCTTCCGCCCTACTCGTGCTGTCGGGCTATCTGGTGCTTTCTTCCGTCCCCGAATATGGCTTGACGATACTGCTTGTTCCGGTATTTGCACTCGTGTTGGCTCCGATCGGAGAGTGGCTCGACAGGAATGCTCCGCCATATCGTTGGTTTTCAAAGGCGCTGTTACTGGGCATCATCGTCTCGATCCCGGTGGTCTTGATGCAGATGCCTCTGCTGCATGCGGTGATCGCACTCATTATTTTCGTTCAGATTTACATTCTCTTGCACGCCAAGATCGTCTCCAATTATTACTACCTGTATCTCATGGCATTTTTCCTGTTGTTGGGAACGTGCGTGCAGGAACCGCAACCGTGGTCGGGTCTTGCGATGGCATTGTTTCTCTTTAGCGCCGTTTGGGCACTCCTCTGCCTGCGGCTGCAGGTTGAAGCCACCCGACCGAGTACGGTGTCCATGGCGGAGATTCTTCGGCTTGACCGGGCACTTGGGGCGGGCGCCTCGAATTCCCCGGTTTTTTCGACGGGTATGATGTTCTCAATATCGATACTCTCGATGGGGGCACTCGCATTGACGGCAGGCATGTTCCTGATTACGCCACGCACGGAGGCGGGTTTTCTAAGCCGAAATCCGAACGTTACATTCCGGGGAGAGTTCCGCCGTCTGGATCTCGATCAGATGCGGGGATTCCATGGAGAAGAGACGCTGGTGATGTCTGTGCGTTTTCCAAAGGAACCGGGGCAGAATCTGATCGATCGGGACTCGTTATACTGGCGGGCGTACACCTTGCCGGGGTACCAGCAGAACCAGTGGATGAAGGTGCGGTTGCAGGATGACTTGGAACCCGCAACCGCTAAACTCGGTCAGGTGGTGCGTATTAGCAAGCGCCGACCTCGTGAACGGGCCAACGATGTGTCCCGAATTCCGTTTGACGGGTCTACCACATTGGTTCAGGATATTTTTCTTCGGGAACCCGCCCCATTGGGTTTGCCGTGTTTGGACTTGGTTCAGTTGGTGGATATGGTTGACGGTGATGGGGCGTCCAATCCGGAATGGAGCGAGGGTAACGACTTCACGGTGCTATTCCCCACCGAGACGACCTCATCCCTTCGATATACGGTCACCTCGGAAATACGGAATCCGGACCCGGATACGCTTCGCGCTGCGGGCGACCAATACGCGGACACGGTTTCGAAGGAAGATTATGAGATCTTGACCCATCATGAACTGCTGCCTTCGACCGTGGCGGCGGTGAAGGAGGTGGTGCGTGGGGAGACCAACGCGTATGACCGGGTGAGTACCCTCTGCAATTGGTTGCAGGGTTCTCCGTTTATCTACACACTCAGCCCGCCCGTGTATCCCGAGGGAAACGGGATCGACCAGTTTCTCATGCGTGACCACACCGGAGACTGCCAGTATTTCGCGAGTGCGCTCGCACTGGCGGTTCGTTCTCTGGGAATTCCATCGCGCTTGGTTTGCGGTTATCACGGTGGGCTTTGGAATTCAACCGACCGTTCGTTTTCCGTTCGCAAGAACATGGCGCATGCGTGGGCCGAAGTATATTTCCCCTCCTATGGCTGGGTTCGTTTTGACCCCACCCCGGCCGACGGGTATGGGGGAGGGAATACGATGTCCCGTGTGATGCGCTTTGTTTCGACTCTCTCCACCCAGGCGGAATTAATCTGGGTGCAGAATGTGCTCCGATTTGACCACACCTATCAAACCGCTTGGCTGCGGAATATCCGCCTACGGCTGTTCGGTGATTTTTCGTTGACGACTCCGGGTGATGTCCGTCCATTTGCCTTGGGCAAGCCGACCTTGTGGGCAGCGGCACTTCCTGTCGTTCTGCTGGTGGGGATGGGCCTTTACCTGATACCTCAATATCTTTCGCGAAAGCCCCTGTCGAGAGCGCGAAAAGTGTCGTTTTCCACAGACCAGCGCCGGGCTTCTCGTCTGTACGAGAAGTTTCGTCGCAGGCTTTACAAACAGGGGTTGTCCACAGGGGCGACGACCGGCGAGCTTGAGGAGGCACTGGTGCAGCAGGGGTGGCAGGGATTGGAAGAAGCCCGGCGGCTGTTGCGGGCCTATAACGCCACACGATTCGGGGGGCGTCCGCTGGAAAAGGCGGAATATGTACGCTACACAAAAGCAATGGGCGCGGTGTTGCCGCCTAAGTAGGCGAACGGGAATGCGGGGGCCGCTGCTTCATGAAAAATCCCCCGGTGCCTTCGCACCGGGGGATATGTCTTCAATTTCTTAACCGATTCACCGCACGTCCACTACTTGGCCGGGTATTCGCCTACATTGATGTTCTTGAACGAGAGGTCGGTTGTCGGATCGTGACCCTGCAGGTGGATGGTGCCCGCAGCGGCAACGTATCCGGCTTTCCCGTTGCTGTCGGTGACGGCCGGGCGGGTTTCAAAGAAATCACTCGTCTGATAACCGTTGATCCAGATGGCGATGTGGTCGCCATCGCAGATGACGGTCTTGTTGAACCATTCGCGGTCGGTTGAAACAACCTTGCGGGTGGGCTGATCACCATAGAGGCCGCCCGTGCCAAAGTCGACTGGCTTGGTGCGA
This sequence comes from Candidatus Hydrogenedentota bacterium, assembly GCA_903932505.1. Taxonomy (GTDB): domain Bacteria; phylum Hydrogenedentota; class Hydrogenedentia; order Hydrogenedentales; family CAIZGN01; genus CAIZGN01. Next base: position 12,749 of record CAIZGN010000407.1, read on the forward strand.
TCGGTCGCGCCCTTTTCCTTGTCAACCCACTGGTTGCGGACTTGGGATTCGTAGCCCTTCCAGAAGACCCCTTTCGGGCCACGGAAGAACACGCCGCTGTTAAGACTGTCGCCGTTGGAGAGGATGTCCAGTTGCAGGACAAAATCGCGATAGAGGCCGTCGGTTTCAATCTGGCCGTTACCGTTGGTGATGTTGATCGAACCATCAACCACTTTGAACACGGACTTGTGCTCAGGAATGATATTCCATCCGCTGAGGTCTTTGCCGTTGAAGACGGACTTGAGCGTGAGCGGGCGAAGCTTGATTTCCGAAATCACGATTTTCGGGGCTTTTTTCCCGCGTTGATACTGCAGCATGATGTGGCCCTTGGTCGCTTGGGCGGCACCGAGATCCACGGCGTTTCCGTCCACGGTAGCGGTGACTTTGGTGCCTTCGGCGCGGATGATGACTTCCTGCACCTTGTCCGAGGGCTTCAACTGCACGGAGGGCGATCCGGTCTCGCTGGCATGCCCCTCCAAGGAACCGCGCACGGTGACGCCGAGCGCACCGTCCTCGGCGACTTGGGCTTTGAGGGACAATTCAAAATCAGCGAAGCGGGAAGTCGAGGCCAGCAGGCCACTGTAGGAATCTTCGCTGCCTCCGTTGATAGCACCATTGGCCACCGACCACTTGGCGTCTCCAAACACGGTCCATCCGTACAGGGTTTCGCCGTCAAACAACTTGATCCATTGGCCTTCCGCCACGCTCTGGGCGGTAGCTACCGAGGCCGCGAGGCCGAGCGCGATCACTGCAATGGTGATCCGCAGGCTTCTTGATTTCAACATGGTCTACACTCCTTTTTGGGTTATTGGGGGACAACGTTTGCATTCATGGTTGGCCCCGGGCTGCTTTCGGAATCTTGGCCGCAGGCCGGGGTAAGCGTCTTCCAGCGCGGAATGCGCTTCACGCCAGACGGGATCCACTCTACGAAACCGGCGGGGGGAAATGCAATTCGGTCGCGATGAGAGGTATATCGTGGTCGAAGAAATCCGGTCTACGGCGCATGCGCTCGGGGCGCAGGGGGAACAGGCGGAGAGGTGGCTTCTGGTCGCTCGGGTGGGCTGACCTCCGTGGCGGGGGGAGGAACCACTTCAGGTTCCGAGAAG
>CAIZGN010000408.1 GCA_903932505.1 Candidatus Hydrogenedentota bacterium
AAAAAGGCCGGTGGCGATCCCGACCCGCGCACCATTGAGCGTGCTTGGCAATTCCTCCTCACGCACCAGAGGGACGGACTCTACATTCCACCGCGCCTGACGGCCAACAAGGCCAACATGAAAACCTACCACGACCAGTTGGAGTACGATGACGATGACGCACCCTCATCCAACCAGGGTTTCCACTGTGGTGCATTGCTGGCCGCGCGCGAACTTGGTTTTCCGGTATCTGATGCGGATCTTGAAAAGGCCATCGATGGCTATCGACGCATGTTCAACGAATCAGGCGGCTATTTCGCCACCAGCATCAAACAGCAGGACCGGATCGGTCAGGACAGCCTGTACGGCGAGGTGCTGACCTACGCGATTTTTGGCAAGAAGCTGCTGCCCGATGATCTCGTGCGCCGCCATCTTGAAACCACCATGCGAATCCAGTCCCCGTATGGAATGCGTGTGATCTCGAAGGCGAACGGTGACCTGCTCGACGGACACAGCGGTGTCTATGTCTTCGGTGGATCTTGGTTCCTCAATGACGCCGCCAATTACATGGACGGCCTGATTCACGGCATGGATTCCACTTGGGTCGATGACAAATTGATGTGGCGCATCGAAAAGGAATTGGCCTGGATGCCGGCTTTTCACGAATCAATCAGCACGCTCACCGGAAAGCCCCACGGCCACCATCTCTACTCCTGGAACTCAGGGTTCTGGTGGCTTCGTCGCGAAGTCCGAAAGCAACTCGGCCAAACCGGCGATGACCCCTTGCCCGCACGCCTCGACGAAAAAGTGGGCGTGAATCGCCAGAACGGCTACCTCACGCTCAATCCCGCCTCGGCCAGTCTCCAAAAAACGGTGCAAGACCCGCCGTGAAACCGTGCGCCCGGGTATTAGGCAGGAGTGTGGGAAGGAACTTAAGTTCAGCCGCGAAGCACTGGAGTACAACATGAACCTAGACATCCGCTGGATTCAGCGCTTAAACAATTTCTCCAAGGCTTTTTCCCAACTGCAAGAGGGTGTAACCACGGCCGAACAGCGGCCACTCTCCAAGCTGGAAGAGCAGGGCTTGATACAGGCCTTCGAATACACGCACGAACTCGCTTGGAATACGTTGAAGGATTTCCTGGAAAGCCGCGGAGCACGCGACCTCTATGGCTCCCGCGACACGACGCGTCAAGCCTTCAAAACCGGGTTACTCGATAACGGCGAGGTTTGGATGGAAATGATTACGAGCCGTAACCTGAGTACCCACACCTATGACGAGGCCACAGCGAATCAAATCGTCGCAGCGATTCGCAACCACTATTGCGCAGAATTCGAGGCCCTCCGAATCCGGCTGGACAGGCTCAAAGAGGATGAACCCGGATGAAGTACGGTTTGCAAGACAATGCCATTCAAGGTATTCACGGCGTGCTTTCCCGCTTCCCTCAGGTGACTCGCGCAACCTTATACGGTTCGCGCGCCAAAGGAAACCAGCGGAAAGGGTCGGACATTGACTTGGCCCTGTGTGGTGATGCCGACTTGACGCTGAAGGTGCTGTGCAAGATTGCGGAAGACCTTGAAGCCCTGTCCTTGCCGTATACCTTCGACCTGGCGCTTCGTAGTGCCATCAGTGATTCGGACTTGCTCGAGCACATTAATCGGGCAGGGGTGGTCTTCTACGAAAAGGGTTCGGATTCTTGCCGTAAACTTGTGGAATAGGATACAATTCCCCGATTGTTACCCATACGTAACGTCGAGGCGCTCTGACAGGCTCGAAGAAGAAGGGATGGATGTCATGCGGCCGTATCCGCTGTTGCGGGATCGGTGCTTCCTTCCAAGGGCTTTGTTCAAACGTCTGACAACGCACAAAGGACTCCATGCGTAAGGCAGGTTCATTTGACAAGGCCGTATCCGCGCTGAGAATAGAGCGGTGTTACCAATGCGGCAAGTGCTCAGCGGGTTGTCCCATGGGCTCGGTGATGGATGCCCCACCCCATCGCATCATGCAGTGGGTGGGTCGTGGTGCGATTGATCGCGCTGTGAACGCGGAATCCATCTGGCTCTGCGTGTCGTGCCAGACCTGTACGGCCCGATGTCCGCAGACCGTGGACACCGCAGGCATTATGGACGAGGTGCGCGCGTTGGCATGGCGAGAGGGGGTATGCTCTCCGGCCATGGTGCGCACCAAACTTTTCCTCGAAGCCTTCTTGGATTCGGTTCGCCGTCACGGGCGTCTCAATGAAACCGAACTCATTGCCAAATATAAAATTCGCGGGTTCCTCAGCGACTACAAGATGGCCCTCCTCTTGAAGGACTCCATGCTCGCGCCCCGCTTGATCAAGCGCGGTAAATTTCGCCTTTTCGGTGGCAAGTCGGGTGACCGCGATGTCATCAAACGCATTTTCGACAAATGCGAAAAGGTTGCTGCCGCTGAAGCCAATGATAAAACCCCCAAGGAGGCCCACCACGGATGAACCTCTTGCTTGGTTATTACCCCGGGTGTGCGTTGCACGGTTCGTCGAGCGACTATGAGTCCTCGATTCAGGCCTGTTTGCAAGCGTTCAAAATCCGGTTGGTGGAGCTGAACGGCTGGGTCTGTTGCGGTGCGTCCGCAGCCCACTCCGTCAATCCACTCCTTTCCAAGTCGCTTTCCGCGCGCAATCTGGCGATAGCGGAACGCGAAGGCTACACAGAATTGCTTGCCCCTTGCCCCCTTTGTTCGATGGAACTCTGCAAGGCGCGGCACACTATTCTTGAAGACGAGGAACACCGCAAGCAGTTGTCGGATATCGTCGAGTTGCCCCTGCAAGGGAAGACTCGGGTTATCAATGTGCTTCAGGTCTTCGAATCGATCGGACAGGCCGAACTGCGCGAGCACGTCAAACAACCGCTCACAGAGGTTCGCGCGGCCTGTTATTACGGGTGCTTGCTCACCCGTCCGCCAAAGGTGGTTGAATTTGATGACTGCGAACATCCCAATTCCATGGAAGGAATCCTTGAAGCCTTGGGTGCCTCCACGGTGAAGTGGAACTTCGCGACGGAATGCTGTGGTGCGGGGATGACGCTGGCCCGCGAGGAAACGGTGATCGAATTGTCGCACCGGATCTTGGCGAATGCCGTGGCCCACGGTGCCAATTGCATTGTGGTGGCATGCCCCATGTGTCATGTCAATCTCGACATGAAGCAGGAAGAAACCCGCAAGGCACATCCTGAACTGCCGCAGCTGCCCGTGTATTATCTGTCTGATTTGGTGGGACTGGCGGTGGGGTTGAAAGAATCCCAACTGGGCGTGGACAAACACTTTGTCCCTGCCGAACTTGATCTCTTGTCCGAACCCGCAGAAACCCGGTAGACCTATGGCAAGAATTGGCGTATTTATATGCTGGTGCGGCGAGAATATAGGCCGTGCCTTTGATATGGAAGACCTCACCGCGCGTACCGCCGAAATACCCGGTGTAAAGTGCGCGGTTCACTACAAGTACATGTGCTCCGATCCAGGGCAGAGTCTTGTGCGCGAAAAGATCGTCGAAGAAAAGCTCGACGGTCTCGTGGTGGCGGCGTGTTCGCCCCACATGCACATGAAGACGTTCCGTGCCGCCGCAAAGGCAGCCGGACTGAATCCGTATCTGGTTGAGATCGCGAATATCCGGGAGCACTGTTCTTGGGTGCACGAACCGAAGACTGAGATGACCACCGTGAAGGCGATGGACATCATACGCATGAGCGTGAACAAAGTCATCCAGGATCACTCGCTCGAACCGATCAAAGTGTCGCTTGTAAAGCGGGCTCTGGTGATCGGTGGCGGTGTGGCGGGGATTCAGGCCGCACTCGACATTGCCGATGCGGGGCATGAGGTGATCCTCGTGGAGCGAGAACCGTCTGTGGGCGGGAAAATGGCCGGACTTTCCGAGACCTTCCCTACCCTCGACTGCTCCCAATGCATTCTCACGCCGCGCATGGTGGAGGTGGGGCAACATCCGGGCATCCGTCTGTACACCTATTCCGAGGTGGAAGCGGTTTCGGGTTTCCTTGGCAACTTCAGCGTCACCATCCGAAAAAAGGCGCGTTACGTCGATGTGGACAAGTGCAATGGCTGTCTCGATTGCTGGGCCAAGTGTCCCTCGAAGCAGAACCAGAGCGAATTTGATTACGGGCTGGGCCAGCGCAAGGCCATCTATGTGCCTTTCCCCCAAGCCGTGCCCGCACGTCCTGTCATCGACCCCAAGACCTGCATCAAGTTCCAGCGGAACAAATGCGGCGTCTGCCTCAAGATTTGCAAGGCCAACGCGATCAACTACGAAGACGAAGACAAGATTGTGACCGAAGAGGTGGGCGCGATTGTTGTGGCCACCGGTTTCAAGCTGTACAACATCGGGAAAAAGCAGGACACGCCTGGAATCATCGGCTATGGCGAGTATGGCTATGGCGAATACAAGGACGTGATCGACGGTCTGCAATTTGAGCGGCTTGCCAGCGCCTCCGGGCCCACCTCCGGTGAGATCCGGCGACCTTCCGATGGGGCTGAGCCCAAGAACGTGGTTTTCATTGCGTGCGTCGGGTCGCGTGATCCGGCCAAGGGCATTCCCTATTGTTCCAAGATCTGCTGCATGTACACCGCGAAGCACACCATGCTTTACAAGCACAAAGTGCATGACGGACAGGCGCATGTGTTTTACATGGATATACGCGCCGGTGGCAAGAGCTACGACGAGTTCGTGCGTCGCGCCATCGAAAAGGACGGGGCCCGGTACTATCGCGGGCGTGTCTCAAAGATATCCGAGGAAAACGGCAAGCTCATGGTGAGCGGTTCCGATACCATCGGCGGCGAGCCGGTGGAGATCGAGGCCGACATGGTTGTGTTAGCCTCCGCCATGCGCCCCTCGGACGGCGCGAAGGAACTAGCGCAGAAATTGAAGATCGGTTACGACGAGCACGGCTTTCTGTCGGAGTCCCATCCAAAGTTGCGGCCAGTGGAGACTACCACCGCCGGGATTTTTGTGTGCGGCGCATGTCAGGGCCCCAAGGACATTCCTGAATCCGTGGCACAGGCCTCAGCGGCCGCAGCCAAGGTGCAGGTGCTGTTCAGCAAGTCCGAACTCACCCGTGAACCCGAGGTGGCGCGCATCGACGAGATTAACTGCGCGGCCTGTTCTGCCTGCCTGCGGGCCTGCCCCTACAGCGCGATCGAACGCGCCGAAATCCGCGACCGTGGCGGAAATCTGGTCAAGTACACCTCCCGCGTCAATCCCAGCTTGTGCATGGGCTGCGGTACCTGTGTTTCCGTATGTCCCTCGAAATGCGCGGATTTGGAAGGCTTCAGCGAGCAGCAAATCTATGGAATGGTGAACAGTTTGATATGAGCGGCGATTTCGAACCGAAAATAGTGGCGTACTTGTGCAATTGGTGCACCTATCTGGCGGCGGATCTCGCGGGAACGAACCGGCTTGAGTATCCGGCGAATGTCCGCATTGTGCGCCTCCCTTGCACCGGCCGCATTGACTTCAACCTCATCATCAAGGCATTTGAAATGGGCGCGGACGCCGTGCTGGTTTCGGGATGCCATCCCGGTGACTGCCACTACACGGCGGGTAACTACCACGCGCGTCGCCGCTGGATTCTCTTCCGTGAGCTCCTTGATGTTATGGGTATCGACCTCAACCGGATTCACTTCGCCTGGATTTCTGCGGCGGAGAGCAAGAAGTTTCAGCAGCTCATGTCTGATATGACCTCCAGAATCCGGGAAATGGGGCCGTACACCGGTTATCGCGAGATTGCGGGGATAGAACCATGAATGCTCTGACCCAGGATTTACAAGCCGCCTGCCGACGTCTGCTGGAGTCCGGCACGGTGAAGGCCATACTCGGATACGGGCGCATTGTGCCCGAAGACCCTGCCATTCCCGTTTTCATCACTCGGCCCGGCGATACCGAACGACTCGTTTTTGACGGCGGTTGCTTCACCAATCTCACCACCTATCTAGCCCGCAAGCAGGTGCGCGGCATGGGCAAGATCGGGATTGTGCTCAAGGGCTGCGATGAGCGTTCGCTGGTGGTTCTCGAGCAGGAAGGCCAAATCGACCGCGCCAATCTGCATGTGATTGGTATCGCCTGCCCTGGGGTGGATGCCCCCTCAGATTACAAGTGCGCGTCCTGCACGGTTCGTCTTCCCCGATTCGCCGACGAGATCATTGGCGAGATTTCAGTGACGCCCGTGCCCCAGGATTATGCCGATGTCGAGGAACTGCTGGCCCTGCCGGTCGGAGAGCGACTTGAACACTGGAAGAAGGAGCTGTCCCGCTGCATCAAGTGCTACGCCTGCCGCGAGGTATGTCCCACCTGCTATTGCGGCAAGTGCATCACGGACAAAAACCGCCCGCAGTGCATTGATACCTCCGCCACGCTAAAAGGCAATTTCGCGTGGCAAATCACCCGCGCCTTCCATCAGGCCGGGCGCTGCGTCGATTGCGGCGAATGCTCGCGGGTCTGTCCGGCGGGCATCAACCTGCGTCCACTCAACCGCGCCCTTGCCCGGGCAGCGGAGAAGAACTTCGGATACCAGTCCGGCATGGATCGCGAGACCCCGCCCGTCGTGGGTTCCTACAGCAAGACCGATGAGGAGAAATTCATCAAGTGAGTGACACCATCACAGTCGAGGCACTGCATCGTCTGGTCGCTGGTTGGCTGGGTGAGGGGCGTGCCGTCATCGGCCCGGTCAACCTCAGTCCCAAGATCTGCCGCTACAGGCCGCTGTCCAATCCCGAGGAAGTGGTGCTCGGCCCCTTTATCCGCCCCCGCAACTCGGTGAAGGAATTCTTTTTCCCGCAACACGAGGAGCTTTTCCGCTACCGCACCACGGGGCAGACCATTCAACTGGAGGAGGCGTCGACAGACATTCCCCCCTTTGTGGTTCTTGCCGCCCGTCCCTGTGACGCCGCCGCCCTCCCCATGCTCGACCACGTTTTCGCCGAGGAAGATCCCGACCCCACCTATATCGCCCGCCGGAATGCCGGTGTGGTGGTCACCCTCGCCTGTGCCGAGCACGACCGCGACTGCTTTTGCACCGTCATGCACTTTGGCCCCGATTCAGAGGCCGGTTCCGACGCCATGCTTGTCACCCGTTCCGACGGCGCTTTTGAGGTTCGCTCCTTCACCGAAAAGGGTGCCGCGCTTTTTGCTGGGCAAACCGAATCGCGAGAGGCAATGCCACTGAAAATTGCGGATAAAATGGTCGAGGGGTATACCGTCGAGCAGATCCGCGAGTTCATGGAAAACAACTTTGAGCACCCGGTGTGGGAGACGGTATCCGCTCCCTGCCTTGGCTGCGGTGCCTGCGCTTACACCTGCCCCACCTGCCACTGTTTCGACATCGTCGACGAAGGCAACGCGGCCGGGGGGGCGCGGGTGCGCAACTGGGATTCCTGTCAGTTCTGCATGTTCACCGCCCATGCCTCCGGGCACAACCCGCGCTCGACCCAGCCCAATCGCCAGCGCCAGCGCCTTCAACACAAATTCCGCATGTTCCCCGATAAGTTCGGGACCTCGTTGTGCACGGGATGTGGAAACTGCACCCACAATTGCCCCGTTGGGCTGGGTGTACTGACCTCCCTGCGTGAAATATCCCGTGCCACCGGCACCCAGTCTCCGGAGAACAAGACATGACGTCTTTGTACACCCCCTCGCTCATGGAAGTGGTCGAAGTGCGTCGCCAGACGGCGGACGTGAAATCGGTGCGCATCCGTTTTCAGGACGAGGCGCTGCGCGAGAATTTTTCGTTTCGCGTGGGCCAGTTCGGCATGTTCTCCGCTTTCGGCGTGGGAGAATCGACCTTCAATATCTGCTCCAGTTCCGACTGGAAGGGCTTCATCGAATTCTGCTTTCGCAAGACCGGTCGGGTCACCGAGGCGCTGTGGCGAGTTGATGCCGGTGACATCATCGGCTTTCGCGGCCCCTATGGCAACGGCTACCCGATGGAAGCCTGGGAAGGCAAGGATCTCATCTTCATTGGTGGCGGTATCGCCATGCCGCCCATTCGCTGCGCCATCTGGTACGCCATCGAGAATCGTGCAAAATTTGGCGATATTACGGTGGTCTACGGCGCGCGAACAACCCGCGATCAGGTCTTTGCCGATGAGCTCGACGACTGGGCCAAGCGCGAACGGGTGCGCGTGGTGCGATGCGTTGATCCGGGTGGCGAAACCCCGGAATGGACCGGCGAAGTCGGACTCATCCCGCACGTCTTGGAGCGTAGCAATGTCCCCGCGAGCAATGCGGTGGCCTTGGTGATTGGCCCGCCGATCATGATCAAGTTCACGCTGCCCGTGCTCGAAAAAATGGGCATTCCCACCTCGGCCATCTACACCAGCATTGAGAATCGCATGAAATGCGGCATCGGCAAATGCGGACGCTGCAATTGCGGCCCGGTCTACGTCTGTAAGGACGGTCCGGTGTTCTCCCTGGAGCAACTCGCTGCCCTGCCGATGGATTACTGATCCGGCGGTTCTTTTTTCAGCGTACGTCCAGGTCTACTGTCCGAGGGCGGCAAACATCGCGGTGGCTTGGGCGACGAATCCTTGGATCATGCCGAGTTGTTCTTCATCCAGTGCCTGGCTGAGCTGCTCGACCGAATCTTGCAGGGCGCGGGACTGCGCAAGAATGAAATTGGCCTGCGAGTACAGTTCGTCTGAGTTTTCCAACTGGTCGAGGTAGCGGGCCAGTTCCTCCGCCATCGTTTCCTTCGCCAGACGCAGGCTTTCGGCCGTGAGACCGGAGGCTAGGGTGCGCAGTTGGCCTTCCAGAATGCCTTCATACATGACGCGGGCGCTTTCGGGTTCGTAGTTCTGCCACAGGGTGAATTGATCCGCCGTGAGCAGCCCCTGCAATTTTCCCCGCAAAATCTCCATTGCCCGGTCGCGTTCAGCGCGGACATCCGCTGCAGACACATCCCCTCGGCGCATCGCATTGCTCTGCGCCAACTGACGAGTTACTGCAAATTCAATGAGTGCTTCGCGTGCAATCGCACGTTCCGAATCGGGCAGGTTCATTTCGTCCAGACAGGGCTTGTAGGCCAGATCGGTCATCGTCCCCATTTGCACTCGGAGCACATTCTTCTCGCGGATATGGGCTTCAGATTCTTCCTCGGTCGACTTGTCATCCCCGGTCGCTTCCCCCTCGCTCAAAGCGGGCACCGGGGGCGTCTTGGCGACTGGCGCTGGCTTGCCCTCCTGGGTTCCGCGCGCTTGAAGGTCGCGTATTTTGCCTTTGAGCTCGGCGATATACGCCTCAAGGGCACGCTGCTGCGTCTCGGCTGCAGCGGCCGCTGCCTCAGCATCAGCGCGGATATGGGTCAGCTGCTTCTTGGTTTCCATCGTGTCCCGGACACAATAAATCAGGACACCGATGGCGATGCAGGCTACGCCCCAACCGAGCCAAGGAAGTACTTTTTTCATTGCGATGCTCCTAGTTTCGCCCAAGCGATGCAGACACACAAAGTATAGCAAAAACGTCGACCTACCCCGACAAATTTCAGGCATCCCTACATGGGTGGGCGACAGGCAGGGATGCCTGCGTTACGGGGAGCATTTCACCACAGAGGGCACGGAGGGGCACGGAGAGGGCTTGGGAAGGGGGGAGAGGGCTGGGAGAGGGGATCGGTTATTGATGTGATTCGGCGCGTTCGTTGTTATCTGGGACGTAGGTTTCGGGAAAAGCTATTTGGAGTGCGCCGACCTTAGTCGGCGCTTTGGCTGTGGGTGGGGGTGGTTTTCTTTCCCAGGCTTAGGCCGTGTTCGACCAGTGGATCTTGCTTGAGGGCGTTTTTCTTCATTCCTTGATCGATCCAGTTCTCTAGTTGGTGCTCCAGGCGGTTTGTGGTTTCGGGGTTGGATTCTGCGATGTTGTGGAGTTCTTGGGGGTCGGTATCGTGGTCGTAGAGTTCGCGCATGGGGGTGGCGTATACGTCGGGTTGTCGGGCTAGTATGAACTTGTGCTTTTGGGTGCGCAGACTCCATTTCATTTGCCAGGTGCATTCTTGACTCACCACGAATTCTCGGGGGGCATCGTCACGTTCGCCGCGCAACCATGGGACGAGGGACTGCCCCTCCATTGCCTCGGGCCTGGGCAGTCCGCAGAGTTCGAGGAGGGTGGGGGCGGTGTCGGGGGTTGCAGTCATGCCTTTGACATGGCGGTGTTCTTGTCCGGGCACGCGGATGAGGAGGGGGATGTGGAGGTTGCCATCGTAGAGGCCATGATGGTCAAAGAATATACCGTGGCGAAACATGAGCTCACCGTGGTCGCTGGTGATGACCACGATGGTGTTTTCAGAAAGCCCGAGGGCATCGAGTCGGGCGAGTACGGTGCCGATGCCCTCGTCGCAGTAACGGACTTCAGCATCGTACAGCGACTCAATGTAGTGCGCGTCGGTGATGTGACCGCCGAGTTTTGGAAACCAGGTTTCGCGCCATGTCTTGCCGAGCACGTGGCGGTCTTCCATGCCTTGGAGCGAGTCGTGGGCGGGGTCGCAGGGATCGCCTTTGTAGAAGAGGGTTCGATAGGCTCGCGGGGGCAGGTAGGGGGTGTGTGGATCCCAGTAGTGCGCGAGCATGAAGAATTTTTCATCGCGGTGTTGCTCGAGAAAGGGAAGCACTCGCCGGTTGATGGTGCGGTTGTCGGCGTTGATGCTGAGCGGTTGTCTTTTTGTGGGGTCGATGTAAAACTCGAATCCCCGGTGGAAATCGAGCCGCCATTGGCTGAGGTTGTCCACCGCGCAGGTGGTGTAGCCCGACGCATGGAGGATGGAGGGCATCCAGGGTGCTTCGCGGGGGATGTCGTGGGTTCCGGCATGGGCCACGACCCCGTGGGTGATGCTGAATTGTCCGGTGTGGAAGGTGGTGAAGCTTGGGTGCGTGGGGATGGCTGCGGCGATATGCTGGTCGAAAACAACGGCCTGCCGTGCGAAGGCGTCCATATGGGGGGTGGTCTGGCGCTCATAGCCGTAGCAGCCCATATGGTCAGCGCGCAGGGTGTCAATGACGATCACTAGGAGATTCATCGCAGCATCCAAGAGCAGCTCCCGGGTTGTTGTGGTGGGTCGGGTGTACGGGGCAGTCGCGGCGCTTTGCCGCGCCTGGTTTATCAATACTCACGCAGCACGAGGACATCCGCACCGAGGTAATATCCGGGGGCTTGGGTAGTCTTCACTTTTGCGTTGGGATTGTTCCCCCGGCACTGGAAGGTGAGGGTGTGCTTTCCGGCCCCCAGCTTTTGGAGGCCCAGTGGAATTTCCGTCGAAGCCATGGTGGTGCTGTAGAGATCCTGATTTTCGGCAACGACTGTGCCGTCAATCAACACGTCGAAGGTTCCGTAGTCCCACGATTTGAGGACGCCGACCGACATGATGTAGGGCTTGGCATCGGGGAGTTCGAAGGGAATATCGAGATGGCCTTTGGGATCACTGTTTGCAAAAAGGATCTGTTTTCCGTTGCTGCAATCGCCGATGTCCTGCACGGCTACTGCCGGGGGCAAGCTGGGGAGAAGTTGCTCGACTTCTAGGCGCGTGGACTTGGGAAGGCGTTGGGCCATGGGCGGTATCTCGGCGAATCGTTTGGCTCGGCCGGTTTGATACCAGAATGCCACGGTATAGAAATCGTCATGGCGTAGACCAAATCCCGTGGTGACCTTGCCTTGGTCGTTGAAAAGGACGCCTTTGTGCTCGATGGTCACCTTGAGGGATTTCTTGAAGGTGACGGGATCCTGAATATGCCAGCGGTAGGCGGTTCCTCGGTCTCCAATCTCGAAGCCTTCCCAGAGAGAGACTCCATAGGACGGGCGATTGACCTCGCGGAAACCCCAGGCGTCGCCGATGTAGTCTTCCGTCCCTGTGCCGTTGATGGAGGGAACGGTTTCGCCGTCAATGTAGAAACGGTCGTCACCTTCGCCGAACCAGCTCTTTTCGCGGTTGCGCACGGACAGCACGGTGCCTACATAGTGGCCCTGTCCTTCGGCATCGAGGATGAGATAATCGTCCTCGTCGCAGGGCGTTTCCTGGCGGTACTGTGCGTGGAAGTAGGGGGTATTTGCGGCTAGGGTGGGAAGCTCTTGCCAATCAATAAAGTAGTAGAGTGCGTTGACGGGTTTGTCCGAATCATTCGACACGGTGATCTTGGCGGATTTCCGGAAGGGCATCGGCCAATAGCAGTGGTAGGCGCGACCATCGGCTGAAATTGCCACTGGGGACGAGGTCAGGTCTTTTTTGACACCATGTCCCACTGCGAAGAAATCGCCAATCGGCGCTTCGATGCTGGGTTGAGCTTCGCCGTCCCAGTAAGCGCGCAGTACCATGGAGCGCGGATAGGCGACGTCCTCGGCGGCAATGGTGAACCAGATGTGCGCGATGCGGCCCGGGCCTTTCAATTCGGCCAAGGTCAGCGTCGCGCCGGGAGCGATGGGGCGGGCATCGGCATTGCCGTTTTCCCAGTTGCGGTCATAGCTGGAATCGCGCTTGGCCCTGAAATCCTGGGGACGGTCCAAGGTGGAGAGTGAGGGTGGAGGGGCGACGGAGACGCATCCTGCCCCCATAATCACGGCAAGAATTACAAACCACTTTGAATGACGGCGCATACCCTGATCCCTTTCATGATTTACCGGCCCAGAAAACCGGCGCGTTGTGTTCGCTTGTCTTCCAATCGCTTCCACGCTTCGGGGAGCGTGCGCAAGACGTCCCCGGCGAGCATGGCGCGTGCTGAATATTGTTCGGCGGCGATATCGCCTGCGAGACCGTGAAGATAGACGCCGAGTGCTGCTGCCTCGAAGGTGGGCATGCCCTGGGCGAGCAGACCGGCGATGAGTCCGGCAAGGATGTCGCCTGTGCCGCCTGTACCGAGCCCGTGGTTGCCGGTTGTGTTTAGTGCGCATTGACCGTCTGGGCCCGCGATGACCGTGCCGTGCCCCTTTAGTACGACGACACAATTCCAGGTTTGGGCATACTCGATGGCCACTTGCTCGCGATTTTGACTGATTTCCTGGGTTGAAAGTTCGGTGAGCCGCGCTATTTCGCCGGGGTGTGGCGTGAGGATGCAATCGGAGCGTATGTCCTGCAATAGGGAGGGCTGCTCACTGAGGGCGTTGAGGGCATCGGCGTCGATGACGAGCGGCGCGGGGGCGTGTGGGAGGAAATCGAGGACGAATTGCGCTGTCTCTGGATTGCGCGATAGGCCGGGTCCAATTAATATCGCCTGCTTCTCATGGGCGAACTTGAGCGCGGTTTCCAGTGCTTCGGCGGCCAAGGTTTCTGATTCGGTGGAGGGCAGTCGGAGGCTCATGATCTCCGACAAGGATACGGCAAAGATATCCGCCAGCGGGTGGGGGATACCGAGGGTGACCAAGCCCGCACCCGAGCGTGCGGCGGCTTCGCAGGCCAGTTTTGCCGCACCGGTAAATCCGCGTGAGCCTGCCAAGACGAATACATGCCCGAAGGTTCCCTTGTGTCCGTCCTCCGGTCGCGCGGGAATCCAGGCGCGAACGGTGTCCTGCTTTAGTTCGATGGGCATGTTCTTTCCTCCACCAGCATCGTACGGTTTAGCGTCTGTATTTTCAAGCGAAGGGGGAGGGTTGGTGATGAGGAAGCAGTGCGGTGGGCGAAAAAATGTTTATTTATTCGGGGGAGCGGCTTGAGTGTTTGACAGTTTTGAATGTGGGACCTATAATCGACACCGGTGCTTGCGATAGTGTATCCACCAGCATGCTTTTTTGGTGGAGGCGTGTGTCCAAGTGAAACGGTGGTCGACGGTGGGCCTTGCGGACTCCGATGATTGCTCATTGCCTGCTGATGCGGGGTTAAAGGATTGTTGCCATGAAATTGAACCGGATTGTTGTGCTTGTGGTTTTTGTTTTGTGTTTCGGTGCTGCTCCGGCTTTCGGGATGCAACTATTTGTGAAAACGTTTTCTGGATCCACCCTTATCTTGAATGTAACTGGATCTGATTCGATCGAGAACGTGAAAGCCATGATTCAAAGTCTGGAGGGTATTGAGCCTTCCCGCCAGAAATTGATTTTTGCGGGGCTGGAGCTTCAGGATGGAC
>CAIZGN010000409.1 GCA_903932505.1 Candidatus Hydrogenedentota bacterium
AGATTATCGCAAATCTGTGTCCAAAAAAATCGGGGGCGCCACAGGGGCTTGTTCTGTAGTGTGGCGCAGACATTCCTGTCTGCGCATTGGGCAGACAGGAATGTCTGCCCCACACTTGCTGCCGGATCCGCTCGCCCACACCCAAAAACAGCGATGGCGGCCAAGATTCTTTGCTGAACCAAGGCCGCCACGCGCAAATACGATAGCACCGAATCAATCCGAACCGTAGACTACACCTGCAAAGCAGGAACCCGCTTCTTGCCTTGCAAAGCCATGGCGACCAGAACGAAGGCAATCGAGGCCATGATCAGGTAGTCGCCACCACGGGGGCCGGAGCTCGAGCCGGGACCCGACATCATGCCAGCCGCAGCAACCGGGCAACCGACGAGGTCGAACACGTTGATTTCACCTTCGCTGGAGGACTCGCCTTCAACGACCACTTCGCCTTCACCTTCACCAGTACCAAGACCGGCGGGAGTGTCGGTCGCATCGCCAGGGAAAGTTCCAGCGAGGATTTCGTCCTCATTGGCAACCCCGTCACCGTCGGAATCATCCAGCGCCACAGCCGAAAAATCCACCCCCGCATTCGCCAGCGCACGGCCATAGGCGTTTCGAGTCGGAGGGCTCGTATGACACAGGGTGCAATCGTCCAGTTTCGTGCCGCTTATCTCGGGATAATACGTGACCGCATCATCAAGAAAGCCCGACAAGGCCCAAGCACCATTCGACAAACACGCGACACACGCCAACACAAGACACATTTTCCGCATAGCTCTATCTCCTTTTCTTACCTGCACACAACCAACACACAACCTACCAACAAGCACACTTCGCGCTATCGTAGCATAATCCCTATTCCCAATCAAAATACAAGACATTGCGAAAAGTTCAACATCCCCACGGCACCGCAGGCATTATACCCAAGATTTGACTTTTTTGCCAAATTGTGTTAGAGTGTTAATACAATAAGCGAAAGGAAAGCCGGATGAACCTTCATATTTCACCCGCCGATGGCAAACCCATCTACCTCCAGATTGTGAGCCAGTTCAAATACATGATTGCAGCCGGACGCTTACAACCCGGCGAGGAAATCCCGCCAATTCGTGTTCTGGCCAGCGACCTGCTGATCAACCCCAATACCGTGGCCCGGGCGTATCGCGAACTGGAGATGGCGGGCTGGCTGCTTAAGCGGCAGGGGGCGGGAACCTATGTCTCGGACCGAGGCTCACCCCTCGGGCGGGAGGAATGCCTCCGCCTGCTGGGCGACCGGGTGGATGCACTCCTGACCGAGTCCCGGCAGATGAGTATTGACTTCGTGGAACTACTGGCGATGCTGGAAGAACGCAACCGGACGCTTTCAGCGTCTGCGGAAGGAACGAACCATGACGGAAGCCAATGACGCAGTCGTCCGAATCACCGGTCTCTCCCGGCGCTATCGCCGCACAGTCGCCTTGGACGGCGTGGACCTGGAAATTCCCCGTGGCGGGGTCTTCGGCTTGGTCGGTGAAAACGGCGCGGGCAAAACCACCCTGATTAAACATATCCTCGGTCTGCTTCGTGCACAGTCGGGCTCGGTCGAAGTTTTCGGTCTCAACCCCGTCAAGACCCCCGAGACGGTCCTCGGACGCATCGGGTACCTGTCTGAGGATCGCGACCTGCCGGGGTGGATGCGTATTCGCGAGTTGATGGACTACACGGCCGCTTTCTACCCGAAATGGGATTCGGCCTATGCCGACAAGTTGCGCGAGGCCTTTGAATTGGACCCGGCGGCCCGAATCCGAAACCTTTCGCGCGGACAATTGGCGAAAGCGGGTCTGCTAGCCGCCTTGGCCCATCGACCGGAGTTCCTTGTGCTGGATGAGCCCTCCTCAGGCCTCGATGTCATCGTGCGCCGCGATATTCTGGCGGCCATCATCCGCACGGTAGCCGACGAAGGACGCACCGTATTGTTTTCCTCCCACCTGCTGGATGAAGTCGAGCGTGTGGCCGACCGTGTAGCCATGGTCTACCACGGGAAAATCGTGGTAAACACCACTATGGATGACATCCGCGCCACGCACCATCGGGTGGTGTTGCGCGCCTCCACCGCCCCGGATCTTCCCGGCATCTTGTCGTGTCAACAGCGAGGCTCAGAATGGAGTCTCGTTTGCCACGGAGAACTTGAAACCGTCCAAGCGGCTATCCACCGCGCAGGATGGGAATTGGTCGAGATGTGCTCCCCCTCGCTGGAGGATATCTTTGTGGCGCGGGCGGGCAAAAGCGCGTCCTCGCTGGAGGATTGGAAATGAAAAGCCGATTTCGCGCTTTGCTTTGGGAACAGTGGCTGAACAGTCGCCTGCCGCTAGCCTGCATGGGGCTCGTGACCGTGCTGGCGTCGCTGGTGGGTGCCATGATCATTGATATGGATCGCCTAGCCTCCAAGGAAGAGTTGGCCATCATGTTTCGCCTGCTGGCCTTTTGCATCCTACCCATTGCCTTTGTGGCAGGCACGGTTCGGGACATTCGACTGGATTTCCCCCGTCGCCTCTTCACCCTCCCCGTCTCATCCGCCCAACTGTTCTGGGGGCAATGGTCCTTCAAAATGCTCGTGGCGCTGGCCTGCGGTCTCATGGTGGGGGTCTTGCAATACCTGCTCTGTGGGTGGAGCGAATCCGTATATGTGCCCACCCTGATATTCGCAATCATCGTCTCTTTGGGACAGATGCTGGCCTGTTTCTCCACCGCCTTCGGGGCGATGCGGGCGGTATTGGTGTTCATACTTCTGAGCATAGGCACAATCCTGCTGCTGCGTGCCACCGAACCCACAAGCCCCACTCAAATACGTCAAACCGAGTTGGAACGCAATCTCAAGGAGATCCAACATCGAGGCTCAGGTTCTGAAAGCGCAAACCAGCGAGGTCGAGGACGCACCCCCGCACCCCCGCCGTTGAATCCACCCCGCGAAGCCGAAAAAACCGCACCACCACGCGAACAAAACGCTTTTGAGCAACGCCACGCAGCCCGACTCCTTCGCGAGTCCCAAACACCCGAAGCCCAGCCCCCCCCCAAGGTCAACCCGGATCTATGGCATTGGCTCTGGCTCGCCGCCTTTGTGGGCATTCTCCCGGGAAGTGCCCTGATATCATGGTGGGTAACCGCCCGGACGCGCAGCGGTATGCTGCGAGGACGAATCCCCTTCCTGGATTCCGAAGTGGCTATCGGCAGAAAAACCCTAGGACGCTTCAAAACGCCGCAAGCCGCCCAACGCTGGTTTGAATGGCGGAACACCCTGCAATATGGTCTCTGGGCCAGTGCCGTCTTCGGTGCGCTCGCCGCACTGGTCAACGCCGTCAGCCGGGAGAGAATCGGATGGATCCTGCTGTTTCTCTTCCCCTATTTCCAGATTGCGGTCGTCTTTGGCCTGGGATATTACCTCACAGTCGGAACGGCGCGAAACCGCTCCTTCATCTTCACGAAACCGATGCGTACAGCCGCGCTGGCGAACGCCCGGATTGACGCAGGACTGCTTTACACGATCATCATCACGGGACTCTGGCTCATCGGAATCCTGCTGGTGGATACGGGGCACGAACCAGGAGGAATCTCCTCCGAAATCATGCACTCCCTGGCATTCCTGTGCGCCGCAGGCGTCTTCTCCATATTGTTGCTAGGCCGGGAAATCATCGCCTTAGGTGCCATCACGGAACTTGCGATCCTTGTCGTTGCCTTTCCGCTCGGCTTGGTGGCCATGAAATTGGGCATGTCGGAAGAATTGTCGCCGGAAGCAGGACTGGGGCTCCTCTTCGCGGTCTTGCTGGGGCTGTGGTTCGCGGTTAAGCGCATGAAACTCCCCGGAGCCATGTGTGTCCAGTGGACATTGGTAGGCACGGTCATGGGGGTTCTGCTCGGCCTGGGAATCCGGATTTCCGGCACTGATTCTCTGGAATGGCTATTGGATCATTCGAGTCGGGAACCCATCGTCGGCATCACACCCCTCGTACTCCTCCCCTTTTCCATCGCGGCAGGAATCTATGCGGAAGCCCGTGCCCGTCGAATCGTTCCGATGAAATTCTTCACCCACCCCGTGGCGATTCTCCTGCTGGGCGCTTTGGGATGCACGTTTGTTCCCTTTGCGCTGAAGGAGTACTTCCAATGGCCGTCAGACAGCATCACGGGAATGTATTTCCTCGGGTGCGCCTGCGTGGCCGTGTTTCCATGGCTTCCGTTGTTCACCCAATGGCAACGACACCGCTGAGTGAAGCCCATATCAACGGTCATTTCGAGCGCAGCGAGAAATCTTGCACAATGGCAGGAATTTGCAGCAAGAAGCCGGAAACAACAATTGCGGCGGAGTCACCCCAAGGCGACTCCGCCGCAATAAAACAACCTAAGCGCGGAGGAAAACCTCGTGCTCATATAGATAGCGCATAAAGGACAGGGTAATCGCCAAGCCCGCGCAGGCGATAACCAAGTGGCTGTAGGGGCCGAAGGCCTCCGCAATAGGACCACCGACAAACATCTTCCCCATACCCTCAAAATCCACCATGCCAGACTCGTTGGCCACGTACACGATGAGGGGGTTCATGCCCAGCCAGAGGAATGGCTTCATCCAAGGCCCTTCCACCTGCATCACGTCCACCAGATAGTAGAAGAAGGACAGGAATAGGAGGCTGTAGCCGCCCGCACACAGAATGTACGAGGTGGTCCAAGCCCTCTTGATCACGGGGCAATGCAACACGTACCAGAAGAAATAGCCCGTCAGCACCAGCACCAACCCGGCACCAGCAAGACGCTTGGCGACCTCAACCTCGCCGAGGCTGTTATCTCGCAGGAAAATACCGGTGAGGACCCCCAGTAAACAGGTCATAATCGCAGGAATAGTAGTGGCAAAACTCTCTGGATCGCTGCCGTAATACGGCGGAATCATTTTGTCGAAGTAATGGGGCCAACAGGCGTCGCGCTGCATGCTGACAACACCCTCCCCGGGCACGGGCACCATGGTAAACAGGATCCAATAACCCACAAGCACCACACCGACGATCCCCGCAATCGCCTTCCAATTCAGATGGAGGAAAATGAGGCTTCCCACCATGTAGCAGATGGCCAGACGCTGCAGAACGCCGCACAGCACGTTCTCATCGCGAATATCTTCCATGCCCTTGTCGCACAGGAATCCGAGAAAAAACAGGATGGCAAAACGCTTGAAAATACGCTTGTACGCATCAGTTTTATCGTCCATACCCAAAATCTTGTCCAGCGAGAAGACCAGCGAAACGCCAATGATAAACAGGAAGGTAGGGAAGATGAGATCGTAAAATCGAAGGCCTTCCCACCCCGGATGTTTCAGTTGGGTACCCAAGAAGCCCCAAAATCCCTCGGGATCATCCGGATTAATGGCCAAGAAGGCCTTGGAATACTCGCCGCCCCCGATGATGAACATCATGACAAATCCACGCAGGATGTCGATGGAGACGATGCGATCACTGCTGGGCTGGGCGGCCACCACTGCAGACGCCGGACGGGGCGCGGTCGGTGGAGTCGTCTTCGGCCGACTGAAATCCAAGTCGATCGTCAAATCGGGAAGATTCAAATCGCTGGTGCCCGTGCCCGAGGAAAGCCGCGCCTGCATTTCGGCCCCGCGCGGATCCTGCATCTGGGTCACCAATCGATCGCAAAGGCCCAAGGCCTCCGCCTTGCGGCCAAGTTGTTCCAGGCACAAGGCCATCGAATAACAAATTTCCTTATTCCCCGGATAGGCGCGATCCAGAGGGGTCAGCAAGGCCAGGGCATCGTCAAAACGACCCGCCTGATACAGTTGTCCGGCTTCCCGGAATTGCTGGGCATTGTTCGGCGTACTCAAGATGGTTCTCCTTCTGTGTTCCTGCTGTCTGAGGACCGCGAGGGCGGGAAAATGGAGGAAGCAAATAACAAGGCCCGTATTGTAGTCAAAAATCGGCATCTCATTCCAGTTACCGACATCCCTTCCCCGTGGATTTTTGCGGGATGCGATCGTGAAATTCATTGACAGTACAACCGATATCCGCGTATACTTATTCAGGCGGTTTAGGTTACTGCTGCGAGATAATCAAGACAAGTGCTTCGGATGTCTGCCGAGCAACGAGTAGGTGGGTTTTATGGGTTCATGCAGGGACAAGAGATTCATTCCCGGGATTCCTTTCGCATTGCCTCGGGCCGTTGTGGCCTTGACTCTTTGCGTTGTGGCATGTTCCGCGCGTGCGATTCCGGAAGGTCGCATCCAGATGTCTGACCTTCTCAACATGCTCCGGCATGGCGGTGCCCCCTCCGTGGAGTCATCCGCCGCCCGGGAACAAAAACTCGTTGTGAAGACCCCAACCGATTCCTCAGGCGTACTTCGAGTGCCCGTCTGCGCGCAATTTGGCGGGCTGCGCACCGGCGATCAGGTCTCCTTTATCACCAAGAACGCCGGGCAGGGCGCGATGCCACAAGTTACTGTCGGTTCCGTCATGCCCGGTATCGGACGCTTTCTTGGCACGCTCGACATCACAGCACCCACCTCCGATTCCCCCATCCGCTGTTCCATCCAAGTCGGAGCCCAGTTGAATCCACAAGCCAATGGGTTGTCGGACGCCACCTGTGCGCCAGAAGCCGGGCTGACCGTGGATGTCCAGGAACTGGATCGTTCTTGTGACCAAGATGGGAACGGCATCCCTGATGTTCTGGCCTCCATCAATCCCGGAGAAATGTGGTTTGCCACAGTTGAGCTTCCCGGAGTACATGCCGAGGGACGTTGCGTCAATGTCGCAAATTTGGACAACGACGCCAACCGTCCCATCGTCTCACTGGTGCCAGCAGAGGGTCTGCGCATCGACTGCCCGTCGCTCGATTCTCTGATGGTTTCCGGGGTGCTTCCCGAAGAGGCCGATTGTTCCGCCATCACCGCGCTGG
>CAIZGN010000410.1 GCA_903932505.1 Candidatus Hydrogenedentota bacterium
AAGCAGGCATTCGCCGAAACTTTGGGATTTGCGCTGTCGATGTAGGGCTTGAGAATCGGCAGGAAACGACGGTCACCCGACGAGGCGATAATGCCATAGACTGCACCCACGACCAGAGGATTGTCGCCGTGGAGCAATTCCTGCAAGGTGGCCGAGGCGCTGAGGTCTCCGCCTTTCACCAAAGCCGCCGCCATACGACCGCGCGCGATGAGGTTGCACTCCGACGGATCTTCGCGACGCTGCAGGCGTCCGTTGAGATACTCAACCGCGCTCCATTCGCCCTTTTCGGCAAGAAGAATGGCTGCAGAAAGCGACTGCGAAGAGGAGGCGCGAAGGGCGTTTTGGAAATAATCCTGTCCTGCCGCGTCGCCCAGGTCATATAGCACACGCGCAGCGCGGGCCTTGTAGGGCTCGGTAGCGGAAGGCTGCGCAAGCAGGGTCTTCATCTGTTCGATGACTTCCGGCCCGCCCAAGGTGGTCAATCCGAAAACGGCCGCATCGTTGCGCTCGGCACTTGTGGCATCAAGCATGGTGAGCAGGTCAGGGATGATGGAACGGTCCCCAAGCCGGGCGAGGGCGCGTGCGGCGGGTGCGGCCAGTTCGGCGATACGATCATGGATGAGGGTATTGAGCAGGGGTTCTTTTTGCCCGGTGCATCCGGCCAGACTCGCCGCAGTGGCGCGAAGCGTGCGATTACCGCTCTTCAATCCGCTTTGAATCAATTCCTTGGGAACGGCTTCGCCGGCAAGGAAGAGACCATAGGCCCCGCGCAGCTGGGTGTCGACATCATTGGCTGCAGCCAATTTCGACAGATATTCAACCGTGCCCTTGTCGCCAAGCACCGCGAGAAAGGCCGCCATGCGGATTTTCAGATCTTGGTCGTCACTCTTGTCCTTGAAAATCTGTCCGGCCTTGTCCCGGGCGGCGTCAAGGATGGTTTGTTCTTCCGAGCTCAATCCGACTTCGGCGGGCAGCGTGAAGACCTTCTTCTCGACGGTTCCCGCCTGCACTTGCACTTGGGCAATGGACTCGAATTTGTAGATGATGGGGTTCCCTGACTCGTCGATGGCTCGGAAGTGATCGGCGAACACCTTCTGGACGCGCAGGTTGGCGTCCTTCAATTCGCTATCCTTGAAGACCACGGTCACCAAGGTTTCGGTGCCCGCTACCTTCGAGAGGGTGCTTTGCAGCCCTCCTCCGTCGCTGCCCTTGGCTTGCGCCACTCCGGCCACGACCACAAGAATGAGCGGCCAAATCACGAATTTCATAGTCTTTGTCTCCTTGGTTGGCGGCTGCCCGCCCGCCTCAGTGCAGTTCCAGCTTTTCATCCCGTATGATGCGATCCAAGAATTTACGCGCAGTCTCGAGCGACGGCACAAACGGGTTGATCGTCAGTGCCTGCAACGCATATTCGTACGACTTATGCCTGGCCGCCTCAACGGTCAGCCTGTCGCTTTCCTTGGCGGCAATGAACATCCCCTTTAGAAAACCCGGCAAACTTCCAACGGGTCGGGGCGCGAACTGACGATTGGCAACCGTTACCGGCACCTCGACGCTTGCGTCGGCCGGTAAATCGCGAATCGACTGTTCGTTCTTCACACACAAAACCAATTCTCGCTTCTCCCGCCCTTCGAGAGCCTCGATCAGCGGCAAAATTGTTTCTTCATACCACACCGCATTTCGCTGCCGGGTGAGATCCGGTATATCCCTCAGCGACGGGTCCTCGTACAAGGCGAGGATTCGCTCTTCCGCTTCCTGCAAGATTTCCGACCTGAATCGCGAGGTGGACTGCTGTTTGCGAAGCACCTCACTGCGGTGGAAATACGTGCTGGTATTTTTTGTCGGTATCATGCGGAAAAGCCCGATAATATCCCGGTCAAATTCTTCGACCTCAGTCTCCTCCAACACATCAAGCAATTGGCTCATCTTGCTCCGGCTGTCAACCTTCACATCCTGAATCCAGCCCATGTGATAAAGGCCTGCATAATCCACGCGAACATCATCCGCAGGCAGTTCCAGAAGATGCGCCACCTGCTTAATATAGACACCGGGTAAATCGCTTACGCCAACCACCCGGAGCTTCGTCTTTTTGATCAATCCCTCGACCACGATACCCATGGGGTTGGTCAAATTGATCACCACCGCATCATGGTTGACCTCCTCGATTTCCTCAAACATCTTAAAAAGAACCGGCAGGGTGCGCATGGCATTCGAAAAGCCACCCGCACCAATCGATTCGTCCCCGATCATATCATACTTTAGGGGCGTTGTCTCATCTCGAAAGCGTGCGCTGATTCCCCCCACCCGCACGTGGTTCAGGATGTACTTCGCCCCTTTGGCGGCCTCCCGGACATCGGTCATAGCGATCATTTTCGCTGGATAGCCACTGTTATCGAGAAGGCGCTGACAGAACCGAGTAACCAGTTCCAGTTTGCGACCGGGCCGCCCCAGAAGGACGATTTCCTTGACGTTGAAATTCCTGGAGATCAACGAAAGGACAAACTCGGGGATGTATACACTGCTGCCCCCGAGTATTGCTATGCGTCCAATCATGCCTCTTCGTTCTCCACCGGTCCATCCAACGATGCCCGCACCCAAAAAACACACCAACCCGCGCAGCCTTTGTGCGGGTGGCGCGACCCTTAAGTCGCGCCACACTGCACTGAGGCTACTCGGTGCGTGGCGTAAATGTCAAGAAATTATCTCGAACGTCAGGGCCACAACAATCCCCCACTCCGAGAGTCCACCCTCCAGCAGCCTCGAGCAAGACTATCGCACGAATCTTGATTTTCGCTTTTTAGCAGAGGCTGAGAGGTATGCGCTTCTTCATCCGTGGGGTGTTTTCGCTCCAAGACTGACGCGCGAAGGGGCCAACACGAGGGCACGGGCTGGAAGTTTGATTTTGTAACTCCGTATAATGGCATCAAAGGTCGCGATTCACATCGCCCTTCCGTTCTGCCGCATCAACCTATCAAGCTTTTGGGAGAGAATTCAATGAAGACTGTGCTGGGAATCGCTGTGTTGTCGCTCGTGTTGGCCTTTGGCTATGGCGTGTCTGGCGTCTATGCACAAACGGCGGGTCCTGCGAAGCCGTTGGACGTCGAGATTGTCGGCGTTAATTTTGAAGTGGCCAACCTGTTCGCCAAAGACAAGACCGCGAATGTCCCCGCACCGCTCGCCCAGCTGAACGCTTTGCGGGTTTCGGGCGCGAAAGACATCATGGCGAGTGCTGAAATCGCCGACATCAAGGGAACGATCGTGTTTTACGCGCCCACCGAAGCCGCCCTCACGCTGATGTCCGGTCCCGGCATGCAAAACAAATCGGTGAAACTGATTGGCAAGCTGTACAAGCAGGAGCGGGTGCTTGTGGTGGAAACGATTCAAGCGCAGGGTGGTGAATTTGATAATTTGCCCGTTGGCAATAACAGCCGCATGCAGGTGCTCTAAGACCGGCCTGCTCTTGGTTCCAGTTGTTGAACGGGCGTGAGGTCTCGCCTTTGTGGAAGGACAGATGAATATGTTTCGCATCTTGCTTGCTGTGTTTTGCGCGGGGACTTCCCTTGTTCCCTGCACCGCCGAAGAGGTAGCCGCGTTCAAGACGGCAAAACCGGTATGGCTTGAGGGCCGCGAAACGGAGATGAATGTTTTCGCCGGATTTCGCGCGGTCTTTGAAGCTCCGCCCAATGCAAACGTCATCCTGCGGATGACCGGTGCGACCAATTACCGGTGTTTCATCAACGGCGAGTTTGTGGGGCACGGTCCGGCGCGCGGCCCCAAGGGTTGGTTCCGCGTAGACGAGTGGAACGTAACCGCTTTCCTCCGTCCTGGCAAAAACATCGCCGCCATTGAAGTGGCGGGTTACAATGCCAATGCTTATTATGTCCTCGACCAGCCGTCCTTCCTTCAGGCCGAACTGCTTGCCGGAGATACCGTGTTGGCCGCCACTGGAGATGCCAAGCAGCCCTTCGAATCCTTCGCACTCGACGAGCGGGTTCAAAAGGTGCAGCGCTACAGTTTTCAGCGGCCCTTCATCGAACTCTACCGCTATACCCCGGACTCCCTGGCCTGGCGGACTGATCCGGCGGCAAAACGCCCCGCTGCCCCGTGCGCCATTCAGCCGGAGAAGACCCTGCTTTCGCGTGGTGTGCCTTATCCCCTGCCCACCATACACCCCGTGCAAAAACAGCTGAGTTCCGGCACCGTGGACCCGAACATCAAGGTTGAGCATCCTTGGCGGGATCGCAGCCTGCGGGAGATTGGCCCGAAACTGAAGGGCTATCCCATTGACCAATTGGAGGAGGTTGTTTCTGACACCCTTCAACACACCGGCGTGAAAAGCGTTGTCCCGGAGAACAAAGCGGTTTCGGATCAATCTGTTTTCCCCTTGATGGCAAACACCTTTCAAACCCTCGACCTTGGACAAAATCTCACAGGTTTTGTGACGCTCAAGGTGCGATGCACCGAGAAGACGCGGCTGTATGTGCTCTTTGATGAGATGCTGACCAAGGACGACGTGTATTTCCTCCGCCTTGGTTGCGTCAATGCCGTTTCTTTCTACCTGCAACCCGGCGAGTACCAATTGCAGGGCTACGAACCGAATACCATGCGTTACCTCAAGCTGCTGTGCCTCGAGGGTTCCTGCGAGGTCACGCAAGTCGGCTTGCGCCTCTATGAAAACCCGGATACTGCCCGCGCCTCCTTCGAGAGTGCGGAACCCAAAATCAACCGGCTTTTCTCAGCGGGACGATCCACCTTTGCCCAGAACGCAACCGATATCTTCATGGACTGTCCGCACCGCGAGCGGGCCGGTTGGTTGTGCGACTCATTTTTCACCGCGCGAACCGCGATGGCTCTTTCCGGCACCCCGAGCGTGGAAAGGAACTTTCTGGAAAACTACCTGCTTCCACAGGATTTCCAGCCGCTTCCCAAAGGCATGTTACCGATGTGCTATCCCGCAGACCACAATGACGGTGTCTTCATTCCGAATTGGGCCATGTGGTTTGTGCTGGAATTGGGCGAATACGTCGACCGTTCAGGCGACCGCGATATGGCGGATGCGCTGAAGTCCAAAGTTCTCGGATTGATCGATTATTTCAAACCCTTCCGCAACAGCGATGGCTTGCTTGAGAAGTTGGATTCCTGGGTCTTTGTCGAGTGGTCCAAGGCGAACTCTTTTGTGCAGGACGTGAATTATCCCTCGAACATGTTGTATTCGGCGGTGCTGTCCACGGCGGCACGTCTGTATGCCCTTCCTGAGCTTGAGACGGAGGCCACCCAGATCCGAAAGACCGTGCTCGAGCAGTCCTTTGACGGCGATTTCTTTGTCGACAATGCCGTGCGCAAGAACGGTAAGCTCGAAGTCACCCAGAATCACAGCGAGGTATGCCAATACTTTGCGTTTTATTTCAATGTCGCCACGCCGGAAAAACACGGCGAACTATGGAATCGGCTCCAAAATGAATTTGGCCCCAAGCGCAAGGAAAGCAAGGCCTATCCCGAGGTTTTCCCGGCGAACTCATTCATCGGAAATATGCTGCGCATGGAACTGCTGTCCCGGCAGGGCCGCTGCCAGCAGATTCTGGATGAATCCATTGACTACCTTTATTATATGGCTGAACGCACGGATACGCTGTGGGAAAACGTGGATGATAACGCCAGCCTCAATCACGGGTTTGCCTCGCACATCGTGCACACGCTCAATCGCGATCTTTTGGGCCTCTACAGCATAGACCCGATCCACAAGACGGTTCAGCTTCGATTCACCGATGTGACCCTCCCCGCATGCAAGGGAACGGTTCCGGTCGGGGATTCAGTCGTCCAATTGGAGTGGCGTCAGAACGACAAACAGATCGAATACGCCCTCCAGATGCCTTCGGGTTATACCGTGCAGGTGGACAACCGATCGGGGAAAACGCTTGTGAACACCGGCGCGACCGAGAAAAAATAGATGGTATTGCCCGGAGTTTTTCTTGCGGGCGCAAGAGCAGACGCATCGTGACAAAAAAGGAGTTCAGGAATGCCAGTAGAACTTAAGCCGGGGGTGTATTGGGTTGGAGCCGTGGATTGGGGTGTTCGTTTTTTTCACGGCCATGAGCTGAGCACCCATCGAGGCACTTCGTACAATGCCTATTTAATCGTGGATGAAAAGATCGCGCTGCTGGACACGGTACGCGCATCTTTTGCCCCCGAGTTGTTGGCGCGGATCCGCGAAATTGTGGATCCGGCCAAGATTGACTATGTCATCGCCGCTCACGCGGAGCCTGACCACAGTGGGAGTCTGCCCGAAGTCCTCCGACACACGCCCAATGCACAACTCGTGGTATCCAAACAGGGCGCGAAGAGTATCGAAGGCTATTTCCACCAAGGCTGGGACTACAAGCCGGTGGGAACGGGCGATCGAATTTCCTTGGGGCAAAATGAACTGGTCTTCACAGAAGCCGCCTTTTTGCACTGGCCCGACAGCATGTTCACCTATCTTACCGGGCATAACATCTGGTTCCCGAACGATGCCTTTGGCCAGCACTTCGCCACGCCGTTTCGTTTCGACGACGAGGCGTGCCCGGAAGAACTCGCGACCGAAACCCTGAAATATTTTGTGAACATCATCAATCCGTACAGCCACCTTGTGGGGCCCAAGATTGAAGAGGTACTGAGCTTTGGCTGGCCCATCGACATGATTGCACCCAGCCACGGCGTGATCTGGCGTAAATCCCCGGCCGAGATCATCGCGCAATACCGGGAGTGGGCCGAACAGAAATCAGGAAAGCGCGCACTCGTACTCTACGCCTCCATGTGGGAAGCCACGCGCAAAATGGCGGATGCCATTGGCGAGGGTTTGACTGACACAAACACGAACCACAAGGTCATCGATGTTTCCACCGCCGACCGCAACGACCTCAACGCCGAGATCTTCAATGCGCGCGCGCTGATTGTCGGATCCTCCACCATCAACAAGGGTCCGCTGCCTGATTTGGCCCCCATGCTCATCGACCTCAAGGGACTCAAATTCAAGAACAAGATTGGTGCCGCATTCGGAAGTTACGGATGGAGCGCCGATGCCGTGAAGTATATTGAGGAGCAGCTTTCCGGTGCGGGTATCGAAATGGTGCGTCCCGGGCTGAAATGCCGCTGGCAACCCGCCGCCGAGGATCTGGCGGCCTGCCGAACCCTTGGCCGGGAAATCGGTGAGATGCTGAAGGCCTAAGTCACCCCTTGGAGAATTAAACCTGTGCCGCAGGTTCGATTGAAAATCGGGCCTGCGGTTTTTCTTTTTGCAGCCTCCGTCAAACGAGGCCGTCCGTGGACGGCTTTGGCACTCGATTCGCTCTTTACCCGAAGTCCCCTATTTCTCCATCCGTTGATACGCTTCAAGTTCCAACGCGGAGCGGGGGCCGCTCAAAGCCACACGATGCCATGAAGGCCGGGGCGAGAAGCGAAGCCGATAAACCTACTCTTCATTGCCCGCCGCTCCCTCTCCACTTCGTTCAATCCCGTACTCATTCATCTTTCGCCACAGCGTGGAACGCGATATCCCCAGTTTCTTTGCCGCCACGCTTTGGTTGCCGGAGAAGCGCTCAAGGGCGGCCCGGATATGGCTTTCCTCCATCCGGTTCAGACTCATGAAGTCTTCCCCGGCTCGATAGCCCAAGGCCAAGCGTGGGCGTATACCGAAGCGAACGGGATCGGGGAGGTCTTCCGCAGTAATCTGAGAACCGTCCGCCATGATGACGGCATGCGCGGCTATGCTTTCCAGTTCGCGGACATTCCCCGGAAACTCATAGTGCCGCAAGAGTCCCATGGCGTGGTCATCCACCCCGCGAAGGTTCTTGCCATATTTTGCGTTGTAGCGCTGGATAAAATGCTGCAGAAGCGGCGGCAATGCATCCATCCGCTCCCGCAGGGGCGGAATACGAATCTGGATGACATTGAGACGGTAGTATAGGTCTTCACGGAACTGGTTTTGATGAACCGCTTCCGTCAAATCGCGGTTGGTCGCGGCGATGACCCGGACGTCCGCATGTTGAATCGTGGAGGAACCCACCCGGCGGAAATCGCCGCTTTGCAGGACGCGAAGCACCTTGGCCTGGGTAATGGGCGACATGTCACCGATTTCATCCAGAAAAATGGTTCCGCCATCCGCTTCCTCGAACAGCCCCCGCTTGTCCCGTTCTGCGCCCGTGAAGGCCCCTTTCACATGGCCGAAAAGCTCACTCTCCAAGAGGCCCTCGGGGAGCGCCGCGCAGTTCACCGCGACAAAGGGACGCCCCTGCCGCCGACTCAACCGATGCAGGGTGTTCGCCACCACTTCCTTGCCTGTACCGCTTTCCCCGAGCAGCAAGACCGTACTGTCCGTCGGTGCAACCTTGCGGATGAGTTCAACCACCCGCTGCATCGCGGGCGTGGTACCGGTTAATTCCTCAAAGACGGTCTGCTCGTACTGTTCCACGGTCGTCTGGGCAGCTCGGCTACGCAGGGCTTTGTCCACCACCATGGCCACATCCGACGGGGCGCAGGAAAGCGGGAGATAAAAAAACGCGCCTTGCCGTACCCCGTGCAGGGCACGCTCCATCTGTGCCATGTCAAAAAGGAGAACCACCGAGGTGGTGGGATTGCGCTGGAGAACAAACGACAGGAGGTCGACCCCAGCATCCGCCTCAAGTCCCACTTCGAGCACCACCACATCAAAGGTTCGTCGCCCTGCCACGCGCAAGACGCCCGCGATATCGTGACAGCGCTCGACATTCACCCCATAGGAATCCAGAAAACCAGCCAAGGCCGCCGCATACGCGACGTCCGATAGGGCCAGTAGAATATCCGCCTTATTGTCTTTGTTGCTTCGCATTGAAACACCTCTAGTTACCCTAGAGGATATTGTATCAAAAGCGACCACAATAGTCCATGGTTTTTATCGGCGGTTTGCATCTATTTTAGTCGCTATTTCGTTGTTTCGAAAAATCCATCCCCTAGATGTGACTTAGGACCATCCATATTCATAACCCGCCTCATAGAGGGCTATAACATTTTCTGCGGGGGACACCGACTGGATGTTATGACACGGCGCGAGAATATAGCCCCCCCCCGCGCCGAGAATCGCGATATTCTCCGCGACTTCTTGCCGCACGTCTTCCTGCGTTCCGAAGGGCAGGGTATGCTGGTTGTCCACGCCACCGTGAAAAATAAAATCCTGTCCGAAGTCCCGCTTAAGCCCTTCCCGCTCCATGCCGGGGCAACGCCATTGAATGGGGTTGAGCACCTCTGAGCCAATCGCGGCGAAATCCGGCAGGATATTGCGCACAGAACCATCCGTATGAAAGAAAACGTGCGAGCCATTCTGTCGGGTCAACTTGTTCATGCGTTTCATGCCGGGAATGAGGTATTCGCGGATGTGTTCGGGGGAATACATAAGCGAATCCTGGCCACCCAAGTCTTCCGCCACATAGGTGATGGATACTTTTCCGGGTATAGCTTCAAAAATCCGACGCGTGGTCTCATAGGCGAAGTCGAAGAGCTTCCCGAGGCAATAATGGACAATTTCCGGATACATGAGCATGTCCAGAAAGGCCTGTTCGTCACCCCGAAGCCATTTGTAGAGTAGAAAGGGTTCCGAACCGCCACCACGGACAATCCGGTCTTCCTTGCCCTCGATTTGGGCAGGGATTCCTGAAAAATCGAAAGAATCCACAGACGGCCAGGCGTAGTTCTTTTCAATTTCTTCCACACTGCAGTAGGCCGCCAGCGGGGCATTGACGCACTCGGCGTAATTCCCGGTGCCATACTCGATATGGGCGTATTCCAGACCCCAGATGTCTTGCCGCTCGGGCAGCGTGGGTCCGACATAGACCGGCCCCACCCCCAGCGGAGTGTCGATACGCAACTTTGCCAATGCCTCGTCCGCCGTACAGCCAAGATGTTTGAGCAACTTGTCATGGGCTTCCGGGGTGATCCAGATGTCCATGGGAATCCTGTCCGGCTTTTCACGGTTCAGCACGGCCAACCAGCGCTCGCGACCAGTCATGGTTTCTTTATGCATTTTCAAGTCTCCAAATAGTAGTTTGTGAAAGAAATTCTATCAAGGGGAGCGGGGAATTGCGAATTTGGAATTGAGAATTAGGAATTGGGGCTTTCTGGCTTTTGCGATTTGCTGGTTTTCAGAATGGAACCGATGATACGACAAAGTTCCTCTGCGTCAGCATGGATACTCTCGAATTGGGCGACACTCAGGTAGTCGGTATCCTTGAGAAGCCGGAGCCAATAGGAGGTTTCGCGCGCCTCTTTGTAGGCAATGGACATCTTGGAGATAAAGTCCGGGCGCGATTGTCCTCCGATGGCCTCCTCCACGTTGGCACCAATACTTGTCCCATTGCGCAAGACCTGCCTCGACAGAACGTATTCCTTTTTCTCGCTGGACAAATGCTGATAGAGTCGAACAATGCGAACCGCAAACGCATAACTCTTTTCCAGCACCATGTTTTCCTTCATCAGCCCAATCCTCAATTCGTAATCCTCAATTCGTAATTCTTAATTCCCAACCCAATCCCTCGCGATGCTGGCGAGCAGCAGGACGTTGAGGGTGGCCACCACAATGCCTGCACCCCATAGCAAGATTCGGTCGAGGCGGCTATTGGCGTGTGCGCCCATGACTTTTTTCGAGGACGTCAACCATATCTGCATGAAAATGGTCCACGGCAGTTGGAGGCTTAGCAGAATTTGCGAGATGATGAGTCCGGCGAAGAAGTTGCCGGAGAAAACGCTGATCACCAGAACGATCAGGGCGGCACCCACGAGTGTGATGGCAACCCCCATGCGGGTGTCAACGTCCTTGATGTCATAGGACTCACCGAAGATACCGGCATAGATACTGCCGCCCGCCATGCCTGCCGTAACGGAGGAAGACAAACCGGCGCAGACCAAGGCGAAGGCAAAGACAACCGCTGCGGCATTTCCCAACAAGGGAACCAGCATCTGCTGCGCCTGGGCGATGTCGTTGACCGGCTGGCCGTGCGTGTGAAAGG
Organism: Candidatus Hydrogenedentota bacterium; assembly: GCA_903932505.1. GTDB lineage: Bacteria > Hydrogenedentota > Hydrogenedentia > Hydrogenedentales > CAIZGN01 > CAIZGN01. Next base: position 11,013 of record CAIZGN010000410.1, read on the forward strand.
TGGCCGCCGCGATCAGGATCATGGCACTGTTGATGGCCCAGCCGACGATCATGGCGGCGAGGGTGTCTGCAAACTCAAATTGAAGCTGCCGGTGTATGACCTCGTCATCCTCCAGATTCCACTGTCGGCTTTGGATGATTTCGGAATGTAGAAAGAGGTTGTGCGGCATGACGACCGCGCCCAGCACACTCATGATGATGGGCAGGGAACCAGAGGGCATGGCGGGGGTCACCCAGCCGACCGCCGCCTGTCCCCAGGAAATATCCACCAGAAATAATTCAAAAACGAAGGACAGCCCGATCAGACCGACGAAGGCGATGATATATTTCTCGAGTTTCCGGTAGGTGTTTCCCAAGACCAGCCAAAGACAGACGCCTGTGACCAGCACGGTAAGTAGGGGAATGGGAAGGGCGGGAAAGAGCATGTGCAAACCGATGGATGCGCCCAGCAATTCGGCGAGGGCCGTTGAGACAGCGGCCAACACCGCGCTGCCCAGCAGAGGGCGCGACGCCCACGCGGGGAGATGTTTTGCGGCGGCTTCAGACAGACAGAGGCCGGTTGCGATGCCCAGATGCGCGGCGTTGTGCTGCAGCACGATGAGCATGAGCGTGGACAAGGTCACCATCCACAGCAGCGTATACCCGTAACCCGCGCCCGCCGCCACGTTGGAGGCCCAGTTCCCGGGATCGATAAACCCCACCGTCACGAGAAAGCCCGGGCCGATGTATTTGAGGATCTCTTTGGCCCCGAGCATGGGATTGTGCGGGGTTGTACTTGAAAAAAACTTGAACAACGGATTCTCCCTCTTCTCCACTATTTTCAACCCGACCTAATGAAGAAGCCGGGGTGTTTCTCTGAGCAGAACCACAAAAAAATCGGTCTACCGCGCAAAACCCTTTTGCGCTAAGGATTTGTTCCCCAGATGTCCATGTCGCGAAACAACGTGCGGCCCGGCAAGGCCGCCAAGTGAACCACCATCGACGCGATGTCGGCGGCATGGAGATGCAAACCCGGGCCGTCTTTGGGGCCGGTATCCGGCCCTGTGTCGACGCTGCTCGGGTTAAGCACCATGACGCGGATGTTGTCTTTGCGGACTTCGTGCAGCAGGGCTTGGGAAAAACCCTGCAGACCGAACTTGCTGGCGGCATAGGCGGCGGCACCGGGGTCGCCTTTCTTACCGCTCATGGAACTGATCATAAAAATGTCACCGCGCCCTTTTTCCACCATATCGCCCAAGAACGCCTGCGTGGTAAGAAAGACACCGGTCAAGTTCGTCTCGATGACGGCGTTCCAAGTATCGACGGGAAGGTCGATCACGGTGCCAAAGCGCATGCAGCCCGCGTTGTTCACCAAGATATCCGGCGCGCCCGCATGCGCCATGACCGCTGCGGCCATGTCACGGATGCTGTCGGGATCACGCTGGTCACACACATGGGCCGTGCAACGCTCGCCAATCTTTTCCACGGCGGATTGTAGGGTGCCTGCGCTGCGCCCCGTAATAGCGACCGAGGCTCCGGCGTCATGCAGGGCCTCCGCGATATGAAGGCCGATGCCTCGGCTGCCGCCGGTCACTACGGCGGTTTTGTCTTTCAAGGGATGCGTGTCCATCAGGCTTTTCCTTTTTCGGGCATGATAACCACCGTATTGTTGAGATCGGGTGCGGAAACCGGCCAGCGCAGCGTAGCACCACCGGCGGGCGTCGCCTCGATATAATACTCGAAATCACTTCCGCCCCATTGCGAGGGCTGAAGCTGGGTCGCATAGGTTTGCCGGGCAAGGAGCGGCATGGGCACACGCTGGAACGCCGCAGTGGCATCGCCCAAAGGCCTCCAGCATACCGTGACCTCCTGTGCAGGTGCCTTATCGAGCACGACTGCTCGAACCTCAAGCGCCTCCCCCGCTTCCAAGTCCGCGCGCTCGGCGGTAACCACGATGCGGGGCGGCCCGGCATATTCCTTTCGCGGGAAGGCCTCGACGGGCAGGGGCGTGCCCAACAGTGCCTCAAGTTCATTGCCCGGTTTTTCGAGCATGCGGGGGAAGGTCTGCTGCTCGATATTGCACAAGGTGCCCATGGCGCCAGTCGTTGTCACGGTGGACAACTGTGCATCAATCACTACGGTGGCCGTTCGCGCCAATTGAACCCGCAGCGGCAGAACCTTCTCGCGAAGCAGCGTGATTTTTCGTTTCGGATCCTGTTCTTTCTTCGCGTTCTCGAAGGCTGTGTCAAAATCATACCACGCGCATTTCATCTTGGCGGTGGCCCTCAGGAATTCAAACGTGTGCAGCCAATAATCGAAGCGTTCGAGATTGCCCATGCCCGTGATCTTTTCTCGGTAGGCGGCCAGTTCATCCACAAAGTCATAGTCCGCCTGCACCTCTTTCCAGGGACGGGCATCGGGCTTATAGGCCCCCGGACCGCCAATCCAATCGGAAGGCCGGGGCACTTGTCCGTCGATGCGGGTGAAAAGTTCCACCAATCCGGGATCCTGAAGGCCGAAATCGGCGACCACCCAGTCCCGATAGAAATCCAGGGCGTACGGATGCGGGGAAATGGTCTTGAGGTCGGGGGCATACCCGTTCACTCCGGGACCGCCACAATCGATCTTGGCCCCGCCCGATTCACCCGCGACTTCAATCCCTGCAATGACCGGTTCCCCTTTTTGTTTAACGAATTCGATGTCCAGCATCCCGTCCCCTACCGCAATGTTCTCGAAGGCGCGGTTCAGCGCGGCATTTCGCCCGGCTTCGGCGGCAATATCAAGGTCTTTCAGGACCTCTTGGCCTTCCATACGCACGGAAAAGACCCGCTTGCCCGCCTCTTGGTTGACCCGATCGCAGAATTGCAGCAGCACGCGATACGAACCATTGGGCAAGGTCACGCGATACACCGACATACCCTCCCGATTCGTCCGGTACAATTGGGGCTGAACGGTGTTCAATATAGCCCCGGCATTGTCCCCCTTGGATGTCCCCCCTCCCACGCCCGAACCGCGTTCCAAGTCGGTGGGCCAGTCTGTTTGCCGCCAACCGGCCTGCGCGAGCGCTGCCACATTCGGGGCCAGAATGCGCGTGCGCCAGTGTATGCCCATCAGTCCATCACAACCATAGGCCAGGGCGTCCCGCGCATCGCGGCGCATGCGCCCCACCCACAACTGCGGGGAGGACATGGCCGGGTCATCCTCCAACCACGGAATCGCCCATTTGCCTCGACCGGCGACTTTGGCGAAGCCCGGTTCCACTGGTTCATGACCGGTCTGCCGGTTGATGCAGCTCACGGCGATGTCCTTGGGCAGCGTGGCATCGAGATAGGATCGGTCGTATTGCGGCCCCAATACCCAACCGCAGGTGGCCATCTGGAGGGATGAATTGGTGGCCTTCAGCGCATCGTAGGCGATACGGATGTCGTTGATGGTGGATTCGACGAGTTCCTTGGAGACGTTTTCCCACGTCCAATTTTCTGGCGTCCAAAGCCAGTAGTAATCCAGCGGATGGGTTTTCTGGATGCGGGTAAAAAGACCTTCATAGAACTTTCGCATATCCTCCGAACTCATCGCCTTGGCGTCCTTGCCCATGCGAGCCGCCACTTCACGCGGAACCACGAGCGGGGTCTCAGTGCCTATGCAGGTCTTTATGCCCAACTCATGCGCCAAGGTGAAAACATCCTTGAACATCGTCCCGGCCCGGAGAAATATCTCGTTGCAATCCTCCGGTTTTTCGGGTCGTGGTGCCAGTCCGCGCATGGTCTCCGAGCCATAATCGTCACGATCGAAGAGAGCCGCCCCGCCACAGGCGTACTGGCTCGTGGGCTTGGGTTTGTAACCCCAATTCACCGTCAGCGCGGTGTTGTAGTAACTCGCGGGGTAGGCCGTCTGCACCGATCCATCCGCATTGACCTCCTCAGAACGCCCGATCCACGTCGTCGGTTCCGCATTCGGCCGATCCTGCGGATACGTGTGCAAGCCGATAAAATTCATGCGCAGCTTGGGCAGTTGCGAGACGATGGCCTTGTAGTGATCCGTGGACCACCAGTCCGGACCTTCGGGGAAATCGTGGAAGGGCTGGATGCCTCGCAGTGGGAAAAGTGGTGCATGGTTCTCGGCGAGTTCCGGGATACAAAAGGGAAGCTTCGCGTCGGGGATGGTATCCCCGTGCAGATAGAAGCGCACGCCCAATACTTCTGCAAAGCGATAGGCGGCATACAAGACCGCCACATCGCTACCCCCCGACAGGGTACAAGTTCGACGACCATCGGGGGCCATGTCGGTCTTGAGGGCAAAGGCCTGCTCGGCAAGTGCCGGCTCCTTTAGAAAGTGGACCTGCGCCTTCGCCGCACTTTCCGCCACAATGGGCAGCCAGGCGTTGGTTCGAAGGTAAACATAGCGTCGCACCTCCTTGGCGGCAAATTGAACGAGGGGGGACGCATCCGCTGGACAAATCAGTGCAGCCGATTCTGATTGGGCCCGCGCATTCTGTCCCGCAGAAAGGCCGCACAGCATCAGCACCGCTAGAAAACATCCTCGACGTTGCATGGTCATTCCCTCCGCCTGTTTCGATGTTGGTTTTACTATCCCACAGAAGAGGGGCTATTGGCAATGGCGATGCGGTAACACCGTCTTATCTCGAAGAGCGATTCCCGCTACAATGACGACAAGGAGATTATTGAAGATGAGCGAGATAACAATACAACTCCATGTGGAACCGCTCGAAGAGGGCGGTTACGTTGCGACGAGTCCCGATATTCCCGGTCTGGTCGCCCAAGGACGCAGCATGACCGAGACGGTGGAGATTGCTCAAGGTCTTGCCCGAAAAATTGCTGAATCCTGTATTGAGCACGGGGATCCGCTCCTCCCCTTTGCTGAATACCTAGGCATTCACCCCGCCTAAACGTGCTTCCGACCTCTTTTCTCGCGTCTACGGTCCCACCCGATACAAGATATCTCGCTCCCCTGTGACGGCCTCGGGAAGATGTAGCGCGATCCCACGCGGGGCAAGTATGTAGCTGAATCCGTAAGCTGCGGCCAGTCGCTGCCATTCCTCCGGTGAGCGGGCCATCCAGACTTCCTCCCAATCGGGCCCATTTTCTGGTCGGCCAAGTGTAAATCCGTAGACTTCGCGATGGAGCTTGTCCAAAACCGGGCCGACGGAAGGCATATAGGGAATCCAGCCGGGCAGGGGGCCATCCACGAGGAAGGGGTGTCCGATGCGGGCTTGGCCGCTGTACTGGTCGGGCCGCGCGACCAGCATGGCATCCGTCTCACCGCGCTGCGCCAGATAGTCGCGGATATTTCGGTCCAAGGCAGTGATGGGCAACTGCTGGCGATGGTCAAACTGTTGGATTGACAAGATAACCACCGTTATCAACACCAACAAGGAAAATCGTGGGGTTCGCTCCACGCCACCGCCCCTGAGCACGGCCTTTTTCGACAGGAACGACAGTGCATAGGCCAATGTATAGCCCATGACAAGGCAAGCCGCTCCGAATTGGTGCTCGGCCATGAGAATACCAAAGGCCATCAGGCCCGTGATCCGCCATGCCATGCGAAATCCCGGTGTATCGCCCATACGCCGATCCAACAGGCAGAGCGCACCGCCGCATATCAAGAATAGAATGCCTTCTCCGGATGCCACATAGCGGGTGTAGAGCATGGTCGGCAATACCCAGCCTGCAAGAGGCCGCGCCAAACCCAGCAGTATGCCGATCGCAATCAAGCACCGCCCTGGCCTGTTTTCTCGCCACAACAGGGCCACCAACATGGGCAGGAGCAGAAGTAAGGCATGGTTTGTGAAGCGGTAAGGCATCCATCCGATCAGCATATACGGCGCGGATGATCCGAGCAGGGCATGCAGGGGCATGATGCCCCACACGGCGGCGGCCACGACGAGCCCGTAGGCCAGCAGCGCAAGCCAAGGCCCTCCGGAATTGGATTCGTGTTTGGACAGGCGCACAGCCCCTGCCCCGAGAAAAAGAAACACACCCAGTGCAAAGAAGGCATTGGCATAGCGCACGGCCCCCCCGGGCAGCACACGGTGTGCATCATGGGTCTCGTAGGCATGCCAGAGCGCGTTCGCGTCGGCTGTCGAGACGTAGGCACCCTCTGAGGCGAAGGGAGCGTTGATAAAACCTTTCATTTGAAACAGCAGCACACAAAGACCCAGACCAAAAGCGAACCAAGGCCATGCCAACCGAATTATTATCTGCCGGCCAAACCTATGGCGGTCGTAAATGAGGGCTAGCACGACAAAGCCCAAGGTGATTGGCATCTGGCCGATATGAAAACACGGCATCAGACCGAGAAAGAAAGCGGCGCTCCGATAGCGCCCCGCCAGAAACATCCAGAAGAGCAGCAGGGCGTATCCCTGTCCAATGTGACCGGTGGAGAAATAGCCCGGCCATGTGGAAAGGGGATAGCAGCCCGCAAAGGCGTCCTGCATCCCGAAAAGGGCCAGCGCAGCCGCCAGATGTCCGCAGACCGCGCTTCCGGACAAAGTGCCGCCGATGAGATAGACGGGCAAAACGGTAGCGGCGAGAAATAGCACGTTGCGGAAGGCGCAGACGACCAAGGCACTGTGCGATAACCACAGGAGGCCCGAGGACAGGTAGATTTGGAGATTGAGCGCGTTACGCATACATATTGGCGCGGGGTGCCCAACCGGGTAATGCACGATACCCAGCACAACCTGCGCCATCTCGAATTCTTCATCCCAGCGAACCCCGCGCAACGCCACAGCCACAACGCAAAAGAGCATCCACGCAATCGCCCCCGGCCAAAGTGCGACCTCGCGCCCTGAAGCGTTTGGTGCAGTCCCCGTGCCGCATAAGGTTGCCTTAAGAATCATGAGCTCAGCTTACGCTTAAACCCGGACCAAAATCCATACTTGTGCGGCCACCCCAAGCCGCTTGGACTGGCGTTTTCGAAATAGGGCGGCGAGCATCTGTGTAATTTTATGCGGAGAAAAGTGTATATTCGAATAGGTGATCACGCGAACGATAGGAGATGAGTCCATGAAAACTTTTTCGAGCCTGCTGCTGCTTTCGGCGGTCTCCGCTGGGCTGTCCGGTTGTCCCGTCATCCCCCTGCCCAACCCAAATGAGGGGGAAGGGGAAGTCATCGTGGAAGGGGAAGGCGAGGGAGAAGGGGAAGGTGAAAGTGCTATTCTCACCGAAACCATCCTGCTTCCGGGTTCGGTCCCGCTCAAGATGGTCTTCATTCCGGCTGGAAAATTCACGATGGGCAGTCCGGAAACCGAGGTTGCCCGTGATTCTGACGAAGGCCCGCAGCATACGGTTACGCTGTCGAAGGGCTTCTGGATCGGGCAGTATGAGTTCACGCAAATCCAGTGGAAGGCGGTCATGAGCGGAGCCAATCCGTCCTATTTCCAAGGGGGGGCTTACGGGAATACCGACAACCGGCCGGTGGAGCAAGTGTCCTGGGATGTGATCAACCGGCTCTTTCTGCCCAAGATCAATACCGCCACCCAGAATACGTTCCGCCTTCCGACCGAAGCCGAATGGGAGTATGCGTGTCGTGCTGGAGAACTAGACCCTCAAACCCGGTTCTATTGGGGTGATGATTCAAATCTCACGAACATTCCCCAATATGCGTGGTATGAAAGCAATAGCAACGGCCAGTCCCATGCCATCGGAAGCAAGCGTGCGAATGCCTTTGGACTCTATGACATGAGTGGAGGCGTCTGGGAGTGGGTGCAAGACTTTTACCAAGCATCCTACTCCATGGGCGCAGTAACCAATCCCGGCGGCCCGGTTTTGGGCGCAGGCCGGGTTCTGCGGGGAGGTGCGTGGACCACGACCGAGGCGTATTGCCGGTCAGCATCCCGCAATTACTACACCCCCACCTACCAAGACTACACGTTCGGATTTCGCGTTGTGCGCAATCCCTGATGTTTTTTTTACAACGGTGCCTGTGTTGGCTGCACGGGGAAGGACCGCTGTGGGCGCAGGAGCGGCTGAGGCCGCCCCTGCGCGTCTTTTTTATTGAAGCCCGGAGAGTTCTTTTTCGAGCATTATTAGTGATTCGGTGGTGCGGGTCACGCGATACCACGCAGCGGCAAAATCTCGATACCAGCGGGCCGCATTCAGATTCCAGACGTCCGGCGATTCGGCCGTCTCAATCCGCAGCGCGAATTGATGCAGGGTCTCGTTTGCGCGCCGAGTCCAACCCCGTCGCCGGGCCTGACGATCCATTCGCTCCAGAAGGTGATGCCAGACCTTGAATTCAGGATCCCTTCGCACCCCTCGCAGGCGTTTTCGGAATCGATAGACGAGGCAGGCCAATGCCAGTAAGGATAGGCCCCAACGAACCGGCCAGGCTGACCAGAGCGAATGCAGCAATACTCCGGGATTCAGTCCCTGCGCGAACCAAGCCCTTATCTCCGAAAAACGCTTGAGCAGCCATAGCTTCACGTAGTCGTACCATTGATCAAAGGCACTGGCGGCACCCTCGTCATTATTGGGGCCACCGGGGGTGGCCTCCACGGTGGTCCATCCGGCCTCCGCATCCCACGCTTCCACCCACGCATGGGCGTCGCTGTTGCGCCCAATCCAATACCCACCCGCCGGGTTATACTCATTCACATGCAATCCCGTGACATACCGACACGGCACGCCACCCAAGCGCAACAGCAGGGCGGCACCGCTGGCGAAGTATTCACAGTGCGCGGGTGGATGTTCGAGGAGGAAATACGCCATCCGGTCTTTGCCGGGCGGAACTGTGATGCCAAGTTGATAGGTGTAACTGGAAAAGTACTTCACGACGGCTGCCACCTTCTCAGGCGTGGTCTGCGCCCCTTGGAAGACGGTTTCTGCCAAGGCGCGAATGCCCGGGTCGAGCTTGGGCGGCAGTCCGAGACAGGCGGGGGGTGTCGCTTCGGGCGAGGGTGTACCCTGTGCGATGGCGTACTTGGCTGGACGGCCCGCATGCGCACGCACAATGCGCAGGCGGTCCATGCCCAGTCTTTCCACCGGAGCGGCCAACTGCACCGTTTCCAAGCGCACGGGTATGCGGTTCTCCAGACCAGAAGCCGGGTAAATGGTTTCGATGGGTGCATCCACGGCGAGCGCCCCGCCGAGCGAATACACGGTTTCTCCCCCGGAGGCATCTTGGGCCTCCCGCGCCTCCGGCAGTGGAGTGTCCTCCCGTTGGGCATTGGTCCACGAAGTGCCGTCAAAGAGGTCATAGGCCGAGGTGCGCAGGTAGCCCGGTGATTGCTGACTTTCGACCCGCACCAGCACTTCCCTCCGATTCTGGGTCTTCTGCGCAAGTACGTTCCCGAGCATGGCGCGGTCACTCAGTCCGACCGAATCGGATGAACTCATCTGAAAAAGAAGTTCCGCAAACATGCGATCCATGTCGGAGCGATGGCGTTGGAGACCCAATGAGGAAAGCACCCCGGCAACCAGCACCAGCACCATGAATCCAGCCAGAAGAGCGTTGCGGATCCACAAGGCTCCCTTCGAGAATGACGTCATCCATTCCACCCGGTAGAATGCGTACAAGGGCGTGACAATCGTTGCGATGGCAAGCATTACCTGATGGTCGCTGTCGCGCCCTATGTAGTTGGCAGAGAGGTAAAGAACCACAACGGTCAGGTAGGGCGCGAGGAGAGTCCGGCGCGGATTCCCCGGCACAAAAAGCCAGACCACTTGCAGGAGAATAAGAAACTGGGCAAGGGCGTTGGCATCGGGATAGCCCAGCACAAAACTCTCGGTGCGGTCGATTAGTTCGCTTGGGAACAGAACCCGTTTCAGGGCCATTACCAAGATGAGAACACCGTACATGCGCATCCGCTGACGTGTGGGCAGGGGAAATTGGAAGCGGCCACTGAACCCGGCAAGGGCCGCCAAGGCGACGACCACAGGAAAGGCCACGGTGCGGGTTAGCAGGGCAAAACCTGCGATTTGTAGTGCAAACAGAACGGCGGCGAATGTGACTGCGCTGCTCATACGACATCCACCCCGCCCGATTGGATGGCCTCGGGCGTGAAGCGCTGGATGTCCCGCAAGCCGCCGTAGTCCAGCGGTTTGGAGGGCGGATTTTTCCGCACAATCAACGCCTTGGCCTCGCACCCCGCCTCTTCGGCCATACGCATGAGATCGCAGCGCGGCTCATCCCAATCGAGGAAGATGCCAATGAGTGACGAAATGCCTTGGAGTTCCCCGGCGAGCCGGGCGTTCACGGCTTGGAATGGATTTTTTCGGCAAGGGTCGACGCAGGCGAGTATTTCGAGGATATTGTCGAGGTGGGCGGTGTGGCGGCCCGCACGAAACACATAGACTTCCGGCCCTGCCGCGAAAATGTCAATGAGGTATTCCCCCCGCGACAAGGCATCCGCCACCGATGCGGTGAGGCTCAACCCGGACTCAAAATCGGAATAGCCCCTCGGGCCTTTCCACCGCCCCAGCGGCACATGCGTGTCCACCACCAAGGCCAGGCGGCAATAGTATTCCTCCTGATATTCGCGTACGGCGGGTTTGGCGAGCCGCGCCCAAGAGCGAAAATCGATGTGCTTGATGGGGTCGCCGGGCCGGAATTCGCGATTGCCGATGTACTCGGGCGATTCGCCGATATTGGAGGTCAGTGCAATACCACCGGGCTGATAGCGTCGGCTCACCGGCATGCGCACCTCGGTCAGCGGAGAAAATGAGGGTTGTACAAGCAAAGCGCCGACTGAGCGTTTAGTGCGACCACTGCGCAGTAAGTGAAACGGGAAGGTCGTGAACGCGCGGAGTTTGGGTAGATCATAGACCCCTCGGCGTTTCGGAAGAATGTGCAGGAGGGTCTTGGCTGTTTGTCCGGCAGGCAGGGTGCGGACATAACGTTCCGCGCCGGTCTCCTTCATAGACCATGGAAGTTGCAGAAAACCTGCCGCGCAGTCGTACGCCGTCCAGCGCCCGGTATTCTTGATTACGGCTTCGGCCTCGAAGGCCTGCCCCGCAACCACCCGCTCTGGCAAGGTCACGGAGACGTCCAAGCGCGGCCGATAAAGCATATTGACAAGGGTCGCGATGACACCAAGCCAGAAGAGGCATAGAAACAGGGGATAAACCGGAATATCGAGCGCGGAGGCGCCCAAAAATCCGCCTGCAAGCCCCGCGCCCACTAGCAGCTTCCCCTGTGAGGTCAGCTTAAAATCCCACACATATCGAAAGATACGCAGGGTCGGGGATCGATAGGGTTCCCGATGCGCGCCGGGTTTCATGCAGGAACCCTGACGGCATCCAGGGCGTCCCGGATGATGACGCCCTTCGACACCCCGGCATACTTGGCCTTGGAGGCCAGCACCAGCCGGTGCGCGAGCACAAACGGCGCAACCCGCTGCACATCGTCGGGAAGCACATAATTACGTCCCGCATAAAAGGCAGCGGCTTGTGACGCACGGAACAGCATGATGGCCCCGCGCGGACTAACGCCCAAGCGACACCGCGCGTCGGCGCGCGTGTGCTGGACCAAAGCAATCATATAGCGCGATACGGAACGCTCAACCTCGACCGCTTGGGTCTGACGCTGCAAGGCGGCGGTTTCGTCCCGGGTCCACACCGGGGCGACCCGATCCACGGGGTGCTCGCCCGACACCGCGTGCAGAATATCCACCTCAGTTTCGGGATCGGGATAACCGAGGTCGAGTTGACCTAGAAAACGGTCAAGCTGGGCTTCCGGCAGCGGATAGGTGCCGTGGAATTCGATGGGGTTCTGCGTGGCGAGAACCAAAAAGGGTGCGGGCAGTTCCCTGCGATCCCCCTCGATACTTGCCTGTCCCTCGCTCATCGCTTCCAACAAGGCCGACTGCGTTCGGGGTGAAGCACGGTTGATTTCATCCGCCAGCAGGATATTGCAGAAAATGGGGCCGGGACGGAACACAAACGCGCCGTCCTTGGGATTGTAAATGGACGAACCGAGAATATCGGCCGGCAACAGATCTGGGGTAAACTGCACCCGTTTGAAGGAGGCATCGATGGACTTGGCCAAGGCCTTTGCCAATGTGGTCTTCCCCACACCGGGGACGTCCTCCATCAATACCGAACCGTTGGCTAGCAAGGCAATCGTCAACAGCTCGATTACCTCGTCCTTCCCCCGAATCACCTGCTTCAGATTGTCCTGCAGCGCAGCCAACTGCGCCAACGCACTTTTCCCGGCGACCTCCATGGCGAACCTCCTTCGTTAAGCTCCAGCCCCATAGTACCAGAGCCGGTTTCGCCAGGAAAACACGTGAGGCGCGTCGGTCTGTCAGGGCCGGGACGGATGCGCTTTGGCAATGGCCACCAAAGCACGCAGCGCGTCATTTACAGCACCTTCATCCGGGAAGTACGGAACCAGCTCGGGATCGAGGACGATAACCTGCGTTTGGCCCTTCAAGAGTTGTGCGTATTTCCCGCGCACCCCGCCCTTGAGTTGGGACAGGTCATACTCTTCCCGCATTTCATCGTCCAATTCCTCTTCATGCGCCTTCTTCATACTGCCTTCTTTCAGCCACTGTGGCCCGTCTCGCACTGATGATACGAATTTTGCCTGAACGATCGGTATGGGCAACAATCAACACCTGACCTGTACAGGCCATTCCCACCGTGAGGAAACGCGCCTCTCCAACCGAATGGTCGGGGTCATTCAGAGTCCACGATAGAGGATCGCGAAAAACAGTCACCGCATCCAGAAAAGATACATTATGTTTCTGGATATTGCGGCTGGCCTTTTCATTGTTCCACTCGAAGCTCATACCTCAATTGTATTCCAGACCTGCGTGGTGCGCAATGTTTTGTTCATCGAAAATTGACTCCCGTCGCGGTTCTTTGGTAGGATAGCTGTCCTTGGTTGGTTGCCGTACTGGCAGCCCCATTTCCGCGCGTGGCCCCTGCATCGCGTAATTTCAGTGAAGGGAGGTTGGATTCGAGTGACGAAAGTTCGCGTTAAAGCGGATGAACCGTTTGAAAAAGCCCTACGGCGTTTCAAAAAGAAATGCAATAAAGAAGGGCTGATGCAACGCTTGAAAGAAGTGAAGCATTACGAAAAACCTTCCGAGCGCCGGCGTCGCAAGCTGGCCAAAGCTATTTCCCGTTCCATCCAGGAACAGGAATAAGCTCCTGATCAATCGCACGAAATCGATCGCGGGATCGTCCCATGGATGCTCCCGCGATTTTTATTTAGGCGAATGTGCCATGCGGGGAGGGCCGTCGTCCTCGGCTGCCGCGATCGGTCACTCGCCAAGGTGAGCAGGCAGGGCTGCCTGCGTTACGATTGGGGGGGGATCTTTGGGGTGCGCCTGTTCTATCCGGCCAGGTCTTCCCAAGCCTCGTACAGGCCCTGAAGATCCTGTTTCAGTCCGTCGTATTCCTCTTTGAGGCGTTGCGCGGCCTGGTAGTCGGCGGGGTCGAGCTTGGCGAATTTTTCGTCGTAGGTGCCGAGCAGGGCTTCCATGCTTTCAATATCGTCCTCCACCTGCTCGAGTTGACGGCGTTGCTTTCGTTCTTCGCGGTCGCGGTCTTTCTTTTGGCGGCGGTCTTCGGTCTTGCGTCGAATGCGCAGCACATCTTCGGTGCTTTTGTCGGCGGGATCCTCTACTTCCTGTTCCTGACGCAACCAGCGGTAGTGGCTGTAATTGCCCAAGTGCACGGAGGCGGTTCCATTCTCGATGATGATGAGTTTGTCCACCAAACGGTCGATGAGGGCGCGGTCGTGACTGGCGAGAATGATGGTTCCGGGGAATTCCGACAGGGCAGATTCCAGAGCCTCACGTGAGCTGATATCAAGGTGGTTGGTGGGTTCGTCGAGCAGGAGGACAGTGGCTTCGCCAAGAATGAGTTTGGCCATGGCGACACGCCCCAGTTCCCCGCCGCTCAGGGCCTTGACCGGCTTGAAGACGTCATCGCCCACGAAGAGCATTCCTCCGAGGAACGATCGAATCTGGGTGGCAGTCCACTCGGGCTTTGCGCTATGCACTTCGGCCAAAATGTCGTTGGCCGGATTCATGGAGGCGTGGTGCTGGTCGTAGACCGCCAACGAGGTTTTGTGGCCAAGCACCACCTCGCCCTGTCCCTCGGGTAGTCCGCCCGCGATGTGCCGCAAGAGTGTGGTCTTTCCAGAGCCGTTGGGCCCGATAATCCCCACGCGCTCGCCGCGCCGTACTTGGAACGAAACCTTGGAATAGAGGGTGAGCGGCCCATAGGACATTGAAAGGCTGCGTGCATCGACCGAGCATTCACCACTCCGCTCCACCTCGCCAAGCTGGAAGGAGGCGGCGTGCGATTCGGCTAGCGGCGCATCGGTCAGGTCTATTTTCTCAAGACGCTTGAGACGACTCTGCACCTGGCGTGCCTTGGTGTTCTTATAGCGGAATCGCTCAATCCAAGCCTCCTCCTTACGGATAAAGTCCTGCTGCCGCTCGAAAGCCTTTTGTTGCTGCTCGCGCAACAGGGCTTTTTGCTCGAGGTAGTAGGTGTAGTTCCCCGAGAAGGAGGCCAGCTGTCCGCGCTCCGCCTCGACGATACGGGTCGGAACACTGGCGAGCATTTGCCGGTCGTGGGACACGATAATCACGGACTTTCGGCAGTTGTTCAGGTAGGATTCCAACCATTCCCGCGCTTCGAGATCGAGATGGTTTTCCGGTTCGTCGAGGAGTAGAAGGTCGGCGTCTTCGAGCAGCACCAGCGCAAGCATCAACCGAGTCCGCTGCCCGCCGCTCAGCGCCCCGAAGTGCAAACTGAACTCGTCTGGATGAAAACCCAGACCTTGCAGCACCCGCTTGATGTCGGTGCGAAATTCATAGCCCCGTTTCAGGACAAACTGGTCATGCAGGTGGCTGTATTCTTCGAGGATGGAATCATCTCCACCGGCCATGCGCTCTTCAAGGTCGAGCAGCTCGCGTTCCTGCTCAAGCAATTCCTTGAACGAATGTAGCACGACATCAAAGACGGAGGCATCCTCGGCCACACGGTGCAATTGGGCCAGACAGGCGATGCGCGCGCGTTTCATCCGCTCGATGACGCCGCCATCGGGAGGGACTTCTCCGGTGATCAGGCGAAAAATGGTCGATTTGCCCGAGCCGTTCCGCCCGATCAATCCGATGTGTTCGCCCTCTTCCACCCGGAAATCCACATCTTCGAGCACCATGGCACCCGCGAATGATTTCGAAACTTTGTCGAGTCGTATTAGGCTCATGATGTCCGAAAAAACCTTTAGAACGCAGAAAAACCGCGCGTATACACCCGGGCCTCAGCGGCCGTATTGACCCACCACAATGACGCGGTCCAATCTGCAGAAAAAGCCCCGGGCACACCACACGCCCCGTTTTCTGAGAAAAAGTCCGCGAAGGCTCCATTGTACCGAATACAGGGAACCTTCCGCCAACATGGAAGTGGCGACACGTGCGCGCTGATGTCTCGCGAGGCGACTACAGGAAACGGATGCAGAGCGGGTAGCGGTAGGAAACCCCGTCGTTGGCCTTGATGCCCGCGATAATGACGAAGACCAGATTGAATAAGATAACAAGCGGAACGAGGAGCATACCGATAAGCAGAAAGCAGAGTACCCCCGAAATTACACCGGCAATATGCATCGTGATTTGAAAGTTGACGGACTCCCGCCCGTGGTAGTCCAGATAGGGATGAATTTCCCGTTTCAAGAGCCAGATAATAAGTGGTGCCCATTCTGTCTAGATTATACTGAATCATGTTGCTTATTTCGTAAACAAACTGCAGGAGAAAAAGTTCAGTGCATGAACATTTCGAGTATTCGGTTGGCTTCAAGTCGGGCAACACGTAGCGAAAGTGTGGAAAGTTTTTAAAATAGCAGATGTCTTCATCCGGAAAATCGTAATACGTTACGTTCGCCATCGAC
>CAIZGN010000411.1 GCA_903932505.1 Candidatus Hydrogenedentota bacterium
CAACCATTTATTCAGCATGTCCGACAAAGACCGGTGGCTGATGGGCTTTGACAGGTAATCGTTCATCCCCGCTTCCAGATAATGCTCGCAGTCGCCCTGCATCGCGTACGCCGTCATCGCGATTACCGGGATCGAGTGATTCAGCACATCGGAAAGCGGATGCCGGATGCGGCGCGTCGCCTCCACGCCGTCCATCACCGGCATCTGCACATCCATCAGCACCAAGTCATACGGCTTTTCTTCCAGCGCCTTGATCGCCTCGGCCCCGTCCTTCACCGCATCGCACGCCAGTCCCATCCGGTGCAGAATACCCAGCGCGACCTGCTGGTTCGTGGTATTGTCCTCCGCCAGCAGCAGGTGCACCGCACTCCGTCGCATCTCCCGGATAGAATGCCGCGTCAGCATCGGGGCCGCGAGTTGGAACGTATCCTCGCCCGAAAGCGCCATCAGCGTCTGCTGCAGGTCGCTCAGCCGAACCGGTTTCACCAGATAGGCCGAAAACCCCAAGCCGTGTAGTCGCTGGGCATCACCCCGATGGCCCAGCGAGGTCATCATCACCAGCTGGGTGCTGCGCAACACCGCATCCGCCTTGATGCTCCGGCCAATCGCCTCGCCGTCGGTGTCCGGCATGTGCATGTCGATGATAGCGATGTGGAACGGATGGCCCGCGCTCGCCGCCTCTCGCATCGTGGCCAGCGCCGACTCCGCATCCGTCGCTTCCGCAGCATCGGCCTTCCACGCCCGCAGTTGGGTGCCCAACACTTCGCGGATCGTGGCATTGTCATCCACCAGTATCACCCGAACCCCGTCCAAATGCCCGGCATGCAAATCTCGCGCTGGCAAGTGCAGCGTATTCGCCTGTTTCTTCAGGCGTACCGTGAACCAGAATTCAGATCCCCCGCCTGGGTTGTTCTCCACCCCGATCGCTCCGTCCATCAGGTTCACCAGACGCTTTGCTATGGCCAGCCCCAAGCCCACCCCGCCGTACTTGCGCGTGGTCGTTCCGTCCAGTTGCGTGAAGCTTTCGAAAAGAGACTCCCGCCGATCTTCAGCAATGCCCATTCCCGTGTCGCACACCGCAAAACGCAGCAACGCCCACGCCGGGATTTCTTCCACGCAGCGCACCCGCACACTCACCTCGCCCGATGCGGTGAATTTGATGGCGTTGCCCGTCAAGTTCACCAAAATCTGCCGCAAACGCCCCGGGTCGCCGTTTACATGGGCTGGAGTTCCGGGTGACGGTACGCAGATGAATTCAAGCGACTTTTCGTGCGCCTGATGCGCAAAGGCCCCCGAAAAATCGTCCAGCAGGTCGTGCAGGTCAAAATCCTGCGATTCCAGCGCCAATTTACCGGATTCAATCTTCGAGAAATCCAGAAGGTCGTTGAGCAGCGCCAGAAGCGTCTCGCTGCTCATCCGCACCGTTTCGGCAAACGACCGCTGCTCATCGTCCAGCGGAGAGTCCATCAGCAAGGACGTCATGCCGATTATCCCGTTCAGCGGGGTGCGCAGCTCGTGGCTCATAGTGGTCAGGAATTGGCTCTTGGCGATATTCGCCGCATCCACACGCACCGCCATTTCGTTCGCCTGAGAAGCCGACTCCTCCAGCGCAAGAACCGTCTGCTCCAAGTCCTCCTTCGACCGCGCCAACTCAAACTCCGCGAACTTCCGAGCCGTGATATCCGATATCGAATACAGCACATGCCGACGGCCTTCCAGAATCACCAGCGACGCGTTCGTCGAACAATACCGAACCCGTTCACGACCCTCGACGCACATCCGCATATCGGTCTCCAGATCCTGGACGTCTTCGCCGGTATCCAAGACCCGCTGCAAGGTCGACCAAATCGGACAATGCGGACAGTGCTTGGTATCCCCGCAATTCTTGTCGCCTTCGACCGTGTGAATGCAGCATAGCGCGTCGCCCATCGGCTTGCCCAGCATGGCCGAAAGCTCCCGGCCGGACAATTGGGCGGATGCCCGGTTCGCCCGCACCACGGAAAAATCCTCATCAATCAGCAGCATCCCCACCTGCGCCGAGTCAAAAATGGCATGAAGGTTTACCCGCTCTCGCTCAATCTGGTCGGCATGTTCCAATTCCGCCTGATGCGCGCGCTTGATGTCCGTGATATCCTGGAAGAGCCACAACCGGCCGAAATATTCGCCGTCCGCGCCCAGCACCGGTGCCGTAAAGCGCTCCAGCGTTACGTTATTCTTCAGTTCGATCTCGTCTCGCGCCGATTCATCTTGGTGCGAGTACAGATACAACACCTGCTCCAGGAAAGCCTCGGGCTCCTTCGTCAAGCCCACCGCATGCTGAAGCATAAGCGTATCATCCGGACTGTCCAGCACCACCGCCGGAACCTCAAAAATCTCCTCCATGCGGCGGTTGGTGATCATCCGCCGTTGGTCGGGTCCCACCACCAGAATCCCATTCTGCGTCGCCTCAAGCAGCGCTTCAAGCAGGTTAGTCTTGGCCCGTAGCGCATCCTCCGAAGCCTTGCGTGCGGTGATGTCCGTATGCGTGCCGTACATCATCAGCGGAAGCCCCTCCGCCGTCCACGTTATGATCTGGCCCCGGTCATGCAGCCACACCCAATGTCCCGCCTTGTGTCGTGCCCGAAGTTCACAATCATATATCGAAGCTTCGCGCTTCGTGTGCTTTTCGAATTCCTCGTCCGACCGCTTGAGATCCTCCGGATGCACCATATCCCGCCATGCCGTACTGTTGGCCGGTGTCACCTCTTCCAAGCTGTACCCCAGCTGCTCCGCCCATCGCGCATTCACGACCGCATTCCCCGTCTGAATGTTCCACTCCCACGTGCCCGCCTGGGTACCCTCAATGGTGCAGGCCAGACGATTACGCTCCTCGAGCAACGCAGCCTCCGCCTCTTTCTGCGCAGAGATGTCTCGGACACAGGCGTGCAGTACGACCTTGCCCTCCGTTTCCACCAGGGTCAGAAGAGCTGTGCTTGGGAACGTCGTCCCGTCCACCCGTCGAAAGGTCCACTCCAGATAATTCGAGCCATCGCGCAGCACAGTCTCAATGGCTTCCCGCGCTTTTTCCGCCGACGTGCTTCCATCCGGCTGTATCTCCGGGGAAACATCCAGAGGCTTGTGGGACAGGAGCGTTTCCCGGTCTTTCGCTGCGAACATATATACCGCCGCCTCGTTGCACAATAGAATCGAATGGGTTTCCGGAGTAAGGAAAAACAGTGCGTCTTTGGACTGCTCAAACAGGGTGCGGTGGCGTTTCTCGCTTTCCGCCAACAGCGCCGTCTGTGCCGTAAGGCCCAGATCCGTGCGGCGCAGCACAATGTAGATAGAGCCCAGAAGAAAGGCCAGAAACACCGCACCGCCCGGCGCCACAAGTCCCGCGTGATACCAGAACGAGTTCCGGAAAAAGGAGATGTCGGACAGGATAAGAATTTTCCCGGCTTCCTTTCCTGAGGCGCCCAGGATTGGAAGCGTGCCCATGCGCCAGTCTTTTCCGTTGACCTGCAGCGGTCGCACGGTGGAGCCGGACGAATCGGAATCTCCGAGCACCTCATCCACCATGGCGGTAGGAAGCCCGGCCAAGGGGCCTTCCACACTGTGCCCGGTGACGTATTGTGCAAAATGATCCCATCCCGGCACGCCTTGAACCGCCTCCCATTCCGGACGATCCAACCGCGCCTTGGGAATGAATAGGGTCACCGTGGTGTCGCTGCTATCGGGCAAGTTCAGCAGTGCCTCATCGATCCTCTCGGCAAGCTCCACATAACCCACGATTTTGTCTTGCGCGAAGATTGGCTGAATCACCCGCAAGAAGAATAAGCCATTCCCATCCAGTTCGACCCCCAAACAGCATGCTCGGGTGCGTTCGGCCTCCAGAATCGTGGATCGATTACTTTGATCGCCGCGCAGCTCTGGCTCTTGCAGACGCAAGACCCGAACCCGTTCCGCGTCGTAGAAGGTGAATCGAGATATTTTTGTGCTCTCCTTCAGGGCTTCGAAAACCGGTGCCCACGCGGCGAGGAGAGAATCGGCGTTCTTGGTGCTCAACGCCTCGCTGACATAGGGGCTATGCGCAATGGGTTGGACGGCGGCCCTCAGGGCTTCCATTTGCATGTCCAAGTTAGATCTTAGGTCATGCACCGAATCCCGCATCTTTTCTGTCGCATCTTCCGACCTCCACTCGTTGAATATATGCGCCTGAAAAAAACCGCCGCCCACCAGCAACGCCACCACCATCGACCCCACGGGCAATAACAGACGGCGCGAGACGGGCCTCAAGGAAGGGGTGGCAAGTCCCATGGACAAGATGCCGCTCAACAGGACAATAAGTAACGTGAGCATCAGCCCGATGGGCAAGGCCACAGACTCGGCGATGTCCCATCGCCACCGGGTAGCGTCCACGTCCATCCCCAGCACGGCGACCAGGCTGTGGGTCTTCGGATCCATCACAGGAACAAGTGCACTCACCCACGTGCCCCACCGGTCCGTTGCAGGCCCCACGACTACAGGCTGGCGCGTTGAAAAGACTTGGCGGTGCCCGAGTGGCGCGTCCTCATACATCTGCCCGGGCGGGGAATAATCCTTGGAACTGGGCGGTTCGCTGTCCACAAAGATAAAAACCTGCTGATCAGCTCGGCATCCCGTGAAATAAATAAAACGGCAGCGCGGATAAGAATTGCGGGCCGCAGTCAACTGCGATTTGATCAGCTGATACGCCGGAAGCGAAGAATCCGTTTCCTTCCCACTCAGTGCCTTCAAGGTATTCAGGTCAATCGCGGTCGATAGCAGTTTTACCTGCTTAAGCAGATCCTCCCGCATGTTCCGATCCGTACCCTTCACCACCCACCAGACGAAGAGCACCGCGAGAACAACGCAAAGCGAAATCAGAATTGTCAACACGCTGCGCTTTATAGGACGAGTAACCTGAGGCATGCACACACTCCCGCAACCAAAAAAACACCAAGCCACAATAAGCTCAGTCTAGTCTATTGCCCCCAACAACCATTGTCAAGAAAAAACCATACCTCACAAGTGAATATAACACTATTATTACCCAGCAAAGAATCACCTATATGGACAGCGCCGACCCAAGTCCGCGCTTTGGCTAAACCCAAGGCTAAACCCACAGCCAAAGCGGTGACTTCGTCCCCGCACTCCAAATAGCTGGTACTCGCTATATGGACTGCGCCGACCCCAGTCGGCGCTTTGGCTAAACCCAAGGCTAAACCCACAGCCAAAGCGGTGACTTCGTCCCCGCACTCCAAATAGCTGGTACTCGCTATATGGACTGCGCCGACCTTAGTCGGCGCTTTGGCTTTCTATCGCCTGTCACCGCGTTTCTTCAGGTTTCTCAAGGTATCATCGCTGTCCCAACACCCAAATGATGCGAGAGAGTGCTTGCGATTTTCCTTTTGACCATTCCTCCCCCTTCTTGCTAGGCTGCATCATATCGAAACCGACAAGGATTAGCCCATGAAAAAACACCACACGATTCTCCTCCTGATAAGCGTCCTATGGTTCGCCTCAGGAACGGATGCCTTTGCCGCGCATCCGCAGCAGAAGCCCTTGTGGACCAAAGGCGTCGACGGGTACAACACCTACCGGATTCCGGCCCTGTGCGTTACCCCGGCAGGCACCGTCCTTGCCTTTTGCGAAGGCCGACAGGGTGGCCAAGGCGACACGGGGGACATCGACCTGCTCCTCAAGCGATCCTCTGACAACGGACGGACGTGGAGTGCGCAGCAGGTCGTCTGGGATGATGCCGCGAATACCTGCGGTAATCCCTGTGTGGTGTTCGACCACGAAACGGGTGTCCTGTGGTTGCTCATGACCTGGAATCGGGGGGATGACCGCGAAAAGGAAATCACCGACCAAACGAGCAAGGATACAAGACGAATTTTTGTGTCCAGCTCAGGTGATGACGGTCGCACTTGGACGCCCCCGCAGGAAATCACCACGGACACCAAGGAGTCCGATTGGACTTGGTATGCGACCGGCCCGGGCGGCGGTATCCAAATTCAGGCGGGCCCACATCAGGGGCGTCTCGTGATTCCCTGTGACCATGTGGACGCCACGACAAAAGAGCAGTACTCGCACGTGATCTTCTCCGATGACCACGGCAAGAGCTGGCGTTTGGGTGGAACAACCCCCAAGGGGCAGGTTAACGAATGTGAGGTGGTCGAGCTTTCAGGCGGGACACTCATGCTCAACATGCGCAACTACGAGCGTGCGACAAAAAGCAGGCAAGTCGCCCTGAGTGAGGACGGTGGCGCGACTTGGAAGGAGCAGCGTTTCGACCCTGCGCTGATTGAACCGGTCTGTCAGGCGGCCATCGAACGCTATCATCGTCCCGGCCAGAGCGATGGGAGTATCCTCTTGTTCAGCAACCCCGCCAGTGGCGAGAACCGGAGCAACATGACCCTGCGCGCCAGTTTTGACGAAGGAAAAACCTGGGCCACCAGCATGGTGCTCCATCCCGGACCGAGTGCGTATTCCGACCTCGCGGTCTTGAAGAACGGAAAAATCGCCTGCCTCTACGAGGCGGGTGACAAACATCCCTACGAGTCCATTGTTTTCGCGCGCATATCCCGGAAATCGCTCGGCATTCCTTCAAAGTGAACCATTCGCCAAGCACATCCGAAGTCTTGATAAAGGGCATGCTTTGACCGCTTGTTCGAATAATTGATACACTCCAGCCCTGTATGAAGAGGCTCTTGTTGCAGAATTTATATGCTTTTCCCGCGCGGCAGCCCAAATGTTCTCCATATTATCGAGGGTGTGGTTCATGGCAAATGACGAAAAGAAAGTGGTGCCCCGGACGCTGAAGGGGTTGTCGGATTACTGGCCCGAAGAGGTTATTGCGCGCCGTCGAATGATGCGCACGATGGAAACGCTCTTTGAAAAATATGGCTTTTCCCCTTTGGAAACCCCCGCGTTGGAATATCTCGACACCCTCTTGGGTGCGGGGGGAGAAAATGCGAACAAGGAGCTTTTCCGACTCGAGAGTCCCGAGGGTGACCCCATCGCCTTGCGTTTCGACCTCACGGTTCCCTTTGCACGGATGCTGGCGCAATATCCCGACCGTCTGAAAACCCCCTTTCGTCGCTATGCCATCGGTCCGTCTTGGCGCACCGACAAGCCAGGTGTTGGTCGTTTTCGCCAGTTCATCCAGTGTGACATCGACGTGGCGGGTGCCCCCACCGTTGCCGTGGATGCGGAGATCATTGCCGTGCTCGCCGAAACCATGGCCGCGATCTGCCCCCTTGAGTTTTGTGTGCTGGTGAACAACCGCAAGTTGATCGATGCCCTTCTGGACGATTGTGGTATTCATGAAACCGACCGTCAGAAGCATGTTCTGCGGGTTATTGACAAACTGGACAAGGTGGGCGTGCCCAATGTCCGCCTCGAACTTGGTCCTGGTCGCATCGACGATTCCGGCGACCCCATTCCCGGTGTGAAACTGACAGACGATGTCATTGAGAAAGTGCTGGGCTTCATCGGAATTGAGGGGGAGACGCGCGAATTGGTGACCGCTGCATTGGAATCCTCGCTGCCCGATACGGTGCTTTCGCGCGAGGCCATTACGGAAATGCGCGAACTTGCCGAGGCGCTGGAAGCTTTGGAAGTGCCCCAGGCCCACGCGAAGTTCGCGCCGAGTCTGGCGCGGGGTCTTGATTACTATACGGGCCCGGTCTACGAGGTTGCACTCATTGGCGTGCCGGAGTTTGGTTCTGTGGGCGGTGGCGGTCGCTACGATGGCCTGGTCTCCCGATTCGCACATCAGCCCATCCCCTGCACAGGCGGTTCGATTGGTTTGGATCGTCTTTTTGCCGCCCTGCGCCATGTCGGCCAAACCCCGGACATTCCCGCCCCGGTGCAGGTGCTTGTGGTGACCATGGGCAACGTCCCTAAGGCGGAGACCCTGCGGGTGGCCGCGGAACTGCGTTCGGCGGGATTGCGCACCGAAACCTTTTTTGCAAGTCGCAAGAAAATGCAGATGGGCAATCAGCTGTCCCATGCGGATCACTATGGCATCCCGGTCGCGGTCATCATCGGGGAAGACGAGTTGGCCAATGGAATCGTCTCCATCAAGGATCTTCGTGCGGGTAAAGAGGCCCGCGAAGGGATCGATGAGCGAGAAGCCTACCGTCAGGCCGGGAAGACCGGCCAAAAATCGGTGTCGCGCACAGAAATGGCTGCAACCGTCAAGCGCATGCTCTTGGTCGACCCTGCGTAACCTTATTTCAGGGCAAAACGTGGTAGAATAGCGGAACGGTTTCCGTTGTGGCCGCTTCCCGGAGTCAGTTCCATGGAATGGAGAGACAAGCGTAACCAGCCCGAATCCCCGAGCTTAGGCATGCCCATCTCGCAGCGGCAATGGCGTTGCGTGGGCGGGGGTGCCATTCTCGGTGCGGCGGTTATGGCGTGGTACGGCCAGTACTTGGTGCAGGATCGTCCTTCGCTCGCGGTGCTGGTCGTCTACTGGGGCCTTTTTCTGCTCCTGTTGTTGCTTTCGCTCTACATTGTTCTGCTCGATATCCGGTACATCCGCCTGCAGTACGCCCTGGAACGTCGCGAGGCCTTCTTGCGAACCTTGGGGAGCGAAGAATTGCGCAAGATCATGCAGGCTCGACAGGCCCGTGACCGGGCTGCGGGGGAAGCCGATCAACCGTTGGATGCCCCAGTCGAAGACCCGAAAGACAAGGACTAAACCCCCAGCAAGCTTGCCTGAAGACGGCCTTTTGTGCTTTTATGGGACAACCTTCCCGGTTTTCGCGGGAAAGGATACGGAAGGAAATAGAAAACTATGCGCGCTGGAGTACTTTTTTCGATACTGTTTGTGGTTCTCGCGGGTTGTCAGCCCTCGTCGCCCAAAACACCGGGCACCCCGCAGTCGGGCGCTGTTGCCGGGGCAGCGCAGGAGACTGAGGCTGCCGTAAAGCCCAAGTCCAAGGGTGCCGGGGACGCCGAGTCTGAAATCAGCGTCGAATCGTTGGTGGTGGAAGACCCCTCCCGCCCGAATGTCGTGGTGAACGCCCAGAAGAACGCCAAGAAGATTCTTTCGATGTGCGAGGTCAACGTGGCTCCACCCCTTCCCACTGAACTTAAGGTGAATGTTAAAATAAAGGTTCAAAGCGACTACTCCGCGCAGCCCGTGCTGCTTCGCGGTGTTATCCGACGGGATGGGCAGGTGATTGATGCCATCCATACCGTGGTGGCCGGACACAAGCCCCTCGAAGTCGCCGGAGCGGCATGGCCGAATGAGTTCAATTTTGACGTACTCAAAGGGGTGACCTCACTCCCTGCGAGCATACTCGTTGATGTCATGCTGACCGCCGAAGTCATGCCGGTGGGCACCGACCCGGGCTTGCTTGATCCCGGTAAAGCCCCGGCTCCGGATGCCCTCATCGGCAACCTCATGAGCAATCCGCTGCGAATCAATTTTGCGTCTGCGGGCGGTACTCCATGAATATTGTCTGCATCGGGGCACATCCCGATGATGCCGAGTTCTATGCTGGAGGTGCCTTGTTGCAGTGGCGGGATGCCGGGCACAACGTGCATGTCCTATCCCTCACCAATGGGGACGCGGGACACTATGCCCTCTCAGGTGAGCCTCTCGCCCGGAGACGGGCTGCCGAATCCGAGCTGTCGGCCAAGCTAGGCGGTTTTTCAACCCGGATTTGTGACAACCACGATGGCGAATTGATGCCCACCCTCGAAGTGCGCAAGGAAATCGTCCGCATACTGCGGGAGTGTCGAGCCGATGTCGTACTCACCCATCGCCCTTGGGATTATCACCCCGACCATCGCTATGCGGCGCAAGTGGTGCAGGACGCCTCGTTCATGGTGACCGTACCCAATTTCTGTCCCGAGTCACCCAGACTGGAACAGAATCCGTTATTCCTGTATATGATGGATACCTTTCAGAAGCCGATCCCGTTTCGGCCCGATATCGCCGTATCCATCGACTGTGTGCTGGATCGTAAGTGGGATTTGCTCAACGCCATGGAGTCGCAGGTCTACGAATGGCTGCCTTGGCTCATGGGCAATCTCGATCAGGTCCCACAGACCCCGGAAGCGAGAAAGACGTGGATGAAGGCCCAATGGTCCGATTTCTTCGTCGAGTTTACACAGCGACACGGAAAGCTCCTCGAGCATTGGTATGGCTCCGAGGGCAACCGTGTGCGCTATGCCGAGTTCTTTGAGATATGTGAATATGGCCGCCGGATCAAGGAAACAGAAATCAAGGATTTCTTTCCCTTCATTCCGAAATGACCCGCCGCAAGCAGGGAGGTTCAAACATGTTGAATCGTTGCACCAAAACCCCCACCCCCAGGACATGGCCCCGTTGGATGGCAAGGTTGCCCTTGTGGGGCTCATGCGTCCTCGTCGGTGTACTCGCCCTGGCCGTGGCCCCCGATCCCGTTAACACCCTGCCGGCGCCATCCGCCGATGCGCCCAATCCCTTGGTATCCAGCACCGGTACGGCCACCATCTTCGTGCCGCCATCCTCGGTTCAGTTTGCGATGCGGTACGAATCAAAGGGAACCACCTTTGAGGAGGCCATGACCGCCACAGAAAAGTTCCGCGACAAAGTACGCGCCGCTTTTGACGAGAAGCAACTCAAGCCCACGGACTTGACCTTCTCCGGTGCTTCTGTGGTCGATATCAATCAAAAAAGCGTTGCGCTTACCGTGCACAGCGTGTTTCCCATGGCTCCCTATGCCCGCCAAGACACCGGCCCGATGGAATTCGCCAAATTCTGCGACACAATGACCACCTTGGCGCAGACGCTGAGCCTTCCCATCGAGGGGCCGCTTTTGAAGCCTGAGGACGAAAGCACCACCGCCGATTCAGCCGTGAATACCGCAGCTGAAAACGCCTACGCCCCCGCAGCGGCCGCCGCCACCGCCTTGCACTGTGCCATTGCCTCCGTGGATTCCATTGAGATTCAATCGATTGAATGGAACACAAAAACCGGTACGCCGGAATCCCCGCCCACCCTACGCGAAATCTCTTGCCAGGCCAAGGTGAAGGTGACCTACCTGCTCAATCCCCAACCGTAAACAGCGGTAGCCGCAACTCAAAACACGCTCCACCGGATGCCCGATTGCGGCACGATACCTGTCCACCGTGGGCGGTCACCGCGCGTTGAACAATGGAAAGCCCCAGACCGGTACCGCCGTCTCGTTTCGAAATGAACGGCTTGAAAAGGACGCCGGACTCCACCAGCTCGGGCGCGATGCCAGGGCCGGCGTCTTCCACCCGGATACACAGTTCCTCGCCCTCGGTCTTCGCGGTTACCTCCAGCGTCTGACCGGGCGAAGAAAACTCCACGCCATTCCGTATCAAATTCGACAGCGCCTGCACCAGCAAAGCCTCGTCCGCGCGAAACACCGGAGCTTCGGATTCCCAGTGACTGCCAATCCCCACGTCCTTCGCCTGCGCGACGGGCCCGCACAGCTGAATCGCGCGCGCTAGAATTCTTCCTGCGTCGCACCGGGACTTCTGCGGATCGAAGGGTTTGGAGAGACTCAGAAAACGATCCACCAACACCCGCAATCCGTCGGCCTCGCTAAAGATGCGCTGGCCCCAGCGAGAAACGGAACCTTCCTCTGGACAGGCACGAAGAATTAATTCCGCCAACCCGGAGATTGCGGCGATCGGATTGCGAAGTTCATGCACCACCCCGGCAGTCAATTCCCCCGTTTCCGCCAACTGCCGGTGGATCGCCGCCTCCCGCTCCAGCCTGCGCACATCAGTGAGGTCGGTAAAAAGAATGATCGCACCCTCAAATCCGGACTCGCCCCGTAGTGGCGATGCGGTGAACCCCAGCGTTCGTGCCGAGGCACCGCTCCCGATCACGATCTCCCGCCGCAACATCGGCTGATGCTCCGACCGCATTTCTTCCAGGATCGGTGCGAGATGCGCAGTAGCGGCGGTGGCAGCGACCGACATTCCGACCCGAAGGTCATCCTGGGAGAGGCCCAGATGCCGACAGGCCGCACCATTGCATTCCCGGAGGTACCCCGTGGCGTCCACCACAAGCACACCGCTGCTCAGGCTGTCCAGCACCTGCGCGTGATACGCCTCACTTCCAAAAATCCCGGCGACCATTTCGATCCTCCTGGACACTTACTGCTGGGACGCCTGCGCCTCTTTGATGAGCGCCGACAGCGTCGCAAACTCTTCAAAACAAAGGGTCTCAGGACGACGCCCCGAGTCAATGCCTGAAGTGGCCAAGGCGTCCAGCACTGCGTCCCGATCCAGTTCCAGACGCGCTGAGCTTGTCAGCGAATTGCGAAGGGTCTTGCGGCGCTGTTCAAACGCAGCCCGTACCACCTGTGTGAACATCGGGCGGTCGAGACCCGGCACCGGTGCTTCCTTGCGACAGCGGAAACGCACAATGCAGCTGTCCACCTTGGGACGGGGCACGAAACAAGACGCAGACACCCGATGAACAATGTCCACATCGGCGTAGCACCGGCTGGTCAACGTCAGCACCCCGTAATCAGAAGTTCCCGGTGCTGCCACCAGACGTTGCCCGACCTCCTCCTGCATCATCACCACCAGCCGCGAAAAAAACACCTCTGACTCCATGAAGTGAAAAAGCAGGGGGGTGGTAATGTAATACGGCAGGTTACTCACCATCTTGTACGACTCGCCACCCGGAATATGCTCCGCCACAAGATCCGCCAATTCATGGTTCAGCACATCGCCCCGAAAAAGATGCACATTCGGCATCTCACCAAACTGATCCCTCAGACACGGCATGAAGGACGAATCAATTTCGATGCTTAACAACTGTCCTGCGTGCTTGCACAGACGCCGGGTGAGCGCGCCAAGTCCCGCACCCACCTCAACCACCATGTCCTCCGGGGTCAGTGACGCTGCCGCCACCATAATCCGGTTGATGTTGTCGTCAAGCAGCAGATTCTGCCCAAGTGCCTTCTTGAACACAATTCCGTATTTTTTGCACAGGCTCCGAAGATCCAGACCGTCGGCTTGGGGCGGACGCGCAGGAACGCGTGATGTAGGTCGTCGAGTCATGTTGGTCAGGGTATCCCTTATCGTTGTGGCACGCCTCAAGTGCGGTGCGCAAAAAAACTATACCCCCACCGCGTCCCTATTGTCCAGAACCCCACCCTACATTCAACCAATAAGCCACCCGCCGGGAACGATCTGCGGATTCTGCGTGTTCACAGCGGTGTGAAATGGGAAA